>NZ_JBEGHQ010000011.1:0-20727 GCF_040676285.1 Sphingobium sp. LMC3-1-1.1 | reverse complement strand
GGCTCATCGCGCTCGACTGCGTCAATGCGGTCAAGGATTATGTCCAGGGCAGAGCCCATGTCATTTCCGGCGCACTGCTCGACCAGGCACAGCTCGCCAATCACAGCGTCCCGCTCAAAGAAGTGGGCGAATATTCGGCCTGAACCATTTCCCGATCAGCGGCAGGTGTCGGTCGCCCGGAATCAATGTGGAGCAGGGTCGGTCTGATTAATCAGATCGACCCTGCTCCAACAAAGCGGTTCTTCCACATAGCTGCCGGGCGACAGCCGAAGCATGGACAGTTTGGCGGCAGTCCTGTGGACTGCCGCGTGGCTAGTATCAGCCCTGTGCGACCAGACCGGCCGCTGCAATACCCGCGAGCGCCGCCGCCTCGTCATTGTCGGACGTGTCGCCGGTGATGCCGACGGCGCCCACGATCTTGCCGGCAGCATCCTTGACGATGACGCCGCCCGCCGCCGGAATGATGCCTGCCGCTGCAATGGGGCCCAGCGAAGCGACAAAGCTCGGACGCTCAGCAGCCATGTCAGCGATTGCCCGCGAGTTGATGCCGAGCGCGAGCGCACCCGAAGCCTTGCCGGTAGCAATCTGCGGACGCAGCGTCGAAGCGCCATCGGCGCGCTGGAAGGCGATCAGATGGCCGCCCGGGCACAGCACCGCGATCGACAGCGGCTTGAGGTTCAGCTCCTTGCCCTTGGCAAAGGCAGCGGCGATGATGGTATTCGCCTGATCAAGGGTGATCACACTCATGAGTAACTCCTGTTGAATTGGGGTGCCGGGAATCGAGCGGCGGGTTGTCCGGTCAACCGGTTCGACCGAACGGAGGAGCAGCGTGCCCCTCCGCTCGGCCGAACTGGATCGCAGCACAGCTTAGTTCCGGCCTGCGTCTTCACCGAATGACAGGGCAGGACTAGATGCCGGCCATGCACAGATATTTGAGTTCGAGATAGTCCGCGATCCCGTGCGATGAACCCTCTCGCCCGACGCCGGACTGCTTGATTCCACCGAACGGCGCCACCTCGTTCGAAATCAGGCCGGTGTTGATGCCGACCATCCCGCATTCAAGCGCTTCGGCGACGCGCCACACCCGACCAAGGTCGCGACTGTAAAAATAGCCGGCCAGTCCGAACTCGCTGGCGTTGGCCAACTGGACAGCCTCATCCTCCTTATCGAACAGGAAGATGGAAGCCACAGGTCCGAAGGTTTCCTCATGCGCCACAAGCATCTCGGTGGAACAGCCCGCCAGCACGGTCGGCTCGAAGAAGCTTCCGCCCAGCGCGTGCCTCTTGCCGCCCACGACCAGCCTGGCGCCCTTCGCCACCGCATCGGCGACATGCTCTTCGACCTTGACGACTGCAGCGTTGTCGATCAGCGGACCTTGCGTCACGTCTTCATCGGTTCCGCGGCCAACGCGCAAGCCCGTGACAGCCTTGGCCAGCTTCTCGATGAATGCGTCGGCCACCGCTCGCTGCACATAGATGCGATTGACGCAGACGCAGGTCTGGCCGCTGTTCCGGTATTTCGACAGCATAGCGCCCTCGACCGCCGCATCGATGTCCGCGTCATCGAACACGATGAAAGGCGCGTTGCCGCCCAGTTCCATCGACATCTTCTTCACCGTCGCGGCACTTTGCTCCATCAACAGGCGGCCGACCTCGGTCGATCCCGTGAAGCTTATCTTGCGCACGGTCGGGTTGGACGTCAGTTCGCCGCCAATCTCGCGCGACCGCCCGGTCACGACATTGAGAACGCCGTCGGGCACGCCGCTGCGCTCGGCCAGGGCAGCCAGGGCCAGAGCCGTCAACGGCGTCTGCATGGCGGGCTTCAACACCATGGTACATCCAGCGGCGAGCGCCGGCCCCGCCTTGCGCGTGATCATCGCAGCCGGGAAATTCCATGGCGTGATCGCAGCCGTGACACCGACCGGCTGCTGGATCACCACGATCCGCGCGTCCGTGCGTGGGCTGGGGATCACCTCGCCATAGGTGCGCTTGGCTTCTTCCGCGAACCATTCGATGAAGCTGGCGGCGTAGATTATCTCACCGCGTGCTTCGGCAATCGGCTTGCCCTGCTCGCTGCTCAGGATCAGCGCCAGATCGTCGGCGGCATCAAGTATCGCCTGATACCAGCGCCGCAGAATCTGCGAACGCTGTGCCGCAGTCCGTTCCCGCCAGCCGGGAAGCGCAGCCTCTGCGGCCTCGATGGCCTGCCGTGTCTCATCCGCGCCATAGTTCGGCACAGCGGCAATTTTCGCGCCGCTGGCCGGGTCGGTCACGTCGATTTCGGGTGAACCGATCCATGCACCACCGATCAAGCACTGATCTTTCAGGAGGGACGGATCCCTTAAAGGCAAAGTCATGGAAAACCTCCTATCAGAGCATCAGGCGCAAGGGCTGCTCGATGAGCGCCTTGAACGCGGCCAGGTATCGCGCACCAACAGCGCCATCGACGGCCCTGTGATCGACGGACAATGTGCAGGACATGACGGTCGCCGGCACGCAGGCGTCGCCCCGGACGACCGGCCGGCGCTCGGCAGCCCCCACTGCCAGAATGCAGCTTTGCGGCGGATTGATGATCGCGGAAAAAGCCTTCACGCCGAACATGCCCAGATTGGAAATCGTGAAGCTTCCACCCTGATATTCCGCAGGCTGAAGGAGACCGTCGCGGGCGCGCGCCGCCAGTGCCTTGACCTCTGCCGAGATGCTGGCGAGTCCGGCGCGATCGGCCTGTTTGACGATCGGCGTGATCAAGCCGCCATCGGTCGCAACCGCGACAGAGACGTCGACATTGTGGAATTGAAGGATCGCATCGTCGGTCCAGGCCGTATTCGCCTCCGGGACCTGACGAAGCGCCAGCGCGGCAGCCTTGATCACGAAATCGTTGACCGAAAGCTTGTACTGCCCCTCGCCTTGCGAATTGAGCGTTTCCCGCAGATCGAGAAGCGCATCGATCTCGCAATCCGCCTCCAGGTAGAAATGCGGGATCGTTGATTTCGCTTCGGTCAGCCGGCGAGCAATCACCTTCCTGATGTTGGTCAGTGGTATTTCGTCATGAGGCTGGTCGACCGGTGCCGCCGGGCGTGCCCGTGTCGGGCTCGACGACGGCGCCACGTCAGCCGCGGATGCGCGGGCCGGCTCCGGACGCGCTGCGGCTGCGGCCTCTATGTCCACCCGCACGACGCGACCCCGCGGCCCGCTGCCTTTCAGGCTTTCAATCTCCACGCCCTTTTCCTGGGCAAGCCGGCGGGCGAGCGGGGAAGCGGGACTGCGACGATGCGCCAGCCCATCCGTGGACGATCCTGCTGCGGCAGACACCTGCTTCGCGACAGAAGCCGGTTGGGCGGGTGCCTGTTGAGCAGGGGCCTTTTCGTCCCCGGCGACCTCTACCGCGTCGGCGCCGAGATCGTCCGCTTGTTCACCCTCGGCGAGCAGCAGGGCGATGGGTGCGTTGAGAGCAACCGTCGCTCCCTCGGCGGCAACGAGCCTGCCAATCGTACCGGCCCGCTCCGCCTCCAGCTCCATGGTCGCCTTGTCGGTTTCGATTTCGGCGATGACTTCACCGACGGCAACCGCATCCCCAACGGATTTCAGCCAGCGCGCGATGGTCGCTTCTTCCATGCCGGCGGACAAGGCCGGCATCACGATCGTATGTGGCATTGCTATTCCTCGCGCGTTCAGGCCAGGGGCCGGCCCTGGCCGGCCATTGCCAGGCGCAGCCCAGCCTCGATATCTTCCGGTCCGGCAAAGGCCGCGGATTCCAGCACCTTGGAAATGCTGGGCGACGCTTCGCTCCCGTGCACGCGCTGGACCGGCTGGTCGAGCATGTCGAAGCAGCGGTTCTGGATTTCAGCGGCCAGCCAGCCGCCATAGGAGGTGCCGTTCGCGCCCTGCTCCACGATCAGGACGTTGCCCGTCTTGTCGATCGACTGCTCGATCAGGGCCCAGTCGACCCCAGCCCGGTCCAGACTCCGCAGGTCGATCACATCGGCATCGATGCCCAGCTTCTCCACCGCCTCCAGCACTGGCCGCACCATCGCCAGATAGGTCAGGACGGTCAGATGCTGACCCGTCCGCACCCGCTTCGCCTTGCCCAGCGGGATGAAATAGTCGAGGTCGCCCACCGGCGCGGGGCCCTTGCTGTTGTACAGGTCGACATGCTCGAGCACCAGCACCGGATCCTTGCACCGCAGCGCGCTGTTCATCAGGCCCACATAATCATAAGGCGTGGAGGCGGCGACGATCCGCCAGCCCGGCGCCGTGGCGAAGATGCCGGCTGGATCCATCGAATGCTGCGACCCGTAGCCGGTGCCCATGGCAACCTTGGTGCGGAGCACGAGGGGCACTTCGCCGTCCCCGCCGAACATGTGGCGCGCCTTGCCGATCTGGTTGAACACCTGGTCAGCGGCCACCCACATGAAATCGGGATACATGAATTCGACCACGGGCACGAAGCGGCCGTCCATCGCGATCCCGCCCGCCAGGCCGACAAAGGCGTTCTCGGCGATCGGCGTGCCCAGAACCCGATCAGGGAAACTGCTGGACAATCCGCGGGTGGCGCCATTCGTGCCGCCCTTCAGGCGGTGCACGTCCTCACCCATGACGACGATGCCGTCATCCTCCCGCATGCGCCGTTCCATCACGTCGGCAACAACGTCGACGAAGCGGCTCTCGGTGATCTCGCCGGTAAACTCCTCCTGCTCCACATAGCGGACATCCTGCAGTTCGGACAGGTCGCCGCGCACACCGAAGTCACGGAAATCGGGAGAAGGCCACAGCGACGGGATAATGCGCCGTTTCCCTTCATGCTGCTCGACCAGCTCGGCTGCCGTCTCTTCCATCAGCGCCGCGGCGCGCGCCCTCAGCGAAGCAACCTGCTCATCGCCGATCAGCTGGCGAGCCGCCATTTCCGCCGCGACCCGGTCAATGGGATCGCGCGCGCGCCAGGCCTTTTCCTCATCCTTGCTCCGATATCCGAAGGCGCTGCCGGGCAGTGGCCCGTTCTGGTGAAAATAGCGATAGACGTCGACTTCGATGATGGTCGGACCTTCGCCCGCGCGCATCGCCTTCACCGCCGCTTCGGACGCCAGATATACAGCGAGCGGATCCATGCCATCGACTTTCCAGGCGGGGATGCCGAAAGCCAGCCCGCGCGAGGACAGCCTCGGCTCAGCGGTCGCCTCCTCCACCGTGGTCGAAACCGCATAGCGGTTGTTTTCGATGAAGAAACACAGCGGCAGCTTCCACGCCGCCGCCAGGTTCATCGTTTCCAGCACGGACCCGATGTTGACCGCGCCGTCGCCGAAATAGGTGAAGGCCACATCACCGGTGCCAGCGCGCTTGTGCGCCCAGGCGGCACCCGCCGCTCCCGGAACGCCGCCACCGACAATCGCATTGGTGCCAAGGTTGCCCGATTCCGCCCAGCGCAGGTGCATGGAGCCGCCCCGGCCCTTGCAATAGCCACGCGCCAGCCCGAGGATTTCGGACATCGTGCGATCAGCGATCGTCCTGACGTCATCGCCGAACGGAGCCGCGGATTCCAGTCCCTGCGGCGCGACATAATGCAGCGCTTTCGCCAGGAACTGGTGGTGCGCGCGATGCGAACCGTTGATCTGGTCGGAACCGCGCATGGCAAGCACCGATCCGACGGCGCCCCCTTCCTGCCCGATCGCAGAATGGGCGGGGCCGTGGACAAGGCCCTGCCCCGCCAGTTCCAGCACCTTCTCCTCGAACGCGCGGATCAGCACCATCGACGTCAACATCGAGTCGAGCAGCTTGGGATCAGCAGCTGCCCACGCGGCGGAATTGGTGGCCAGCGACACCCATGGAGTGATCGGCTGCAAAGGCTCAGTGATGATTGCGTTCACGGTGTATCCTATCCGGTCATCTTGCGCAGCCGAACAACCATGGCGGCGGGGAAATGTCAATGATTGGATCCTATCTTGGCATTTTTTCTTGACTGATCCATCGATTTTGCACAATTTTCCATGAATAGAATCCAATTGGAGACATTCATGGAACATCGCGGCGGGCTTCCGGGGCTGAGGGGCGTGGAGCATATCGGGTTCACGGTACCGGACCTTGAAGAGGCCACGCGCTTCTTCGTCGACGTGATCGGATGCGAATATTTCTATTCACTCGGACCGATCGAGGATGCCGAGGGCGATTGGATGGTCCATCACCTCAATGTTCCCGCCCGCACCCGCGTGCGCGAGTTGCGCTTCTTCCGATGCGGCTTTGGCCCCAATTTCGAGATTTTCGAATATGACGGGGACGGCCGGAACGCGGTGCCGCCCCGCAATTGCGATGTCGGCGGCCATCATCTCGCCTTCTACGTCGATGACTTCGATCTCGCGCTGGCGCATCTGAAGCGGCACGGGCTGCGCATTCTGGGCGAGCCGACCGTCCGCGCCACGGGGCCCAGCGGGGGGCAGACATGGGTCTATTTCCTCACGCCCTGGGATATGCAACTGGAGTTGGTGAGCTTTCCGGGAGGCAAGGGCTATGAGTCGACTACCACCCGACGGTTGTGGCACCCTGCCGATCCGGCCGCCTGAGGAGTGGAGACGATCGACAGGACAGCACCCGCGGAAACCAGCACGCATGAGACGTCGCTTACCACCGACCGCGTTACGGAAGGCATACGCGCGCTGATCCTCGCGGGTGAACTGCCCCCTGGCAGCCGTATCGGTCAGGAAGAGCTCGCCGCCCGCTTCTCGGTAAGCCGGATTCCCGTGCGCGTCGCGCTCGGCCGGTTGGAGAGTGACGGGCTCGTCGTGCTGAAACCGAGCAGCGGCGCCTGGGTGGCGAGGGTCGACCTGGCGGAATGCCTCGAAATCTACATGATCAGGGAACGGCTGGAGCCCCTGGCCCTGGCGCAATCAATCCCTAACATGACCGACGAACACATAGATCTGCTCGAGCGGCTGGTTGAAGACATGGCCGCATCAACGGACACCGAAACCTTCCTCAAACTGGATCGCATGTTTCATCTGGCGTCCTATGCGGACGCTGGAATGAAGCAGTTGCTCGCGATGATCGAGCGCTTCTGGAACACGACGCAGCACTATCGCCGCGCGTTCACCAGCCTGCTGGGTCGCGAACGCAACTGGATCATACATGCAGAACACAGGCTCATGGTCGATGCCATAAGGCAGCGTGACACGGAGGGTGCGGCGCATTTGCTGACGGAGCATATCCGTCGTACCCGGTGCGAACTGGCTCAGTGCGCGGATATGTTTCCCAATCCCGAATCGCCCCGCAAAAGACGTCGGAAAAGCGTATAGCGGCGACTTAACGATATTGGTGGAATGAAGTCTAATATCGGCTGAATCTGCCAGTTTTCACTGCTGCTTATGTCAATCCAGCCGGCGGCCGCCAGCAAGTTCTGACGGCCGCCGATATGGTACAACTCAGCGCTCGACCAGCGCCAGAACGCGGCAGGGGCTGCCCGAACCGTTCTTGATCTTGAGCGGCGGTGTGATCAGCATTGCCCCGGTAGGCGGCAGGAGGTGCAGGTTGTTCAGGCTCGACAGGCCGAACTTGTTGTTTCCATGCATGTTGTAGTGGCACGGCAGCGGTTCCGCAAAGGTGGAGGACTGCCCTGAGTCCGTGCCCACCGGCTCTGTTCCCACACCGATAACATCGCGCTCCTTCGCCAGGAACTTGGCAACCTCGGGATGGTTGCCCGGCCAGTGGCCGCCATCTTCACGGACGTTCAGAAATGCGTCGGTATAGTTGCGCGATGCCCAACCCGTGCGGATCAGTGCCCAGGATCCTGCGGGGATGCGGCCATGTTCGGCTTCCCACTTCTCGATGTCCTCGACGGTGGTGAGATAGTCTTCATGGACGCGATCGGTAATGTCGATGACGCAGGCGGGAGCGATGAACCGCTTCACGGGAATCGTGTCGACCGCACCATCCTCGTAATGCCGGCCGGAAATCCAGTGGACGGGCGCATCGAAGTGCGTGCCGGTATGCTCGCCGCAGCTGAAGTTGTTCCAGTACCAGTCCGGCCCACGCTCATCGAAGCGGGAAATCTCTTCCATGTGGAAAGGCCATTGCTGATGATTGGGCTCGGGAAGCGGAATGATCGGCGTGCGTTCCTCCAGCGTGTGCGTCAGGTCGACGACCTCGACGCTGCCCGCCGACAAAGCCTGGGCCAGTTGTTGCAAGATTGCCATCGTTAGTCTCCTTGGTAGGTCTATTGTCTCTGGAAATTCACCGACGCTTTCGACGCCGGTCAGCCTGTTTCGCCATCCGAAATCGCCACCGCGTCACCAAGCCGCCGGGGCGCCGCGCCAGGTTCAAGGACGGCCGCGGAAGAATGCGGAAGGCTCGGCTTCAGCACCGTGGTGCGCAGGATCGGATAGATGATCATCGACAGGAACAAGGTCATGACAGCCTCGATCGGCACGATCTTCGCGAGGACATAGTGCACAAGGCCGACCGAAGCGACCAGGGTCACGACACCGGCCCAGTTGATGTTCTCAGGCGTCTCTGGGACGATCGTCGATTCCTTCCCCAGCCACGCCTTGACGACATAATAGTCCGCCACGATGATGCCCGCGAAGGCCGTTACGATGACACCGAGGAACGTGACCCAGAGTTCGATCAGTTCGAGGAGATGCCCATAGAGCATGAGCAGCGCGATGATGTTGGCCAGAATGACGAAGGTCAGTCGCCCCATCCTCAGGTTCAACGCGTCGAACAGGTTCGAGAGCGAAAGAGACGCGCTATAATTGTTGAGAACCTGTGTCTTCCCCTGCGCCAGAACGAGTAGGATTGCCCCAAACGCGCCGCCCAGGACGACGAACGCAGCAACGATGCTGTCCGGATTTTGCAGAGACGCCTTCTGCGCCGCCTCCACCGTCATGCCGGTGTGGTTGACATAATAATCCACCAGCGCCGGCCCACCGGCATACATGATGATCCCGCCAACGCAGAGCATCAGCAGGACGGACAGCACGCCGAACGTCGTCGACACGCCGGCATCAACCGAGCGGCGCGCATATCTGGCAATATCCGCACCGAAAAGCGCCATGCCACAGGCGGCTCCGAACAGGACGTTGACGGCAAAGATGAATTTGCCCATCTCGCTGCCCGCCCCCATCTGCTGCAACGCGTCCGGGGAAAATTGCGATCCGAACGAGAGCAGTTCACCAACGGGCTGCTTGCCTCCGGATACCACCAGATAAGTGATATAGGCCAGCACAGCCAACGACAGTGTCAGCGTGACCGACGAAGCCTTGGCGATCAGTTTGAAGCCGTATGATGTCAGCAGGATCCAGGCCAACGTCATAAGTCCGTAGATGACGATACGGGTCGTGACGGTGTCCGCAAGCTCGAAATAGAATATGAAGCCGCGATACAGAAGGGCATTCTCAAGCGCGAGAAAGCCGATGATCATAAAAGAGAAAATGAGGGAAGCGACGACCGAGCCGCGACGACCGAAGGCGAAATAGCGCGAGAGCACTGTGCTGGAGAGGCCCGTACGATAGGCGACATGGGCGCTGGCCCAGCTCAGCGGGATGCACACGATCGCAACGATGACGCCGGCCAGAAGCGCGAGTTTGAAACCCGCGACAAATGTCACCAGCGCGCCGAAGAACAACTGCACCAGCGAAACCACCACGCCTGCCGTGTTCCATGACAGGGCCAACCATCCCTGACGGGCGTCGTCCGGCACGCGTTCAAGGGCGTGGTCCTCGATGGTTTCCGAAAGGCTTTCAGCGCTCACTGCAGAAGTCCCTTCGTCAGGTTGCTCACTTGCATCGAATACCCCTTCGCGGGCCAAGGTTGGTAAGAAACCTCGTCGGCCCGATCCACGGTAAGGCCGTGGATCGGGCCGACCGGTGGCAGTTTATTTCACCGCATGCGCGGTCAGCTTGAGCGATTTGTAACCGCGCAGGACGTTGTTCAAAATGCGCTCTGCATCGTGAAGCTCGAACCGCTCGACCCGGGGTATCAATGCCGAGAGTATCGCCGACATTTCCAGTCGGGCGAGGTTTGCGCCCATGCACATGTGAATGCCGTGGCCGAAGCCCACCTGCTCGGCGGCTCGGCGCGTGATATCGAACCGTTCCGGGTCTTCCCAATGCCGTTCATCGCGATTCGCGGATGCAAACAATATAAGGACCCGATCACCCTTGTTGAGCCGTTGATCTTCGACCGAAAAATCGTCCGTCAACACGCGGGTAAAGCCCTGCGCCGGCCCCTCGAGCCGCATGGCTTCGTTGATCGCGTTAGGGATCTGCGATGGGCTCGCGCGCAGCTTGTCCCACTGGTCGGGGTGCTGCGCGAACAGGGCGATCATGCTGCCCGTTGCAAGAATGGTCGTGTCGAGGCTCGGGCCGAGATAATCGCCCATGACCGGTCCGACCTGCTCGGGGCGGAGCTCACCAGCCTCTGCCGCTTCGTACAGCTTGGCAACCCAGCTGCCAGGTTTCACGCGATCGGCGGTGCAACTGCGTGCATAGGTCACCATCTCTTCCATGATCGGAAACGCCGCCTCGGTTCGCTCAACGCCCCTTGGACCAAAGGAGTTGAACACCGCGCTCGCCCATATGAGCATCCGTTCACGCCCTTCCTCGGGCAGACCGACCAGTTCAGAGACCACTGTAACGGGCAGAAATGGCGCGAGTTCGGCCGCGGCATCGAAATCACCCTTCGCAACCAGGCTCTCGACCAGCTCTTCCGCGAGGCTGTACAGGCGCTGGCGGAGCTCGGCCAATCGGGCGGGCGCGAGCGGTCGACTGACAATCGAACGCAGTTCGCTATGGTAAGGGGCATCCGTGAAGAGCGTGCTGCCCATGATCGCCTTGTTCATCAGGTCGTTCATTGCAACGCCGCTGCCTGAGGAAAATAATGCGTTGTTCTTCAGGGCCGCCTGCACGTCCGCAAACCGCGACATGACGTAGAGGTCATATTTGGGAAGACGCACGATCGGCGCGGTGTCCCGGAAAATTCGATAGTTCTCGAACGGATTGGCCAGCGCCTCCGGTGCGAAAACATCGACGTCCACGTCAGGAATATTGACTGCCATATCGGTACTCCGGGATTTATTTCAGATTGACAGCGGCTTCTCCGCAGCGGCGATGGGCGTCGTCGCGAACGGGCCTGCACCACTTGACTGCGCGCTCGGTTGCCTCAGTACCTGAGCGGGGTGTTCGATGTGCCTACACCTTACGCCTGACTGTGAAGCCCGACGATGATGCAGCACAAACCCCAGAACATGTGAAACTCGCAACCACCCAGGTTCCAGACCCAACGTCCCTTGGAGACTTTGAACGCTGCCAACCCCGCGCAGATCATGAAGATGCCGCCCAGCCACGCTGCGTAGAATACGTAGATTCCCAGTACCAAACCGAGCAGTACGAGCGTCTGAACGACCAGCGCAGTCCGCACAAAAAGCCACGCGGGTTTGAGCCCAGCGGCCTCGAAAAAGCCGAAGACGGCATCCTTGGCAGTAAACTGTGCAAGGATGTGGGGAATAAACAGGAGACCACAGATAATGCGAAGTTGAACTATAGCGTCAGTGAGATCCGGAAAAACGATGGCGTTCACAATACCCTCCCAGTGTACCGCCTCAAATTCGCAACATTGAGGCCTTCCCCGCTCGAAATGCCTGCATTTGCCCCTGGCCAGTGTTGCGGCCAGGGGCAAATGCGAAGCGATCAGTCGACCTTTGCCGCGATGGCTTCCATCTCTACGACCCAGTTGGGATTGGCGAGCGCCGACACCACAACCCAGGTCGAGGTCGGTAGGTAACCTTCAGGCAGGTACTTCTTCCGGTGCGGCGCCAGGAAGCGGATAGCGCTGGCATCGGTCGAATAGACGTTGAGGTGAACCAGGTTTTCCGGACCCATGTTCGCTTCGGCGAGAATGGCCAGAACGTTCTTCCAGATTTCCTCGTGCTGCGCCTCGAAACCCTCAGCCAGAGTTCCGTCGGGCCGGATGCCCGCCTGTCCAGCGATCGACAGGATGCGCGCACCGGCCGGAATCTCGACCGAATGGCTATATGCCCCCACCGGGTTGGCGATCGACTGGGGATTTCTAACTACAAACATGATATCCATCCTTTTGTAAATTGAAGAGTTTGGGATTGAAGATCGGGTTTAGTTGCCGTGCGGTCGTCCTCTAACCACCTGACAACGGGACCAAGCGGAGCGAAAGCTTCTCGAAACCGCGCAGGATGGCGTTGTCGGCTCGCTTGGCATCGATCAGTTCGATCGCCCTAACCTTGCCGACGAGCGCCGTGAGCATCGCGGTGATTTCCATCAACGCCAGGTTCATACCCACGCACCGGTGCGCCGAATGCCCAAAGCCGATGTGATCCGTACTGTCGCGTTCGATCTGGAAACGGTCCGGATTCTCGAAGCGACGGGGATCGCGATTGGCCGAGGCATAGATGACGAATATGCGCGAACCGGCCTTGATCGGGGTGCCGTCGATCTCCGTGTCCTCCGTTGCCACGCGCGAGAAGAACTGTACCGGGCTCTCGAGCCTGATGGCTTCGTGAATGGCGCGCGGAATAAGACTGGTGCGGGACCGCAGCAGCTCCCACTGGTCCGGGTTGTTTGCCAGCAGCCACAGCAGGTTAGACATCGCGAAGATCGTCGTGTCGAGCGATGGCATGAGATAACCCTGCAGCATGCTAAGAAACTGCTCGTAGTCGATCTCGCCGCTCACCGATGCCTCGTGCAGCTGGGCGGACCAGCTGCCGGGCCGCAGCCTGCCAGGCAGGCTGGGGTCAGCGATGTAGCCCATCATCTCGCCGATCGTGGCCAGCGCCGGAGCCGTGCCGGGCATGATATCGGGGGCCATGCCATTGAAACTGGCGGCAGCCCAGGGAAGCATGCGGTCGGTGGCATCGTCAGGCATCCCGACCAACTCGGTAACTACCGAGAGCGGCAGGTGACAGGAGATCTGGGACACCGCCTCTACCTCGCTACCGTTTGCCAGGATGCGCTCGACCTGCCGTGCGCTGAGCTCGGAGAGCATGTCGCGCATCGGGGCGAGCCGCGCCGGCGTCAACGGGCGGCCGAGGATCGCGCGCAGGCGGGTGTGCTCCGGCGGGTCGGTGCCGACGATCGACCCCGCCATCGCTGCATTCATCGCGGCATTTTGCACAACGCCTTGCGCAGACGAGAAGACCCGCTGATCGGCGAGGACCCGGCGCACGTCGGCGAAGCGGCTGACCGCGTAGAGATCGAGCGTCCGCAGGTGCACGACAGGGCCCATCTCCCGTAGTTCTTCGTAGAACGCGTAGGGCTCTAGCCGCCGTTCAAGCTCGAACGGATTGACATCCGAAATGGGGATCGAAGCCACCATAGTCTTAGTCCTCAAAACAGTTTGACATTCATCATGCGGCGCATTCCGGTTTGCGCGCTGTTCGGTCTTCCCGGATTCGACAGCATGAACGGGCGATCGACTCCTCAGGTGTGAATGATTTTCTGGGCAGATAGGTCAGGCCGCCTTGTGGTGTCGCCCTGACGCAGGTTGACCTCCGCGATCGGATTCCCACTCGGTGCCACCCATGAATTATGGCGATCCCACACCTTGGGATCGTGCCCAGGAATGACCCGGTCGATCTTCTGCTTCAACGTCTCCCGAATCTGGCGGAAGACGCTCAGCTGGTTCATCACGTTGCCCTGATGATAGCCCGAAGGCCACATGCTCTCGATGTTCGAATACCAGTAGACAACGTCGCCAACGACGGCGAACGGGCCATTGCGGGTCTGCACCTCGAACCATTGGCTACCGAAAGTGTGGCTATCCTTGGCCAGCCGCGCCGTGATGCCCGGCAGAACTTCCTCGTCACCGCGAATGAAACGCACGCGCCCCTCGGCTACGCCTTGTGCGGCGCGGATCAGATCCTGGGGATCGAACGACGAAAAGATAAAAGCCCTTTCCTCTTCGGTCTCATACTGGTGAGCGGAGCACACAATGTCCGACCAGCCGAGATATTCGTCGATCTGGATGTACAGCTTGGCATTGGGAAACGCCTCGAAATTTCCAATGTGATCGAAATGCATGTGGGTAACCAGGATCACCTCGACATCTTCGGGCGCGAAACCGACGCGGGCCAGCACGTCACGCGGCTCCTCCCAGCTGGCAAACCCGTATTTCGCCGCCCAATGGTCATTGCGAAAACCGCAATCGACCAAGGCGACGTGCTGTTTGCCGCCGACTTCGCCGCCGACCAGCAATGTGTAGATCATTGGCACGCGAATTGTGCCCATATTGCTGAACTTGATGGAGCCACCAAAGAAATCTTGCGGCATTTCCGACTGACAATATGCCAAAGGCCAGATCGAGTAATCGGTATCAAGCCGCGGCCCGAGACCAATGATTGGGGTACTCATTGCACAAAACTCCCGGATATTCTGTCGAGCGAATAGTTATAAACCCATCTTGACGAAGACGCTGGCCCAATCTGCCCGGCGCATATGCGAGGTCGAGCCAAACGCCTCATCGAGCAAACATGGCGGGCAAGGTCAGCCATCTGCGATTGCTTCCTCGCTCCACCGTGGACTTTTCTGGCGCTTGCGCGGTGCGGTTTCGACCAGGCCGCACATCAGGACAGCACCAAGCATCAGCCCACCGAGCGCCAGATAGAGCATATACTGGATCCCGAAGGTTCCGATGATATAGCCGGCGAGAAGCAGCGCCACGCCGCCTCCGAAGATCTCCCCGACACCGATGATCAACCCCGAAGCAGTAGAGAGCATCCCCGGGGGAGCGGACTCTGCGGCGACTGGCCCGGTGAGCAGAGAGAGAACCCCGAAGCTGGAAGCGGTCGCTCCGAACAGCGAGGCAAACAGATAGCCTGGCTGCGCACCCAGCGTGATGAAGCAATAGGTGAATGCAGCGCCACCCGCGAAGCCGATGATCGCCATCACCCGGCGGCCAAAGATGTCCGACAAGGCCGGGAGCATCCAAAGGCCGACAAATCCGCCAAAACCGATGGCCGAGGTCACAAGCCCCACCTGCATCGACGGCAACTTCAAATATTCGGCCAGATAGATTGGCACATTCGCGCTGACCACGAAAATGCCACACATCGCGCAGAGCAAACCGACCATTGCAAGGCGGATGTTACGCACCATGAGGACCTCGCGGATCGATGTCGGCGGTGCGGGCGTGCCAATGGTCTTCTGGTTCTGGCCGGGTTCCCTGATAACCTTCCACAACAGAATCGTGAGAATGATGCCAGGCAGTCCGACAATGGCAAAAACCCCACGCCACGACGTGAAGCCGAGCAGCCAGGTCGCGAGAATGGGACCAATCCCCAATCCGAACAAGGCGAACATGCTCTGCTGCAGGCCTTGATTGAACCCTATGCGGGAGGGCCTGGATGCTTCCGCAGTCGCCGCGAAGCTCACCGGACAAAAGGCACCTTCCGACACGCCCATCAGACCGCGGATCAAAAGCAGACTGGTGAAGCCACCAGCCAGACCACTGAACGCAGAAGCGAGCGAGAAGATAAGAAGAGCCGGCAGCATGACCTTGCGACGACCGATCCGGTCCGAGAGGTTGCCCATGGCAACTGCGGCCACGCCCCAGGTTACACCCAAAATGGCGATCAGGACATTGATGAGCGGCAGGCTGATCCCAAGGTCCCGCATGATGGCGGGCGCCAGCGGAGCGATGATCCAGCGGTCCAGCCCCACAAGGCCGAATCCGAGGCTCAGCAGCGCCACGGCCTTCCACTCGTAACCCGGATCGTAATCGCTGGCCGGATAACCTGCCATCACCGCCTCCTTCTAGTGCCCGATCGCCTTATGTCCCGGCCGGTCGCCAGACCGGCCGGGACGCTCATCCATACTTTCATCGCGCTGTTTCTTCTTTTCCGGGCGCGAACCGTTTTCACGACTGATGCAATCAGAAGTTGTAGCGCGCGCCGAGCTGGAAGAAGCGGGGCGGCTTGTAGGAAACCTCGTTGCAACCGCAGAAAGTCGCCAGGTCGAAGCCCTGGACACCCTGGTGCACGTTGGTGAGGTTCCTGATGCGAAAGTTGAGCTCCCAGCTTTCGTTCGACCAGCCAAGACCGGCATTGACCATCACAGTCCTGCCAAACTTGTCCGCGTCGAAATTGCGGAGGTTGTAGAAGAAGGGATCGGTATAGCTGGCGTCGCCCTGAACCGACAGCTTGCCGCCAAGGGCTTCCCATTCATACCGAAGGATGGCGCTGCCCTGAAGCGGCGGCGCATAGTTGGGCTGGACGTCGCGACTGATCGGACCTCCGGCACGAAGCGGCACATCCTTCACCTTCGCATCGAAGTAGGACACGGCAAGCCCGACATCGAGGCCCCTGACCGGCGAGGTGAACAGGTTGGCTTCGCCACCGATCGTTCTCGCGTCGGCATTGATGACGATGCCGCCAACGCCGGAGAAGAGGAATGCCTGATAGTTCTTGTAATCATAGTAGAATGCGGATGCGTTGAACCGGGTCTTGCCGTCCGGGAAGGTATATTTGATGCCGCTCTCATAGTTGGTGAGAGTTTCCGCCTTGTAGGGAAGCGCGCTGGTGGGAACCGGCAGACCGCCCGGAACGGGAGCGTTGTAGCTGCCCGCCTTCACACCGCGGTTGATGCCTGCATAGAGGAGCAGATCCGGGTTGACCTGGAAGTCGAGCTGGACCTTGCCTGCCCAAAGCGTCTTCTTGGACTTGTCCGAATAACCGGTCGGCCCGTTCGGACCGAATATCGGGCCGATGACGATCGGTGTCCCGATCTGCGTCTCACGCGAGTCAGTGGTGCCCCATATTCCCTGGAAGAAGCTCATATCCTTCTGTTCGCGAATGATGCGCGCGCCGGTGATCAAGGTGAGTTGCGGGGCGATGTGCCAATCCAATTGGCCAAAGGCCGAGTAGGAATTAGTCTTCAGCGTCGCATCGGCGCCGACATCAAATGGCGCCCCCGGCACAACGCTGCCCACGGGGAATTTCAGTCCCGAACGCGAGTTCGCCTTGATGTGCAGATAATAGAGCCCCGCCGTCCAGTCGACGAGATCGGTCTTCCCTGACAGGCGGACTTCCTGGCTGAAGGTGGAAGCGCGAACGCCCTGATACACGCCGGACTGGTTGCCCGGTCCAGAATCCGTGTCCACGAAAGCGATCTTGTAGAAATGCTTGTAGTCGCTCACCGCCGCCAATTTGACGCTGTCGCTCAAGTCGAACTCGCCATTCAGGTTGACGCCCCAGGTCCTCACGCGCCCATGATCGCGGAAGGCAAAGTCGCTCGACGTGCGAGGGCCGCTGCCATCGGGATCCTTGTAGCCGAAGAAGTCGCCGCCGGGGACCGGACGGCCAAAGGGAGCACCGAAGCTGCCGGTGTTGCCGGGGTCCGAACCGCCATCGGAACCGTCAGCCGCAATCGAAGCGCGCGTTTCGTTCGGGCCGGCATTCAGGACGTTCACCAGTTCGCCCGCAGCATCGAACACACCGATCGTTGCCTTCTGCTGATACGGCGCCGTTGCCATCCGGGTTCTCGCCGCATTGACGGACAGCAGCACGCGGGCGCTGTCATTGGGCTCGAACAAGGTGGTCATGCGTCCTGCGAGCGTATCGTCATCGCCCATATTGGCGCCGGCGCCCGGACCAGGCGAACCACCAACCGCGCCCGCCGGATATTCGTTGCGCAGCCAGGGCTGAGCTTTGTTCCACATGACGGCGAAACGCGTCGCCATCATGCTGCCCATCGGCAGGTTGATCGCCGCTTCACCGTGGAACGCACCGGGCGTGCTCAGCGAGTCATAGAGCCCGTAATTGACGTCGACAAAGCCCTCGACCTTGTCCAGATTGGGCTTGCGCGTGATGTAGCGGACAAGGCCGCCGGTCGCGTTGCGGCCGAACAGCGTGCCCTGCGGCCCCTTCAGCACTTCGACGCGGTCGATATCGAACAGGGCGAAAGTCTGGCCCTGGCCGATCGCGATGTAACCATCGTCCAGATAAACCGCATTCGGCGCCTCGACGATATCGTTGAAGTCATTCTGGGTCACGCCGCGGATCGTGTACTGGCTGTTCTGGCCAGCAAGCGCGCCACCGAGATGCACGCCCGGCGTAAGCCCCGCCAGTTCGCGTGAATCGGTCACGTTGAGCGCGCGCAACTGTTCGCCGGAATAGGCGGTGATGGCGATACCCACCTTCTGGATGCTCTGCTCGCGACGCTGCGCCGTCACGATGATCTCGCCCGACAAGGCCGAGCCGCCCGTGTCCGCATGATCTTGAGCCGCTTGATCCTGCGCGGGGGCGGCGGCGGGCTCGTCCTGCGCCAATGCAGGGCTGGCGAGCGCGCCAATTGCAACTGCGCAAAGTAGGCTTGTTCGGATTCTAAGATCTTTCCTCATTATTATTCCCCTTAAAGTTATAATAAGACCCAACTTCCCCCTGCGAGAACCGAACTTTTTGTTATTTATCAATCAAACCAAATATTCGTACCCGTTCATTATTTCTCATCAAGGTGCTCAACATGGGAGACTAGAAAATCTCGCATCCCGGCAGGCCGCAGGAAATGAGTCGGTCCGACGGGAAGTTCGTAATGATTTCGCAACCGTCCTTGGTAACAACCACTTCTTCCTCGATGCGGGCAGCACCCGATCCGTCTTCGGCGCCGCACCAGGTTTCAAGCGCGAACACCATGCCTTCGCGCAGTGGCTGGTTCTGACCGCGATAGCGCTTGGAAATGATCGGCCGCTCCCACAGCGACAGGCCCACGCCGTGACCATATTGCAGGAGAAACGCCTCTGCCTCGTCGCGATAGCCGAATTCGGTGGCATCCGGCCAAACATCCGCAATCTCGTCAGGCGTGACACCCGGCCGGATCATGTCGATCGAGGCGCTGATCCATTTCGACGCCTTCTCATAGGCATCGATCTGATATTTGTTGGGCTCCCCGCAAATGAAGGTCCGGTAGTAACAGGTCCGGTAGCCGTTGAACGAATGCATGATGTCCAGGAACACCATGTCGCCCGGCTGGATCATGCGATCGGAAAATGTGTGCGAGTGCGGGCGGCCGCGTGGACCCGACACCGAATTGACACATTCAACGCGTTCCGACCCCATGCGGAACAGACGGTCATTGGCGATCGCCACAAGTTCGTTTTCGCGCGTGCCGGGCCGGATCGCCTTGGCGATGTCCACATAAGTGGCGTCGACCATCGACGCAGCCATCTTGAGCAATTCTATCTCGTCCGGCGTCTTGATTTCGCGGGCGTCCAGCAGTGCCTGCTGACCGTCGACCACTTCGATACCCTCGGCCTCGAGCGCCCGGAGCATCGGAAGTTCCATGATATCGATGCCGAGCGGCTGCTTTTCGATCCCGAAATGAACGAGCGCCTTCTTGATCTGCTTTGCGAAATCGCCCTGCACGTTCATCCATGGCGGGAGTCCACCTTGCATGGTCGAGATCGGCGCGGCCACATTGTCCGCGATCCACGGCGACGACAACCGCTTGGCGGGCGGCGCCGGATCCCAGAGGAACGGAGGCCCTTCGGCCGGGCAAAGCGCATAGCGCATGAACTTGTCGCGCGCCCATTCGCCGATATGCGTACCCGTAACATAGCGGATATTGTCGAAATTGAAGCACAATACCGCACCAAGGCCCGCGTGACGTACTGCCTCCTGCGCCCGCTTCAATCTTGCCTTGAACAAGCGGTCGTAATCGATGCCGCGCTCCCAGTCTTTAGCCTGGGTGCCGAAGCTTGCGCCAGCATGTGGTCGATTATACTTCATTATCAGCTTTCCCTTTCGGACGCCTAAAGCGTAATTCCGACATGCGATCACATTAGATCGCTAATCCAATATTTCGACAAATACTTCTAATTCGTGGATTTCATTAATTCTAAGGCAAAATCAGCGGACGATGATTGCGGGTTGAGGCGAAAGACATCCCTAACCCTCTAAGCCATTCCTGACTGCAGCCTTCGACTTCATGAACCTCCCTATGAGCTTGCCTTGGCCGGCGCCTTGATGCCGTCGTGAGTAATTTCGCACGAATGAAACTTACAGGCATTAAATTTCGTTAGTTTTGGCCTTTGAGCAAAGTTTGTCGATTTTTCTTGCGCTGTCAAGCGCCTCTCCATATTAAATTATGCCAGCCCCGCCCTTGGACGCCGAAAAGCGAACAGAGTGGGATCGTGGCAGCATGATCTGGGCGGATAATGGCGGGCCGGCGTGCCCAAAGGCAGTGGAGGAATGCGCCGTGGACAGCGCCTTCGACATGACGAATGGCTATGCCGTGCTGAGGGTCTTGTGCGGCGCCTTCTTCATCCCTCATGTGGTGGGGAAAATCACTGCGCGTCAGGCCTCGGTAGCCTTCTTCAAGCAGGCCGGCCTGAACCCGCCCCAGTTCTGGTCCTATGTGGCCATGGGACTCGAGATTGTACTGGCAGCCTGCCTGATGCTCGGCATCCTGCCGGTTTACGCCGCTTATCTCGGGTGCGTTTACCTGCTTGTCGCCGCAGCCGCGAACTTCAAAGTTTCGCGCCGGTGGTTATGGCATATTGGCGGGAGCGAATGGCCAGTGTTCTGGGCGCTATGCTGTGCGGTTGTCGGTTATTACGGCTCGCATTGATGGACGGGCGCGGTGGACACGGAGTTTTGAGATGAAGGTAGTTTTCATAGGTCTTGGACGCATGGGGCAGGCGATGGCCCGGCGGCTGCTGGATGCGGGCCATGACCTTGTGGTGTGGAACCGCACGCCGGATCGGCTGCGCGAACTGCTTGACCTGG
>NZ_JBEGHQ010000010.1:0-23812 GCF_040676285.1 Sphingobium sp. LMC3-1-1.1 | reverse complement strand
CATAGGGCGGATCCTTCTCATCGCCGATCATCCCGATCGACCCTTCAAAGCCAAGCTGCCGCAGCGATATCCCCGCCTGGGCACCAGCATGACCCGCGCCCACGATCAGAACGTCATAATAACTCATCGACGCACTATCCCCTCACTTCCTGTTGCGGCGTGCTTGGCGCGCTTTCGCAGGGCTGGCAAGCGGATTGTCGCTCCGTGCCGCCGCGACAGGAATGGTGGCCGGGACGGGCCCGGCCACGCATACCTTATTTGATCGCGCCGCCGATCAGCCGGGCGAGGCGCGCGGAAAAGGCTCGCGGATCGATTGGCAGTTCGCCGTCCACGATCCGCGCTTCGTCCAGCAGCAGCCAGGCCGCGTCCTCGCGCAGTTCGCTGTCCTCGGCCAGGGTACCGAGTTTCGTGATAAGGTCATGGCGCGGATTGATTTCCAGCACCGGCTTCGCCGCATTGTCGAGCCGGCCGGCCCCGGCCAGCAGCTTCTCCAGCTGGCGGTCCATCGCGTTGTCGGGCGCGACCAGGCAGACGGCGCTTTCCGTCAGCCGTTCCGATGCGCGGACATCGGACACTTCCTCCCCCAGCACGCCTTTCAAATAGGCGATGAAGCCGTCGACCTCCACCGATGGCTGCCCGGCGGGCGCATCGCCCTCTGCCGACGGGATCAGGCTCAGCTCGGCCAGCCCCTGGGTCACCGACTTGAACGGCTTGCCCTGATAATCGACGCCGGCCGTGACCCAGAAACTGTCCACCTGGTCGGCGAGCAGCAGCACTTCGATGCCGCGGGCGCGGAATCCCTCCAGTTGCGGCGAGGAGGCGAGTCGGTCGAGATCGGCGCCGGTGGCATAATAGATCGCCGTCTGGTTCTCCTTGATCGCCTCCACATAGTCCTTGAGCGAGCGCCATCCTTCGCCTGATGCCGTGCTCTTGAACCGGGCGAGGTCAAGGAGCGCCTCTCGCCGGGAGAAATCCTCGTACAGCCCCTCCTTCAGGACCGCGCCGAAATTGTCCCAGAATTTGAGATAGGCGTCCGCATCCCTGTCGGCCAGCTTGTCCAGTTCGGAAAGGATGCGGTTGGCGACCCCCTTCTGGATGGCGGCAAGGACGGAGCTTTCCTGGATCATCTCGCGCGAGACGTTGAGCGGCAGGTCGTTGCTGTCGACCAGCCCGCGCATGAAGCGCAGGTAGCGCGGCACGATCTGCGCCTCGTCCGTGATGAAGACGCGGCGGACATAGAGCTTCATCCGCCCGGCGCGGTCCGGATCGAACAGGTCGAACGGACGAACGGAGGGGAGGAAGGCAAGGACCGAATATTCGTGCAGCCCCTCGGCGCGATAATGGAGGGTCAGCGCAGGTTCGTCGAACTGGCCCGCCGTGCTGCGGTAGAAGTCGGCATATTCCTCCGCCGTGATGTCGGACCGGGGACGGGTCCAGAGGGCGGCGCCATCCGCGATCTGCTTCTCCTCCGCTTCCGGTCTTTCCTTGAGGAAGATGGGAACGGGGACATGGCCCGACTGCGCGGTGATGATGCGCTGGGCAGTGAACTGTTCGGTATAGTTGGCCGCCTCTTCCTTGAGGTGCAGGACGATGCGGGTGCCGCGAGCCGGGGCCTCCGCCGGATCGACAAGCTGGATGGTATAGCTGCCGAGTCCATCCGACGCCCAGTGCGCGGCGACATCCGCCCCGGCGCGCCGGGAAAAGACGTCCACCTTGTCCGCGACCATGAAGGCGGAATAGAAGCCCACGCCGAACTGGCCGATCAGTTGCGCGCCTTCCCCCTCCTTCGCGCCTTCCCTGGCCGCCGCGACGCGCTCCATGAAGGCGCGGGTGTCCGACCGGGCGATGGTGCCCAGCGCCTCGACCAGCTCGACCTCGCTCATGCCGATGCCGTTATCCTCGACGATGAGCTGGCGCGCGTCGGGATCGAGCGTGACGGTGATGCGCGGCTGGCCGTCCTCCCCGGCGAGTGCGGGATCGCTCAGCAGTTCGTAGCGCAGCTTTTCGCAGGCATCGGCCGCGTTCGAGATCAGCTCGCGCAGGAAGACGTCCTTGTCCGAATAGACCGAGTGCACCATCATGTGCAGCAGGCGGGCGACGTCGGCCTCGAAGGAACGGGTTTCGGGTGCGGTGCCGGTCGTGGTGGTCATGGCAGTATCAAAAGCTCTCCCCAATGGAATCCGAACCGCCAGATGGCGGGCGCAGGTGCGGCTTTCAAGGCCTGTAACCTTTCAAGGCCCGTAAACTCTGCCTGGCCCCACAGGCAGGAAGGCAGGGTGGGGGAGACGGGTCAGCCGCGCTGCCTGGCATCGCACGCCTTGCGGATTTCTTCCCTGGCACGCGTGGCGAAATAGGATGCGTCATCATGGCGGGACACGGGGCTCTGTCCTTTGTCTTTTTTCCGCCCATGATAGTTGGATCGGGCAGGCGCGCCCATCACCCAGCTTAGTGGGAATCGGTCTTTCCAAGGCCGGCTGAAGCAGAAACCCCGGCCGGCCAAACCCGACCCGTCAGGCGGGCACCAACTGGATGACGCGCGGCCGGGCGGGGGGAAGGCCGCCATTTTCCGCTTCCTTCAACAATTTCTCCTTGCGGGCGAGCATTGCGTCGCGAAGCTGGACCAGGTTCACGTCGGTCTTCCGGCATTGAGCGAACATGCCCTCGCCCCGCATTTCTTCTTCATGGACATGGTGCTTGATCTCTTCGGAGAGCACCTTGACCTTGGCATCGAAGAAATCGTCCGAAGGATCGCCTTCCTCTATGTCGTTGACCAGCAGCTTGGCGCCATCGTGCTCGACATAGGCCTCATCCAGCGTGTCATCCTCTATCTTGCCGCGAAAGGCGGGGTAGAAGATCTCCTCCTCGATCATCGTATGGATCTTGAGTTCCAGGCAGATCTCCCGCGCCAGCGTCTTCTTGCGTGCCGATGATCCGGCCCTTTCGAACTGTTCGAACAGATCCTCCACCTTGCGGTGGTCCGCTTTCAGAAGGGCGATCGCGTCAGTGAACTGCTGATTGGCCATGGTCTTCCTCCTCCTTGGATACTCGTTCCGGTGGAAGTCGCCAGCCATGCGTCGGTTCCCGGGGACAGGTTCAAAAAAGCGCAATCCTGCTACCCGGCACACGAAGAGGGAGGATCGCAAGGGTTATCGCCCGGCGCTCCGCCGCAACTTACTCATGTCAGCAGCCCGGCGTTTTGCCGCCTTTCGGGCGAGCTTCAGCGGAACGGCGGAGTCGATGAACTGGTTGCTGTCTGATCGTTCGAGGAGGGGCAGCATGATGGATGACGCACCGCTCACCATGGCGAAACAGGATGATGCGGCGGCGCAGGCCGCAGACAGGCTGGTGGAGGCGAAGGGTGACGATCGACCGGCCGCGCGAAGATCCTCTACGATCCCCCCGGCGGCTTCAGCGCCTCGGCCAGCGAGACGGTCGCGCTGCCCCGCCGCGCGGGCTGGGCCTGGCTGGGATCCGCCTTCCATCCGCTGAGATAGAGGACAGCCATCTGTTCCGCCGTCCGCCCATCACCATCCGCGGCCGCGGCGAAATGCCCTGCGGCCGCGATCAGCGCGTCCCTTCGCAGCGCCGGCGGGCGCGAGGCCAGCGCATTGCCGGCGCCCATTCCCCGCAGATCGTGCATCAGCCGCAGCATATCGCCATAGCGCACCGTCAGCATGTCACCATCCGCCACCGGCATGGTGAAGCCCGCGCGCGCCAGCAGGTCGCCCGCGGATCGCACATCGACCTGCGGGTGGATATGCTGCCCCGCGCGGTCCCCTTCGCCCGCCAGCAATGCGGCGCGCAGCCGGGGCAGGGACCCGCCCCCTGCGAAAGCCGCCAGCATCAGGCCGTCGGGACGCAAGATCCGCCGCATCAGGATCAGCGCGCCGGGCAGGTCGTTGACGCTGTCCAGTGTCCCGCAGGCGATCACCAGGTCGAAACTGTCGTCGGCAAAGGGCAGGGCGTCCTCGTCGGCCTGCACGCCGCCTCCCGCCCTGGCCGCCGCGAAACCGGGGTCGACGCAAACCACGCTCTTGCCCATCGCCTCCAGCGCTGCCCTCGCGCTGCCGTCGGGACAGCCGATCACCAGCACTTCCTTCAACTCGCGCTGCACGTCGCCCAGCCGGTCGA
Source organism: Sphingobium sp. LMC3-1-1.1 (assembly GCF_040676285.1). Taxonomy (NCBI): domain Bacteria; kingdom Pseudomonadati; phylum Pseudomonadota; class Alphaproteobacteria; order Sphingomonadales; family Sphingobiaceae; genus Sphingobium; species Sphingobium sp. LMC3-1-1.1. Next base: position 19,681 of record NZ_JBEGHQ010000010.1, on the reverse strand, counting down.
GCAGTTCGTCCAGCATCATGCGATAGAAAAAATCATGCTCGGCAAAGCGCGCCATCATCCGGTCGCGTCGTTTCGCGCGCAAGGCTCTGTCGAAGATGTCGCTGTTGGTCATGGGGCCTTGTGCATGGGCGAAGGAGCGAGGACAAGGGAGATGATGTCCCGCCTCCCGCTGCACAAGAGCGTCCCGCTTCTTAAGACCGTGCTCCGCCCGATTGTCGATTATGCCCTGCCGCCGCGCTGCCCCGGCTGCGGCGAGATCGTGGATGCCGACGATGCTTTCTGCCTGGCCTGTTGGAGCGGTATGCGGTTTCTGGGCGCGCCCTGCTGCGCCAGTTGTGGATTGCCTTTCGAATATGATCAGGGGGAAGGGGCGGAATGCGGTACCTGTCTGGCTGATCCGCCGTCCTATGACAGTGCGCGGGCGGTGCTCGCCTATGGCGACGTCGCCCGCGCCGTAGCGCTGCGCCTGAAATATGGGCGGCGCATCGGCCTCTCCCGGCTCATTGCGAAGCAGATGGTCCGGCACGTCCCTGCCGTCCAGGACCCGGTCATCGTGCCGGTTCCCCTGCACCGTTGGCGCCTGTGGTGGCGCGGCTTCAACCAGTCGGCGCTGATCGCCCGTCATCTCGCGCGGTTGACTGGCTTGCCCGTCGACAGCCATGCCCTCCTGCGCACCCGGCGGACCAGGCCGCTACGAGGGATGACCCCGAAGGCGAGGGCACGGGCGGTCCGCGGGGCTTTTGCCGTGGCGCCGGTCCATCAACTCAAAGACCGGGCGGTTCTGCTGATCGACGATGTGCATACCAGCGGTGCCACGGCGGCGGCCTGCGCCAAAACGCTGAAACGCGGCGGCGCCGCAAGCGTTCATCTGCTGTGCTGGGCGCGGGTGGTGCCGGATGCCACCGATTGACAAACAGCCGCCAAACCACAATTTCGACGATCAAGGAGCAAAATATGGCGAAGGTCGAAATCTATACCAAGGCCTGGTGTGGCTATTGTGCCCGGGCGAAGGCCCTGTTGAGCGACAAGGGCGTCGCATTCGAGGAATATGATATCACCATGGGTGGTCCGAAGCGGCAGGAAATGCTGGAACGCGCCAATGGCGGGGCGACGGTGCCGCAAATCTTCATCGATGGCCTGCATATCGGCGGCAGCGACGACATCGCGACGCTCGACCGGCAGGGCAAGCTCGACGCTTTGTTGGAGGCATAGGCGAAATGCGCGCGGCCATCTTCCAGATGACCAGCGGGATCGATCCTGCCGCCAATGCCGCCGCCATTGCCGATATGGCAGCGCGCGCCAAGGCGGATGGCGCGGATATGCTCTTCACTCCGGAAATGGCGGGCTATCTGGACCGGGACCGGAAAAGGGCAGCGGCGACCCTGCATTCGGAGGGGGATGACCCGGTCCTCGCGGCCGTGCGCGAGGCCGCGGCCAAGCAGGGGTTGTGGGTCCATCTCGGCTCCACCCCGTTGAAAGACGAGCGCAGCGACGGCCGTTGGGCCAATCGCAGCTTCATGATCGACGACAGTGGCGAGATCCGCGCCCGTTACGACAAGATACATCTGTTCGATGTCGACCTGGCGACGGGCGAAAGCTGGCGGGAATCGTCGGTCTATGGACCGGGCGAGCGGATCGTGGCGGTCGATACGCCATGGGCGCGCATGGGAATGTCGGTCTGCTATGACATGCGCTTTCCCGATCTTTATCGTGCGCTTACCAATGCGGGTGCGACGGTGTTGCTGATGCCGGCGGCTTTCACCGTGCCGACGGGAAAGGCGCACTGGCACATCCTGCTGCGGGCGCGGGCCATAGAGGCGGGCTGCTTCGTCGTTGCCGCCGCGCAGACGGGCCGCCATGCCGACGGCCGCGAGACATATGGACACAGCCTGGTCGTCGATCCATGGGGGGACATCGTGCTCGACATGGGTGAACCAGCCGGCCTTGCTCTTGCAGAGATCGACCTGTCGCGCGTAGAGGACGTCCGCGGGCGGGTGCCTGCGCTCGCCAACAGGCGATCCTTGCCCATGGATGTTACGCTATCGTGATCGTTTTCGACCTTAAATGCGAATCCCAAGGACATGTGTTCGAGGCATGGTTCGGTTCCAGCGCCGATTATGAGGATCAGAAGGCGCGGGGATTGATAGCCTGCCCGCTTTGCGGCGATGAACATGTGGGCAAGGCGGTGATGGCCCCCGCCGTCGCGCCCAAAGGCAACAGCCGCCCGGAAATCGTGCCGCAGGCGCCTTCCTCCGATGATGCATCCATCGCCATGGGCGCCGGGGAAGAGGCGAAGATGCGTGAATTGGTGCTCGCGCTCGCCAAGGCGCAGCAAAAGGCGCTGGAGGATTCAACCTGGGTCGGGCGCGATTTCGCGGAACAGGCCCGTGCCATGCATTATGGCGAGCAGGACCGCGCCAGCATCCATGGCGAAGTGGCGCTTCACGAAGCACGCGCCCTGATGGCGGAGGGGGTGGAGGTCGCGCCACTGCCTTTTCCGGTGCTGCCCCCCGAAGCGAAGAATTGACCGCGCCCCATTCGCAGAATAGAGCCGTCGACGGGCACCCGTAGCTCAGCAGGATAGAGCATCAGATTCCTAATCTGAGGGCCATGGGTTCGAATCCCGTCGGGTGCACCACTTCTTTCCAGGAATCGCCAGTGTCCGGGAGATCGGCCGACGGTTCGAATTGCTCACGCGTTATCCGTGGGTTGTGAGGCTGTGTTTGGCTCTGGCGCAACTGGAGACCAGATTGCCCTAATGACGCCGGCGGCCAATGCCCGACATTCGCCGGTCGGTTGGCCGCCCTAAGCGCCGCATCCCGATCACAATGCCGCTCACCGAGATGATTGCCCCGACAATCAACCAAACCCACATCCATATATCCCAAAGGGGCCGTTGACGGATGAGCACATCGAAATCCCAGCGATGCGGCCCATCGAACAGCCAGCGATAGAGGCGGCGGCGAGCGTCCATGTCGCGCAGCACCTCGCCTGTGCGGGGGCTGATATAGACCCAACTGTCATTCATGTCGGCGAAGCGGATGCGCAACACCGGCAATTCCACGCTTCCCTTGGCTTCATACCAATAGGCATCGGACTTGGTGAGCCAGTCGGCCGCTTCCATCCGAGCGTCGGGAACCAGCCGATGGGCGGTGCGGATCAGGCGGCGTGGCTCGAGCTTCACCGGCTTCAAGCTCCGCGCATCGAGGATCGCATCCTGTCCACTCGGTCGGGAGAAGATCAGCAAAGGCGTGCTGTCGGTCCATATCAGCCGCATCTGACGCGCGCCCGCAGCCTCTGGTGTGCTGCCGACATGCTGCCAGTCCAGCGCAGGGGGCATCCCTGCTCCGGCATAAGCGGCACGAGCCGCATCGCTCAGACCTTTGCTGGCGAACCAGCGGTTGGGATCGACGGAGAGCCAGCCGCTGACGATCCATGCGACCAACAGGGTGCCGCCGAGCAACCCCGCGACATGATGCCACCGCTGCCAGCCGCGATAGGGCGAAATCCGCCCGCCCTTGTAGCGGCGGCGCAGCCGCATACGCAGCACCCCGATCCACATGCCGCTGACCGCCCCTATGATACTTGCCCCGGAGGTCCAGAGGATCACCTGCCGCCAGAGCGGCTGGTCCTGACGCAGCGCAGTCGGATAAATCCAATGAGGAACCGATCCGAGCCAGTTCCAGAACCGCTCTGTGCGGTTCGTGTCCAGCACCACAGTTCCGGTGGTCGATGCGACGTAGAGGACCAACCCATCCGGCCGGTCGAGCGTGACCTTCCATAATGGCCGATAGCGGTTAAACCCGCTGCCAACCGTCCATTGATCCCGCTCGATCAGATCCACGGCGGAGGCAGGCGCTTTGCCGAACGCGGCAGCGATGCCGCCAGCCTGGCGAGCCGTGACAGGAGCGACGGCGCGCCCGCTCATTGCCGCCGCCGCCCCGTCGTGCAGCCAGACGGGACCGTCCAACCCTTGTTGCAACACGGCGTCGGCCTGAACACTCCCATGGACCTGCTTCCAGTCGATGGGTGCCAATCCCGCCAGCCGCTCCTGCTGGGTCAGCGACGGGAAAGGCACATACATCATGACGATGCCCGACAGGAACCACATCGCCAGCAACAGGCATGTCACTATGCCCAGCCAGCGATGGGTCAGATACAGCCATCGCTTGCCGCGATGACGCCACCGGGCGCGTGCGTCAGAAATGAGCCGTCACCGAAATGTCGATGGAACGGGGGCGGCCCAATATCCACTGCTCGTCATTATAGGTGGTGGTCGCATAATCCTTGTCAAAGAGATTATAGACCCGCAGGTTCGCCGCGAGATTGGGGGTGAACGCATAGGTCAACCCCGCATCCACCACGGCATAGCCCGGCACCCGGTGGCTGTTGGCGTTGTCCGAGAAGCTCCGGCCGACATAGCGCAAACTGGCATTGGCCCGCAGCGCGTCAATGGGCGCCCAATAGACGGACAGGTTCGCCGCTACTTCAGGCACATTGGGTGGCGTGTTGCCGGTATAGCTGGTGCCGCCGCTGATGAAGTCATCGAAATTAGCGTCCAGCACTGTGCCATTCGCGTCGATGCCGAAGCGGTCGGTCAGTTGCAGCGTCACCGAAGCCTCCACACCCTTGGCGGACCGCTGGCCGATCTGTTCTATGGGACTAGTCGGCGTCTGTTGCGCTACCAGCTTCTTCTTGACGATACGATAGGCCGCCAGAGTGGCGCTGCCCTTGCCATCGAGGAACATGGCCTTGATGCCGCCCTCGACCTGATCGCCGGTCGCGTTGGTGAAGGCGAACTGGGTCGCATTGGTGGTGAAGGTGGTCAGCGTGCCGAGCGGATCGACGCCGGTCGAATATTGCCCATAGAGCGAGATGTTGGAGGTCGGCCTATAGACGCTGCCGATCCGCCAAGTGGTGTTGCGGAATTTCCGATTGGTCGCGCCATTGGGAAAGGCATTGACCTCGCTGGTGCTGCCGTCCGGGTTATTGACGATGTTCCAGCGTTGCACCTTGTCACGCTCGTGCCGGATGCCTGCGACCACCGAAAGCTGATCGGTCAGCGCCAGGCGGTCTTCGGCAAAGACGCTATATTCGTTGGTCCGCGTGCGATAGCGGGGCGCGATGCCCTGCGTGTCGTAGAACAGGCCCGGATCGAAGTCGAAGGGATCGACAGCATCCTCCTGTGGGTCCGATCCGAAATCATTGGAATAAGTGAGCTTGATGAGATTGGCGTCGAAGCCGACGACCAGATCGTTTTTCAGGCCCGCAATCGGCTTGCTGATGCGGATGGTTGCCTGATCGCCATATTGGGTCTGGTCATGGAAGATGCCCAGATTGTCCATTCGGTTGATCAGGCCGGCGTCGTCATTGTAGAAATAGCTCTCCAGATTTTTGAACAGACGCTTGCTGGTAAGGCGATAGGCGGCGTTGGAGAGGGTGATGCCTTCGGCCACCGTCCAGTCGGCGGTCAGCGTGGTCCGATTGTCGCGATAGTGCAGGCTGGCGTCCGCGACATTATAGTTGCGCCGCTGGTTGCCCTTCACCAACGCCCCGTCGATCAGTGGCGTGCCGAAATATTCCATCGGCCGCTGATTGCCATAGTCGTTGCGCAGGGTGAGCGTGAAGCTGTCGCTTGGCCGGAAGCGCAGCGCACCCGAGAGCGCGAGGCTCTTGGAATGGCCACGGTCGACATACCCGTCCGACGCCCGGTAGCTGGCGTCGATCCGGTAGGAGAGCATCTCGCCCAGCGGTCCACCGACACCTGCCGCCGCGCGCCAGCTATCCTGCGAGCCATATCCTGCTTCCGCGTCAAATTCGGTGCGTTCGGCATTGGGGGATCTGGTGATGATGTTCACCGCGCCGCCCAGCGCGCCCTGTCCGTAGAGCACGGAGGCGGGGCCGTTCAGCAATTCGATCCGCTCGACATTCCACGGGTCGGTGGGGAAGGTGATCGTGCCCGCAACCGGGAACAGCCGGACGCCATCAACCAGTTGCAGCACCGAACCCTGACCGGAAAAGCCGCGCAGCGACAGGGCCGTGCCGCCATTGCCCGGATTGGCGGAGGTGGTGACACCCGGTGCACGGGTTACGGCCGACATTATGTCCAGATCGCCGCGAGCGCGGATCGCGTCGCCATCAATCTGCGCGACGCTGGCTGGCGTTTCGAGCGCGGTCAGCCCCAGGCGCGATCCGGTTTCCGTCTCTTGGAGCAATGCTCCCGGCCGAACGCCCGACACGATGATTTCGGCTGAGCCATCCGCGGCGGTTTCCGCGCCGGCCTGCTGCGTCGTGGTGGCGGCCAGCCCGGTGGCCAGCCAAAATCCTACATTTTTCCATTCCATTGCATGTCTTCCCGGCGTCACGCGACATTCGGGTGGAGACGTGCCGCCAGCGACGGTCGGCGCACGTCAGCAGCCGGACGCCATAGAGCGACCGCCACGCGAACCGATGCGGCCTCCACCGCCCGTTCGTCGCTCAAACGGAAAGATACCGTGCCTTGGCCATCCCCTGGACCGGGCAAGAGCGACCAGACGCTGGCAGGTCTCCTGGCTCGCGGGTCATAGCTTGATGCACGGCCTTCCCAGACCTCGCAGGATTTAGCGTCCGGTCCAGTGGCTGCCTCCTCACACTGGAGGAAGCGATATGCATCGCGCTCGCCGCTTACAGTTGCAGGGACAGCCCCGGATTTGGATAGCCGGAGCCATCCTCACCGCGTTCCCTTTTAAGCCTCTTTCGAGGCACCGGCGCGATCATGCCTGGGACGACGAAGCCGTCGTCCCAGGCAGAGGTGCGTTAGCGGGAGGGTCAATGCTCCGCAAGAGCCTAATCTCACGCCGCCGCGAGACCGAGCCAAGGCGAGATGGCCGATATCCGCATGAGAACCAGGCGCTTAACCAGCGACAACAGGACACGGGATATCGCGAGCATGGGCCAGAACCCGGCTGAGTCCGTCGTACAGCCGGATGCCATGGTTGCTGATCCTGATTTTCGCCGTGCCGGGCTGCTAGCCGTCAATCAAGATTGCGGCGCTATCGCGACTGCCGAATGGTCAGACTCGGCATCAACCGAAATTCCGGCTTCCTTGCGCTCGGAATAGCGATCCACAAGTTGCGCCGCATGCGGTCGCATAAGTACCGTAAAGCGGACCAATTCCTCCATCACATCGACGATGCGCTCGTAGTAGCTCGACGCCCGCATCCGGCCGTCTTGGTCGAACTCCTTGTAAGCCATCGCCACCGACGACTGGTTGGGGATCGTGAACATCCGCATCCAGCGACCCAGCAGGCGCAGCGTGTTGACGGCATTGAACGACTGGGAGCCGCCGGACACCTGCATGACTGCAAGCGTCCGCCCTTGCGTCGGCCGCATCCCGCGAATCTGGAGCGGCAGGTGGTCGATCTGCGTCTTCATGATGCCGCTGATCTGGCCGTGCCGCTCCGGGCTGCACCAGACCATGCCTTCCGACCACAGCGCATGCTCGCGCAATTCATGCACCGCAGGGTGATCGTCTTCCGCCACCTGATCTGGCAGCGGCAGGTCGCTGGGATCGAAGATCCGCGTCTCAGCACCGAAATATTGCAGCAGGCGGGCGGCCTCTTCCACGGCGAGGCGAGAGAAGGAGCGCTCTCGCAGCGAGCCGTAGAGCAGTAGAAAGCGCGGAGGCGGTTGGTCCGGGCCGAGGCCAGCGGCGGGACGAGCCAGCGCAAAGGCCTTGTCCAAGGCAGGCAGATGATCGGGGGCGGTGAGTTCACGCAATCTCATGCGGCAATGGCTTTCTCATACCAGGGACGGGTTCGCTTTACCAAGGCGACGATCGACAGCATCACCGGCACTTCGACTAGCACGCCTACGACCGTTGCCAGCGCGGCGCCGGAGGTGAGCCCAAAGAGGCTGATGGCGGCGGCCACAGCCAGTTCGAAGAAGTTGGAGGCGCCGATCAGCGCCGAAGGGCCGGCGACGCACCACGCCACGCCGAAACGGCGGCTGAGCCAGTAGGCGATGCCGGCGTTGAGATAGACCTGAAACAGGATCGGCACGGCAATCAGCGCGATCACCAGCGGTTGCCGGATGATCTGCTCACCCTGGAAGCCGAACAGCAGCACCAGCGTCAGCAGCAGGCTGGCAAGGCTGATCGGGCTGATGGCGGACAGGAAATGCTGAAGTCCCTTCTCGCCGCCGCGAAGAAGCGCTCGGCGGAGCAGTTGGGAGATGATAACCGGGACGACGATGTAGAGCCCCACCGACAGCGCCAGTGTGTTCCACGGCACGGTGATTGATGCCACTCCCAACAGCAGGCCGACGAGCGGTGCGAAGGCAAAGATCATGATCAAGTCGTTCAGTGCCACCTGGCTCAATGTGTAGTTCGGCTCACCGTCGACAAGGTTCGACCAGACGAAGACCATTGCCGTGCATGGCGCTGCGGCCAGCAGGATCAGGCCCGCAATATAGGACGAGGATGCGCCTGCCGGCAGCATCGGGACGAACAAATAGCGGAGGAAGAACGTCCCGAGCAGCGCCATCGAGAATGGCTTGATCGCCCAGTTCACCACAAGGGTGACGCCGATGCCCCGCCAGTGTTGCCGAAGGCTATGCAGCGCGCCGAAATCGACCCGCAGCAGCATCGGGATGATCATCAACCAGATCAGCCCCGCAACGACGAGGTTGACGTTGGCGATCTCCAGCGCTGCGATGGTCTCGAAGGCGCTCGGGAGCAAATGGCCAAGACCGATCCCGATCGCGATGCACAGGGCCACCCACAGCGAGAGATAGCGTTCGAACAGCGACATGGTCGTCAGTCCTTCCCGGAAGCAGCCGGCGCGGTCGCGATGCCGCCGCCCAAGGGAAGCTGCATGTAAACCGTGTCGAGCCAGCGGCCTGCCTTCCAGCCCATGCCGGTGAGGCGACCGACATGCTCAAAACCGCAGGACGCGTGGAGCGCTACGGAGGCAGGTTCACCCCCGCCGATGACGGCGACCATCTGCCGGAAGCCATGGGCTTCAGCGGCCTTCAGCAAGGCCATGAGGAGCAGCTTGCCGATGCCGCTACCGCGCCTGTCGTGCGCCACGTAGATGCTGTTCTCGCAGGCATAAGCGTAGGCCGGCCGATCGCGGAACTGCGTGGCATAGGCATAGCCCACGACCTCAGATCCATCGCAGGCAACAAGGAATGGCCAGTCTCGTCCGGTCAGCGTTCGTATCTTGGCTTCGGTCTCCTCTTCGGTCGGTGGCACGATTTCGTAGGTCGCCGTGCCGTGCAAGACGTGATGCGCGTAGATGGCGGCAATGGCACCGGCATCGCCGATCGTTGCGTCGCGAACCGAAAGGGTCATCGCCTCGTCGCTTCCACGACTTCGCCGTCTTCCTTGACAAATGGGCAGCGCTGCCCGGCCGGCAGCAGATCCAGGACTTCTTCGGAAGGCCGGCAGAGCTTCACACCCAGCGGAGACACCACCAGCGGACGGTTGATGAGGACGGGATGCTCCATCATCGCGTCGATCAGCGCGTCATCGGCCAGGCTTTCGTCGCCCAGGCCCAGTTCGGCAAAAGGCGTGCCTTTCTCGCGCAGCAGGGCGCGCGGGGTGATGCCGGCCCGATCCATGAGTTGCACCAGGAGCGCGCGGCTTGGCGGCGTCTTCAGATACTCGACCACATGGGGTTCGATGCCCGCATTGCGGATCATGGCCAGGGCATTGCGAGAGGTTCCGCAAAGCGGGTTATGGTAGATCACGATATCGGTCATCATTGCCTCTTCAGCAGCAGATAAGTTCGGCCAGCAGCGGCTCGCACAGTTCGGCGCGTCCCTGGCAGCAATCCTTGGCCAGATAGACCATCAGTCCGCGCAACGCGTCGAGATTGGCGCGCTGGATTTGTTGGCGGCCACGCTTCTCCGACAGTACCAGTCCAGCTTTCACCATGACGGCGAGGTGCGTTGAGAAGGTGCTCTGGGTCAGGCCGGAGGCCTCGACCAGCTCGCCGGTCGACAGGCCGTCAGGCTCATGTCGGATCAGCAGCCGAAACGCATCAAGACGCGTGGGATGGCCAAGAGCCGAGAGGACCGAAAGTGCTTCGCTGGTGTCCATTCATCGTAATTATCCGATGCATTTGGCCTCGTCAAGGATGCATCGAATATTTCCGATCAGTTCCCCAATTATCCGGTCAGTGACAGTATGGATCAGCCTCAAAATTGAAGGCGCATTCTGGAATCGGCTAATTCTGGGCAACCGAATTGCAAAAGCGGACCGACCGGACCTGGGAACGGAAAATCAGGAACTGGAGCAACTTGCGGAATTTGCCCTCGTCGGACGCGGGCGATTGCTGCGGGCGGGAAGTGCTCTCATGCGGCGCCGACAGGGCGCCGTCGTCCAAGATTGCAAATTTGCATCGGTACGCCAAATAATGGCGGTGCGGTCGTTACGGCCGGCGGCCTGATCTTCATCGCGGCGGCGACGGACGATTTGTTCAAGGCCATCGACATGAGGACCGGCAAAATCCTCTGGCAGCAGGCGCTCCCCGCCGGCGGTCAGGCGACGCCGATGGTCTATGAGCAGAATGGGCGTGAATATGTCGTCCTGATGACCGGGGGCCATCACTTCATGAAAACGCCGATCGGCGATCAGGTAATCGCCTGGGCGCTCCCTGTCGCGAAGGACGGGGTTCTATGACGCCTTGCCGAGCTGATGGCTGTCGAATGTCTCCCTGGCCTTCCGAAACCGCTCCGCATTCTCGACGATCCATGTCCATAGAGGGACCATCCGGACAAGCAGCTCAAGGCCGGAATCGGACAGCTGATATTCGACGCGAGGGGGCACCTCCTCGAAATCGTGGCGGATCACCAATCCGTCGCGCTCCAACTGGCGAAGGGTGCGGGTCAGCATTCGTTGCGTAACGCCATGCATGCGCCGGCCGATTTCCGCATGGCGCAGTTGGCCGTACACGCCGAGCGTGTGAATGACGCCTAGCGACCAGCGATTGCCGGCATGGGCCAGAACCTCTCGCCGCAATCCGTCGTCGTCGTCTCTCAGGCCGTCGCAAACGGTCTGGGAATATTCGAGAATGTCCTCCGGATTCAATAATCCGGCCCCAGTATCACGCATGTGCCTTCTTTCGCGCTTGTCCATGGATCGCCATATCTAGGCGGCAACCAATGCTGAATAGGTCAGAATTATGAATGATGCAGTTTCCATCGTGAAGTCACGGAACATTCTCGTGCTGGGGGCCGGCGAACTGGGCCTGCCAGTCTTGCGCAACCTGGCGCGTCGCGCAAAGGACGTCGATGGGGCCAGGATCAGCGTGTTGCTGCGCGCCAGTGCCGTCGAGTCCGACGTGCCCGAAAAGCAGCGGGATGTCGCCGAAATCCGTGATCTGGGTATCGAGATCGTCGTGGGCGATCTGGTGACAAGCTCGATCGATGAACTGGCGTCCGTATTTTCGCGCTATGACACGGTGATCGGATGCGCGGGCTATGCCGCCGGGATCAACACGCCCATGAAATTGGCCAAGGCCGCCTTGCAATCGGGCATACCACGTTACTTCCCGTGGCAGTTTGGCGTCGATTTCGAAGCGATCGGTCGTGGCAGCCCGCAGGATATCTTCGACGCCCAGCTCGACGTGCGGGAATTGCTGCGCTCGCAGAGCAAGACCGAGTGGGTCATCATTTCCACCGGCATGTTCATGAGCTATCTGTTCGAACCGGAATTCGGCGTCGTCGATCTGAAGAACAGCGCAGTCCATGCCCTTGGCAGCCTCGACACCGCAGTGACGCTGACCACGCCCGATGACATCGGGGTGCTGACCGCGGAAATCGTGTTTTTCGAACCGACCATCCGCAACGAGATCGTATTCCTTGCGGGCGATACCGTCACCTATGGCGAAGTCGCGGACAAGCTGGAAGCTGCCCTTGGCCGTCCCTTCAGCCGGTCGGAATGGACCGTACCCTTCCTGATGGAAGAACTGGCCCGCGACCCGCAGAACATGATGCGGAAATATCGCGCCGCCTTTGCCCAGGGACGCGGCGTCGCCTGGGACAAGGTCGGGACGTTCAACCAGCGCAATGCCATTCCGGTTACCGACGTGGCGGCGTGGATCGGGTCCAACCTCGCCTGAAGCGATTTCCATGCGATCGGAACCGATCGCGGGCCAGGAAATCGGTGATGACAAGAAATCCGGAGCGGTCGATCTGATTCAGTCAGGTCGACCGCTTTGTTTCCTTGTTTACCGCCATGGCTCAGCCGGAGGTGCTTTGCCGGATGATCAGTTCCACCCCATGTTCGATGCATCGGGGTTCGTCCGAGGTTCGATCCAGCAGCAATTGGGTCGCTGAATAGGCCTGATCGACGACTGATTGCCGGACGGTGGTGAGCGGCGGCCAGATCAATCGGGCAATGTCATTGTCGTCGAAGCCGGTCACCGCGATATCCTGCGGCACCCTGATCCCCATTGTGCCCAACACGCTGATCACGCCGGCAGCCATTTCGTCATTGGCGGCGCAGATGACGGTTGGCCATTGCTTGCGGTCCCTGGCCAGCATGTGGCGGGTGGCCTCCGCTCCGGATATGTAGCTGAAGTCGCCATGGGCGAACAGCACGGAAGACCAGTCGATGCCATGGTGATGCAGTCGTTTCCGGAATGAGTCGGCGCGGATTTCCGAGGAGGCGTGGCCCTGCGCCCCTGCGATATATCCGAATTTGCGGTGGTTGAGGGCGACGAGGTGATCGACAAGCGCGGATATGCCGTCTTCGTCGCGCGAAATCACGGCATTGGTTCTGCCGATGTCGCGCGCCGGCGACATGCGCACGGTGCGCACCCCGCGACGTTCGAGCATGTCGAGCAATTCCTCGTCATCGGCCAGGAGCGGGATCAATATGGTGCCTGCGATCCCGACATTGTCGATAAAATTCGCCATGCTGGCGGCGATATGCTGGTCGTCGGGCGAAAATTCCTCGAAGGTCAGATATGTTCCTGCCTGCCGGCATGCCATCGACACGCCCCGCACCACATCGGCAACATAGCGTGGCCAGGGGTTGCAGTTGATGATTGCCACGAGCAGGGACCGGTCGCCGCGCAGCGCGCGGGCGGCCAGGTTGGGACGAAAATTCAGCTCTTCAATGGCACGCCTGACCCTTAAGGCGGTTCGGTCCGACACGCCTGGCTCACGATTGATCACCCGCGAAACGGTGCGTGCCGCCACACCGGCGAGCGCGCCGACATCGTGCAGCGTGGGTTTGGTATCGAAAGGCATGTCGCGAGCCTTCGCGTAGGCCGGCTTTTTTGTCAACGTTGACTGACCTTTGCCATTGGCTCCAACCCGCCAATGTCAACGTTGACATTTTCGATATTGTCAACGTTGACATGCGCTGTTAGGAAATTGCGCTGTCGACGTCAGGGGCGACAAATTTCACCTTAAAAAAGGGGATGTTCTCGATGAAAATTCGCACGGCCTATGTTTCGGTCACCGCGCTTGCCGCAGCGCTTTCCTTTTCGCTTCCGGCCTTCGCCCAAGCGGGCGCGGGTGCAGCACTGCCGGACGGGGAAATCGTCGTCACCGCGACCCGTAACGAGACGCTTGCGTCGAAAACGCCTGTTGCCCTGACGGCCGTCAGCGGCGACGCCCTGCTATCGGCCGGCGTCACCAACCCGACCAGCCTTGGCGAACAGGTGCCCAATCTGTCGATCGACCGTAATAACGGCCTGCAGATCACCATTCGCGGCGTCAGCAGTTCCGACGGCACCGAAAAGGGTGATCCGTCCGCCGCTTTCATGGCCGACGGCATCTATATCGCCCGTCCTCAGGTCCAGGAAGTCAGCTTCTTCGACGTCCAGCGCGTCGAGGTGCTGCGCGGTCCGCAGGGCACGCTGTTCGGCCGCAACACCACGGCAGGCCTGGTCAACATCATCACGAACAAGCCCAAGCTGGGAGAGTTCAATGGTTCGATCGACGCTACATATGGCAATTTCGACACGCAGCAGCTGACCGGAGTCATCAATGTCCCGGTAAGCCAGGGGATAGCGATCCGCGCCGCGGCCAATTACGATCGCCGCGATAATTATCTGGTTGCCGGGCCGAACTGGAATGCGCGCCTGGACCCGTTCAAGAAGAACTTCTCCGGCCGGCTCTCCGCCCTGTTTGATCTTGGTTCTGGTGAACTCGTCCTGCGCGGCGATTATTCGGCTATCAAGGGTACGGGATACAATACGGTTCCCGTCAGCAACTTCTACGCCGATTATCAGACGACCGGCGTTGACCCGCTGTACATTGCGAATGGCAGCAGTTCTGCGGAAAAGCGGACGTTGAACGCGCCCTTCAGCGGGCCGATCGGTTCCGACAACTCGACCTGGGGCATCCAGGCCGATCTCAGCTATGATCTTGGCCCTGTCACTCTGAACTATCTGGGTTCCTACCGTGAGTTCAAGCGGCACGAAGACGGCGCGTTCCTCGTCGATGGCGGCGGCGCTACCATCGCGAATCCCTATGATGGCAGTTACTGGCAAAACAGTCAGGAGCTGCGCTTCTCGACCAATGGCGACGGTCCAATCAAGGCGCAGGCCGGCATTTATTATTTCAAGGAGAAGTCAGCAATCGCGAGCTACCTGCTTGGATTCCTGACGCCGACGCCCGGCGCCACCGGTTACGCTTTCGGTGTCGAGCAGGATCCGACCATTGCCGAATCCTGGGCTGGTTTCGGTCAGCTGACCTACAGCATCACCCCATCGCTACGGCTCACCGGCGGCATCCGCTATTCGCATGACAACAAGTCGCGTATCGGGCAGTTCGTCCAATGCGGCACGATCGCCTGCGGGCAACCCACCGACCTTAGCACGCCGAACATTGCGCATCGCAAATTCTCCAAGACAACCTGGCGGATCGGCGCGGATTATGATGTGAACGACCGGACGCTGCTTTATGGTGTTATTGCGACCGGATATAAGGCAGGTGGCTTCAACGATGGTTGTGAACAGGGTACGAACAGTGGCTGCACTGTACCCGCCGGAGCGCTCTATTATAATCCCGAAACGCTTACCTCTTACGAAGCGGGCCTCAAGACGCGTTTCATGAACAATGCCGTTCGCCTGAATGCATCGGCATTCCACTATGACTATAAGAGCATACAGCTCAGCCAGTTCTCCGACACGCTGTGTGGCACGCCGTGCCGCGTCACCACCAATGCCTCGTCCGCCAAGATCGATGGCGTTGAACTGGAGGGCGTCATCATGCCGGTTGCGACCAGCAAGTTTGATTTCTCCTTCTCCTGGCTGAACGCGCGTTATGGCTCCTTCATACCAGCGCCGGGATTTGACTGGTCGGGCAAGAAGCTGGATCGGTCGCCGACCTTCGTCGTCACCGCGGGCTATATGCAGACGTTCAATCTCGCCAATGGCGGCAATGTCCAGGCCGGGGTGCGTACGCGGCTTTCGGATGACTATCGCCTCGCTTCGCTGAGCACGGTGAACCAGTTCCGCGTGCCCAGCAATACACGGACCGACCTGCTCTTGACGTACAATGCGCCGGATAACCGCTGGTACCTCCAGGGCTTTGTCCGGAATGTGGAGAACAGCATAGTCGTCACCGCGGCGCAGACCGGCATCTTCGCCTCCGCGCAGCTTGCCGATCCGCGGACCTATGGCGTCCGGGCCGGCGTCAACTTCTGATCCCTGGGATGCCGGGCCTTCGTTCTCCCCCGAAGGTCCGGCAAACATTCATCCAGAATACTTTGGATTGGGAGAGGGCGGTGCCTGCTCATCCAGCCGGTTTCCCCTTCCCCCCTGTTGAAAAGGAATGGCCTTTAATGCGTGCCCTGCTGGCGCTTTCGGCGCTTGTTCTTTCGTCCCCGGTCATGGCGCGTGGCAAGGCAGAAGAGCCAGACCAGAAGGCGGCGCGCCTGGAAGCGCAAATGACCGACGCGGAAAGAATCGGTTTGCTGTCGGCGATCATGCCGATCCCGCTGGCAGGGGTTGAAGTCGACATACCCCCCGGGGTGCCGTTCACGGCCGGCTACGTGCCCGGCATCGCAAGGCTGGGCGTACCGCCGCAACTGTCGACGGACGCCAGTCTGGGCGTCGTCAACCCCGGCCAGCTTCGCATGGGGGATGTTGCGACCGCCATGCCTTCGGGACTGTCGCTCGCATCATCCTTCGATCCCATATTGGCCGAACGGGTCGGCGTGACCATCGGGGCGGAAGCGCGGGCCAAGGGCTTCAACATCCTGCTCGGCGGGGGCATGAACCTGACCAGGGATCCGCGCAACGGCCGCAATTTCGAATATCTGGGGGAGGATCCGCTGCTTGCGGGCATGCTCGCTGGCTATTCCATTCGTGGCATCCAATCGCAGGGCGTCGTCTCAACGATCAAGCATTTCGTCCTCAATGCGCAGGAAACGCAGCGGAACACCGCAAATGCCGTCATTGCCGAGAGCGCGCTGCGCGAGAGCGACCTGCTGTCGTTCAAGATCGGGATAGAGATCGGCCAGCCGGGCGCGGTGATGTGTGGCTATAATCTCGTCAATGGCCAGAAGGCCTGCGGCAACGCGCATCTTCTGGACGATATCCTGAAGGGCGAGTGGAAATATCCCGGCTGGGTCATGTCTGACTGGGGCGCGGTGGGTGACGTATCCTACATCAATGCGGGGCTTGACCAGCAAATGGGTCGCCAGCTCGACGAGCACCCCTGGTTTACCGAGCCGCTCACGGCCGCGGTAGCGAAGAGGGACGTATCGAAGGCCCGGTTGTCCGACGCTGTCCGTCGTGTGCTGCGCAGCCTGTTCGCCATCGGCATTTCCGATGCCTATTCCACCCAGCCGATCGATTACAAAGCCCATGCGAAGACGGCCCTGGAAGCGGCCCGCGAAGGGATCGTCCTCCTCAAGAATGAGCGCATTTTGCCGCTGGCCGCGAGTGCGAAGTCGATCCTGGTCGTGGGCGGCAATGCGGATTTCGGCGTGCTGTCGGGCGGCGGGTCCAGTCAGGTCACCCCCTCGAACGGCGCGATGCGCGTCCTCAAGGGCGGCGAGGGGCCAGTCGAACTGTTCAATCGCCAATCCTATTTTCCCGATGCGCCGATCGCGGCCCTGCGCGCTGCACTGCCCCAGGCCAGCATCAGCTTTCAGACCGGCTATTCGGCTGAAGTCGCCGCCGCCTTTGCCGCGCGTGCCGATATGGTGATCCTCTTTGCGACCAAATGGGAAGGCGAGTCCTACGATTCCGGGTCCTTGTCCTTGCCGCAGGGGCAGGAGGATCTGATCCGGACGATCGCTGCCGCCAATCCCAATCTTGTCGTCGTTCTGGAAACAGGCAATCCGGTGACGATGCCCTGGCTCGACAAGGCGAAGGCGGTCGTTCAGGCTTGGTATCCGGGGCAGGAAGGCGGACAGGCGATAGCGGATATATTGACGGGGCGGGTCAATCCGTCCGGTCACTTGCCGATGACCTATCCAGCTTCGCTTGATCAATATCCCCGCCGCGCATTGCCGGGCCTGGGCCTGCCGGACAAGACGCCGGTGGAGGTCGATTACAGCGAAGGCGCGGATGTGGGCTATCGTGCCTTTGCCCGCTCGGGAGAAAAGCCGTTATTCCCGTTCGGCCATGGCCTGAGCTACAGCAAGTTCAGCCTGTCCGGACTGTCTGCGGTCAGGGGAGAGAAGCTCCGGCTGAGCTTCACGATCAGGAATGTCGGCGACCGGGCAGGGGCCGATGTGCCGCAACTCTATATGGTGGGGCGCAATGGCGAAAGGCTGCAACGCCTGATCGGGTTTCAGAGGGTCATGTTGAATCCGGGGGAAAGCAAGGCGATCACGCTGACGGTCGATGACCGCCTGCTGGCGAACTGGGGGGACGGCCAGTGGTCGATGCCTGCCGGCAGTTATAGCTTCGCACTTGGCGAGGACGCCGAAAGGCTGGAAAAGCCGGTCACGATCCGCCTGCGCGAAAAGCACTGGAAGGATTGAAGGCGATCGAGTTGTGCGTCGAACGCGCCGTCGATGGTGCGCATGGGCGCTTCAGTCTCGCGTCGTTCCAATGAATGTAGGACTCGACTTCATCAAAAAAATCGACAAAATACGTATTATTGCATGAACTATCGCTCAAATGTGGGGGAATTGAAATTCATCGATATGATGTGATGTCGACGATGAACGCGGATTGACCTGGTGATGGCGGATTATCGGCCCGTCGCCCCTGTCCTTGCGCTTCAATCCGTTCCACCCAAGATTGCGGCCCCGCCACGATCGAGCAGACAGACAATGGGATGATGGCATGGGACTTCTGATTGACGGCGTCTGGCATGAGCAGTGGTATGACACTTCTTCCACTGGCGGCCGTTTCATCCGCAAGGACAGCATTTATCGCAATTGGGTCACAGCGGATGGATCCGCTGGGCCAAGCGGCAGTGCAGGCTTTGCTGCCGAAGCCGGGCGATATCATCTATATGTCAGTCTTGCCTGTCCCTGGGCTCACCGCACGTTGATCATGCGGGCACTCAAGGGGCTGGAAGACATGGTCAGCATTTCTGTAGTCAACTGGGTGATGCGTGAACAAGGCTGGACCTTTGCCGATGGTCCGGGCGTGATTCCGGATCCTATTCACGGGGCGCTTTTTCTGCGGGAAATTTATACTGCCGACGACCAGCACTATACAGGGTCTGTCACGGTACCCATTTTATGGGACAAGAAGAACGGGAAAATCGTCAACAACGAGTCTTCCGAAATCCTCCGGATGTTGGGCTCCGCCTTCGACGGTCTTGGAGCCAAGCCGGGCGATTACTATCCGCAACCGCTGCAGGCGGAGATCGATGCGCTCAACCAGCGGATCTACGATACGTTGAATAACGGCGTTTATCGGGCTGGCTTCGCCACTAGCCAGGAAGCCTATGCAGAAGCGCTTGGCCCGCTGTTCGAAACGCTGGATTGGCTCGAAAACAGGCTTTCGTCCCATCGCTTCCTTATGGGCGAACAGCTGACGGAGGCCGATATCCGTTTGTTCCCTACACTGATCCGCTTCGATCCAGTCTATGTCGGTCACTTCAAATGCAATTTGCGCCGGATCGTCGATTACCCGAATCTGTGGCGTTACACGCGTGAGATTTATCATCTGCCCGAAGTCGCCAAGACTGTGAACATGCAGCACATAAAGGGCCACTATTACCAAAGCCATCCGACGATCAACCCGACCGGTATCGTTCCCCTGGGACCGAAGATCGAATATTAGAGCGAGCTTCGATCTGATTGGATCAGATCGGTAATCCAAACTCTCTGTCTTCCGCGATTTCCTGACCAGCGATCGTCTGGAATTGCTCCAGGAAACAGGCAATCGACATTCGGCCCAGGGCATCTTTCGAATGTTTGAAGCAAGTCCTCTGCCTCGCTTCAATTTTCGTGCTTCCAGGACTTCCCTATTCTTTCACGGATTGAGCGATGTGTTCGTGATCGCTTCGAAGGTCTGGGTGTAGTGATGCTGGAGCAGGGTGATCGCGCGATCGGCGTCGCGATTGATACATGCATCGACCAGATCGCGATGTTCCTGCAGTTCATTGCGCTCCAGGACCTGCTCCAGCGCGAGAAGGCGATAGCGTTCCGCGGCGTCGAACAACTGGCCGCTGATCCGCTTGATCCACCGGCTGCCGCACCCGCCGATGAGGGCAAGGTGGAAGTCCTTGTGCCGGCTTTCCCATTCGGAACTTTCGCCCTGGCCCG
>NZ_JBEGHQ010000009.1:0-30527 GCF_040676285.1 Sphingobium sp. LMC3-1-1.1 | reverse complement strand
CTCCGATATTAGCGGAGACAAAGTCACTGAGAGCACCGCTGACGCGCACATTCAAAGTCATAGGCTTGGACATCAGGCCACCTTTCTGTCCACAAAATATGGAATATCGAGGACAAAAGCAAGGGTCGCCGGGGAATATGCGGCAAACAACAGCATCGAGCAGTCACGTTGAAATCGACCCATCTTTGCCGCGCATGGACGAAATTGGCGTTCCAGATTCCTGCCGCTCGTTCATGATGGCGGTCTGGCGCTTCGCCGCAGCGAAGGGCCAGCGCGTCCTCGACGAGCCATTTCCAACAAGCTTGACCTGCACCTGGGCAGTGGCGTGACAGTGTAGGCCAATGGGAAAACCAGCCCCGCTGTCTCGCTGGGGATCAGCAAATTATTCTGATGCAAGGAACTGAGTTACGGCTTTGAAACCAACCCCATAGGCCGTTCGGCATATCGCATTCCCATACGATCCGGGGTATTGCCGCTTTTGCTCTTGCCAACCCTTGAAAGGGTTACAAACCCTGCCCCATCTCCACTCCGGAGGTGGGGCGCTTAGCATTGGGAATGCATTGGTAAATTTCGCTTAAGCCCGAAACGCTGTCGCTATGTTAAATCTTGTTTTGCAGCTTGGCTGCGACTTTTGGGGGAAGGATAGGCTCATGCAAAAGATGCCCGTTGGGATATTGGGCGTTGCATCGCTTCTGGCGATTGCCGGTCACGCACAGGCGGCGCCCAAAACGGCCAAGCAGGTGATTGCCGATCAATATATCTGCGTGTTCAAGCCTTCCATCACGCAACCGAATGTCCAGGCTCAGGCCAACCGCGTCGTCGGGGCACAAAACGGCAATCTACTGCGGACATATCGTCATTCGATCCGGGGCTTTGCCGCCCATATGTCGGCTCAGGCAGTCGCCCGAATAGACAAGGTCAACAGCGGCATCGCCTTTTGCGAGCAGGACCAGGTCGCCAGCGCATCGCAAGTCGCGACGGCAAAGCCCGGCAGCGGTGGCGGCAGCGTACAGCCCGCTCAAACCATCCCCTGGGGGGTGAAACTGGTTGGCGGCGGTATCACGACGTCTCCTGCACTGGCGTGGGTCATCGACTCCGGGATCGACCTCACCCACCCCGATCTCAACGTCAATAAAACCGGCAATATCAGCTTCACGCGAGACTCCTCGCCCAATGATGGCAATGGGCATGGCACGCATGTCGCGGGTATCATCGCGGCCTGCAATAACAGCATCGGCGTGGTCGGCGTGGCGCCGTGCACTGCGGTCGTTTCCGTGCGAGTGCTGGATCGCACCGGACGCGGTTCGGTTTCCGATGTCATCGCTGGCATCGACTATGTCGCCCAATATGGCCGTGCTGGTGACGTCGCCAATCTCAGCCTGGGCGCTGGCGCTTCTGACGCCCTTGATGCAGCAGTCATCAACGCCGCGGCCGCCCATGGGGTCAAGTTCACGATCGCTGCGGGCAATTCGAGCGACAATGCCAATAATTACAGCCCGGCGCGCGCCAATGGGCCTGGAGTTTACACCGTGTCCGCCTTCGACAGCAGCAGGAATTTCGCGTCCTTTTCCAATTTCGGCAATCCGCCGATCGATTTCTCGGAGCCCGGCGTATCGATCTATTCGACGACCAAGGGCGGCTCTTATGTGACCTTGTCGGGAACATCGATGGCAGCGCCGCATCTGGCGGGACTGCTTCTGCTGGGCAACGCCAACAATGGCGGCCCGGTGCAGAATGATCCCGACGGAACGGCCGATATCATAGGCATTCACTAAGCCGTGCAGAACCGCAGAGCGGCTAACGCCTCTCTGCGGTTCCTATCCTTCTTGCGTCAGAATTTGATGCTGACCATCGACCCCACGCCATAGTCCGGCGCGCCCTTGCTCAACCCCGCCGTGCCGTAGAGGGTCAGATTGAGCTTCTGCGCAAAAGGGGTGCTGAACGCGCCGAACAGTTCATGGCTGTCACGCGCAAAATCGCTGGTCGTCTCCCGATAGTCATAGGATGCGATCAGGACCGATTTGCCCAGCGCCGCGCTCACGCCGCCCGACGCGGTCCAGGCGTTGTGCAGGTTGAACCCGGATGGATCGCCCGGCATCCGATATCCGACATTGGCAAAGGGCGTCAGTATGCCGAATGTCTTGGAAAGCTCGGCTGAAACCGTGACGTCCACCTTGCCGGTGCCCAGCGCCTTGGATTTGGACGCGGTGGGCAGCTTCACGCGGGCCGACAGATCGAGGCCAAAGCCCATGCGGTCTTCCGGGATCATATAGGCCGCGCCGACGGTCACATCGCCCAGCCCGCTTCGAGTGGTGCGCGGCGCATTGGGATCGATGACGATCCCGCCGGAACCGCCACCGACAATGGCCGAAGACCCGTCGATCCGCAGCCAGGGCAAAGTCGCGGTCAGGCGCAGATTGCCGGTCTTGTAACGCAGGCTCATCGGCACGACGAGAATATTGGTGTCGACCCCGGTGCCGTAATCGCCGCTGGAATAATCGACCCCGGTCATCGCCGTCAGACTGCTGTCATCCTGGGCCATGGCTGGCGCCGCCGCCGTGATGCACACCATGCCGGCCAGAGCCAGCGTCATGATCCCCTTCATTTCTTCTCCCCTTTTGCGCAAAAGCGGGCGGGTCCATCGAACCCGCCCGCCAAACCTTGAATTTGCTTTATTCAGCCGCCCCGGCCGGGCCGCGCCGCGCGCACGGCATCCTTGATGGCCGTGGCGTTTTCGCGGACCGCCGCCGCATTGTCGCGGGCGTCCTGAGCGCTGCTCCGCACATCGGCCGCCGCCGCCCGGGCCGCCGCTGCGGTCTGACGGGCATCGCTGACCGAACCGCGCGCATCGCTGGCGCTGGACCGGCTGTCACGCAATGTCGCAACCGCGCCGGTACCGTCCTTGATGGAGGCATTGTCGCCCTTCGCGGCGGCCACGGCGGCAGCATCGGCAGCCGCCGACTTGTCGGAGGCGTGATCACGGCCCGTCACATCCGCAGTTGCTTGCGTATCAGCAGTGCTGATGGTGGCTGTCGCGTCATCCGCATCATCGCTATCGTCGCCATGATCCTGTTTGCGCGCATCGTTCCGCGCATGGGCCATGGCTGACACGTCCGCGCCTATGCCCTTAGTCTGCGCATCCTTCTGAGCCTTTGCCATGGCCGATACATCGGTGCCAAGGCCCTGGCCATGCTGTGTCGAACTGTCCGTCGTCTGAGCGATGGCCGTGCCCGCCAAGGCGATGGCGGCCACGCCCGCCAGGGACCAATATCTGCTTTCCAACATCACATTCTCCTCGAGGTTGAGCGCACAAAGCGCCCCCACAGGATAAGAACGTCTGACCAAGGCCGGTTCTTCCCAGCGTCCTGCCATTCATCGGAAAAATCGCACGTCTCTCAACGGGAAAGTCTCAATGGGAGGGCTGGGGCATTCCGATGACGCCATGCCCCGGCAACGACCGACCCTTTTTCGGCTGCCACGCCGACCGCGCCAAGGCCTCGACCGCCGCTCGTGCGGCCCGTGGAGCCGGCGCAGGCAGCAATTCCGCCAGTTGGCGAGCGACCACTGGCGAGGCAAAGGAGGTTCCCCGCATCTGCACCATATTGCCCGCAACGCCCCGGATCGAGAGGATGGCGGGGCTGGCGAAATCCACCTTCCGCACACGGCTCGCCTCCGGCAGCAGGACGCCTCGTGCGTCGACGCCCGTAACCGCGATCACGCCCTCCAGCGACGCGGGATAGAGCGGTCTGGCCGACGACCCATCATTGCCGACCGGCGCCACGATCAGGAAACCGCGCCGGACGAGGATGGAAACCGCGGAGGCCACGACCCCATTATAGGGTCCGACCATGCCGATATTGACGACCGGTACATTTTGCCGCGCCATCCAGCCCAGCGCCCTCACCATCAACTCCGCCGTCCCACCCCGGCGACCATTGCCGAAAATATCCGCGACATAGACGGCTCCAGAGGCCGGGGTTCGCGCCAGAATAGCCGCGACCGCCGTGCCATGATCGTTGGGCACCACGCCTCCGGCTGCGAAACCCTGCTGCACCAGACGCGCCTGACGCGCCACTGGCTCGGCTCCGGTATCGATCATGCCTACGCGCCAATCCCCATGCTGGCCACGCACCGGCATGCCGGGGACGCTACCCGACCCCACTGCCCCGGATGGAAAGAAGAGATGATCGGCCTCAATCGCGACATCTGGCGCAATCCGGCGCAGCGCGTCCACCATGCGCGTGACAGACCAGCCCGGATGCGTCAGCACGGTCATGGTCAGCCCCAGATCCTCGACCTGCTCCCGCCGCACGACAGAGAAACCGGCCCGCTGCGCCGCCGCCAACGCCCGATCCGGCAGATCACTCGCCAACACCTCGCCCCGAATGGCGAGCGCGCCATTGCGATCCAGCTCATAATCCTCAGGATATTGCTTCGCGGTCGTCTCCGCCTTGTCCCGCTGGTTGCGCGAAAGGCGCTCGGCCTGGGCGGCCTCTGCCCGTTCGAGACCGCGTTCCCAGGGATCGATCGGCCGCCCGACCTCGCTGGCCCGGCCATGCTCGATCGCCGCCCGCGGCAGGCTGGGCATCGGCATGTCGCGCGGCGGGCCGCCCCGCATCTGGGCAAGCGCCACCATGGCCGGAAACCCCATACCGCCAGTGATCAGCACGCCCGCCATGACGATCGACAAGATTTTTTTTGCTTTCATACGCCCTCTCGGGATTAAACGTCTCGTCCCGGACGTTTCATCCATAGGGAAGTCTAGTTTGTCCGATCTTCGACGCCAACTGATTGCGGTGCTGCCGCGCCTGCATCGCTTGGCGGGCGTGATCGTGCGCAACCGTCAGGACGGCGACGACCTGTTCCAGAAGACCATCGCGCGCGTGCTGGAACGGGAAGACGGTTGGGAACCGGGCAGCAGACTCGATTTATGGGCGGCACGGATCATGAAGAATATCTGGCTGGATGAGGTCCGCATGCGCAACCGCTGGGCCCGGCTTGTCGAGCCGATGCCCGAGGATGACTTGCTGTCCGACGAAGGCGCAACCGCCAGCGATCTCGAACGGAGCACTGAAAACCGCTGGCTCCGCGAGCAGGTCGAAGCTTTGCCGGAGGAGCAGAGGCTGGCGATCAAGCTGGTCGTGCTCAATGAGCTTTCCTACTCGGAGGCTGCGGAGATCCTTGAAATACCCGAAGGAACCTTGACCAGCCGCCTTGCCCGTGGGCGCGCTGCGCTGTCCCGCCAGATCATGGAGGGCAGGCCATGACCGACCGCATCCATGAAGAGATCGTGGCCTATCTCGACGGCGAAATGACCGGTGCCGCCCGGTTGGCCTTCGAAACGAGAATGGCGGGCGACCCCGGACTAGCGCAGGCGGCGGACGATCATCGCGACGTCCTCACCCAATTGCACATCGCCTATCCCGTTCCGGCCGAAAAGCGTTTCGATACAGCGGAACTGGAGAAGCTGGGCCTGTGGGATCAGGGCGTCGTCACCCAGCTCGCTCCGAAGCGAGAAGCCAGGCAAAGGCGCCGCATTTCCGTATCGCTCTGGTGCGGCGCCATCGCTGCTTCGCTGGTGGGCGGGCTGATCATCGGCCGGATGGACTGGTGGGAACAGGGCTTGGTAGTCCAACAGCACGGGCAGTTAGTGGCGACCAGTCGCCTCGATAAAGCGCTCACCGAATGGGCCGATGGCGTGGGCAGCCCGATCCATATCGGACTCAGTTTTCGCAGTGCAAAGGGCGTCTGCCGCACTTTCCGCATCGACGGCGGCTATGCAGGCATTGGCTGCCGGGACGGCAATGGGTGGACCATCCCCATGCTGGCCAATCCTTCCTCCTTAGTCCCCGCCTCGCCAGACTTCCGTCTGGCCGGAAGTGATTTTCCGGCATCTGTCATGAACGAGGTGGATGCCCGGATCGTCGGCGAACCGTTGACTCAGCGGGAGGTCGAAGATCTCCGCCGTCAGGCCTGGCGATCGCAATGATGCGCAAGGCGGAAAACAGCAGGAGAATGGAGGGATCTGACCGCAAGAGTCTTCTGCTTCAGGAAGAGGGCGTTCAAATGTGGCGATTGGAACCGCCCGATGGATCGCCCTCCTACTTGATCCGATCACTGCGCATTTCTGAAACAGCACCATTCGAGGATCGTGAAATTGCCGAGCAATGGTTCAACCGCGAAGTTGGACTATCCCGTCATTGCCCCTCGGTTCAAAAGAAATTGGGCGGGCGGTAAGGCCTGCTCCACGCGGCGTTCTGAAACCCCAATGCGGCCTGTTCAGATACATAGAATAACGAGTTGCCGGAGAATGTCCGCTTCCAAACGGATGACAAAATCAATCGAACATCATGATTTGGCGCGTGGCAGACGCGAAGTCGGTACCCGCTCCTCGCAGATGCGAGGAGCCAGCCAAGATCGAATTTCTGTGCCCTCCACCAGAGTGAAGGCGTCCTCCACATCCACCCCAAGATATCTGACCGTGCTTTCGATCTTCGTATGCCCCAGCAGAATCTGGATCGCACAGAGGTTTCCGGTCGCCTTGTAGATGATCGACGCCTTTGTCCTCTTCAGGGAGTGCGTGCCATAATCTTCGCTGGGCAGGCCGATCCCTGTGCCCCATTCATACCAGGCGGGCATATTGGCGGGTGCTCATGTGGGCCGAATGATCGGTGCGACTCGGCACAATCCGCCTGCCCGGTGCGCTTCGCCAAGGTGGGAGGCCAATGCGCAAATTTTGCTGCTCTGTCAGGTGTCGAAAGTCACGCAAATTGCTTGGGTGGCGCACTATTGAGGTGTATGCTGCTGTCAGCAACCGAACATGAGTCGATCTGAGTGATCGGTGAAATGGATCGGATGTAGCAACGCCGCCGCTCAATTCCAGGACAAGCTTTCGTAGCAAAATCCTGATGAACTGGGCGGCGACGCCATTTATCGGCTCGATATGCCTTTGCCGCCCAAGGCTGGAGCAGGTTCACTTCCGACCCTTTGCAGACGTTCAGCGGCCAATTTCTGGCGCCCAACTGCGGACCGTCAGGTTTTCGTCCCGACCGCCCGCCCCTTGGCCGATTCCAGAATGGCAGCTTAGAGGCAGATTAATCGGAATACCGCCATCACCTCTTCGGCAAAGCAGTTGGCCGCAGATGACCGCAACGGTCTGCCCTAAAAAGGTGAGGGGTGGCGCGCCACCCCTCCCGTAAGACGATTGTTGCTTAAACGATGAACTCGTCACTAATTCGCACATTGATGTGCTGGACGCCGAGCAGATCCAGGTCGCCGTCCGCTATGTCGAAGGCAAAGTCGAGGTCGGCATTCAATGTGCCACTCGTCTGCTGAACAAAGCCGATATCGACAATCTTCAGAACATCATTGTCCAGCGGATCCCAAGCCGTCAGACCGGTCGTGGTGCTGCTGCCGTTCCCGGCTCCTGTAGCCCCGATCAGGTCGATGGCGTCACCCGACAAGCCATTGGCGCTTTGCATGATCTGGATGCCCTGGATCTGGTAAGTTTCACCAGCGGCCGCGTAGTCATTCTGTTCGATGACGAGCAGGGCATCGTTGTTATCCAGCGTGAACTCGATGTTGTAGGGCGCGGGAATATTTGCGTTGCCCTTGATCAGGTCCGAGTTCTGGACGTTGATGGCTCTCGTTATTTCATCGCCGTTCGCGTCCTTCAGATCGAGTATGACGACCAGATCCTCGGACATGCCGATACCGTCGAACTTGATGACGACGCCACTAGCTTCCGTTGTCGGGTCAGTCCGCTCAGTGCCGCCGCCGGCAGCTTTTGGATTAACATCGCCGAGGATGTTCTGATCGAAGAACCGCAGCGTCAGCAGTTCACCCTTTTGTATCGTATCGCCCGCGACGCCATTGGTGTCTCGGGTCGCACTGACCCAGTCCTCGTTGGTGTTGGTAACCATGTCGTGGGCGGAACCGTTAAACGTGATGTCGCCTGCAACGGCCGCTCCGTCGCCGGACGAGTTGAACCCGAAGCCGATCTGCTGGGTGATCGAATTTCCGGTGAACTGAACGAAGAACGGATCGGGATCGCCGTTCGGGGTCAGTTGCTCGGCGACGATCAGCGGATGTCCCGTGTTCCCGGTGGGAGCCTTGGCGAGCAGTTCGCTGGTGTGGAGCACATCAAAGCTGAACCCGTCGATCACGTCGGTCAGAGTGAGCGTGTAGGTGTCATTGACCTTGTCGAGATAAAGAGTGCCGGCGGCCGTGGAATCCTGCACGCCAGCAGTGATCGGGTCCTTGTCGTAATGGAACGAGAAGTTGAAAGTCGCGGAGTTGATATCTTCGGAGACGAGGGTGGCGACCGCCTGGGTGATAGCCGGGGTCTGCGGATTAGAAATCGAACCCGTCAGGCTGATCTGCACGCCGGCAGTGACAGGATCGGCATCGACGAAGTCGCTGACAGGCGTCACCAGATTATAGTCAGCGGCGGCGATCTGGTCTGTCATGTTATAGCCAATCTTGCCGCTGGCTGATTGCCCTATCGCATTGCCCAAATGTTCCAGCGAATGATCGCCCGTACCGCCAGGATCGGCGTCAAATGGGACCGCCGTCGGATCGGTGTCATTGAAGGTCAGCGACAGCGGCGACGCCGTCGTGCTTTGCTGCGATACTGAGTCATTGTCTCCGTCCGTGACCGTCACTGTCGCCACGACATTGATCAGGCCATTGAGGTCGAGCGTGTTATCCTCGCCGCCGCCCTGCGAGTTGTCGTGTTCGAGCGCAACCAGCGACGTCAGCGTCACCTGCAAGCCGGACAGTGCGACCGTGAAGGCCGTCGCGTCGAGCGAGCCATTATTGTCGCTGTCATACTTGCCCGAAACTTGGAATGCCGAGTCCGCTACCAGCGTGATCGAATGATTGCCGGCCGTCGTGGTAAGACCTGTTGCAGTGCCTCCCAGGCTCAACGCGTAGCTCACATCCGTTGTGGAGCCATCGACGGCGCTCGCCGTGACGCCCGGAGCCGTGATGGGCACCGTGCTCTTGCCGCCGGCCCCGCTTGCCTCGCCGACCGCAGCAGTGCCAACCGTCGGCGGCGATGTGATCAACAGCGTCGGATCGGTATCGTCGAACGTGATCGACAACGCCAGGCTGGAGCTTTGCTGCGACAAAGGATCGTTGTCGCCGTCCGTGACCGAAACCGTCGCCACGACCTTGATAAGGCCGTTAAGGTCGAGCGTGTTGTCTTCGCTTCCACCTTGCGTGTTGTCGTGCTCGAGCGCCACCATCGACCTTAGCGTCACCGTCGTGCCGGACAGCGTCACGGTGAATGCCGTGGCGTCGAGGGAGCCATTATTGTCGCTGTCATATTTGCCAGAGATCAGGCTGGCCGAGTCGGCCACAAGCGTGATCGCCTTGTTGCCCGCCGTCGTCTGCAACCCCGTCGCGGTCGAGCCCACCAGGGCCAAGGCGTAACCTACATTCGTCGTGGCGCCGTCAACCGCGCTCGCGGTGAAGCTGGGCGGCGTGATCGTCGCCTGGCTCTGTCCGGTAATGTTGCTCGCCTCGATCACCTCGAGGGCGCCAACCACCGGCGCGGCCGTGATCGAGAGATCCGGACCGGAATCGTCGAAGTTGATGAAGGAGCCAACCTCCTCGGTACGGGCATTAGGGGTCGTCGTCGAAAAATGGAATTCGGTGATGTCGCAGCCTTCATTGGCATCGACACCCTTGACCTGTAGCCGGTCCATCCCGGTGGCGGTCGTGATATCGACCGTGGTGACGTTATCGAGCCCAGTGATAGTGACAACGTTCCCGGTCCCGCCAAGCCCGGTGATGGTGACGTTGCCGCTTCCCGTCGCATAGGTTCCATCTGCCGTGATGACGGTCGCAAATCCCGACGTTCCCGTCAGTTTAATACTGGTGATGTCTACTGGATTGGTCGCGGTTCCGTCGAAGAAGTCCGTGCCCTGCTCGTTCCCCGTGTTGTTCAAGGCGGTGATGCTGATGTCGACCCGCTTATCCGGCTGGGAAGGCGTGATCTGGTTGATCGTGAATCCGGCCCGCGTGACATCCTCGACATGGCTGCCATACTGGATCTGCGAGGCGGTGCCTGCGGTCAGGTTGGCCCCGGTCACAAAATCGACCTGGAGTGTTTCGTTCGGATTGATGCTCTGGTTGTTGATGCCGAAGCCCTGTGTGCTGACGTTGGCGGTACCGCCGTTGAGACCGATCACCAGAAGCTGCTTGGACGTGTCCGTGGGCGAGTTGATGGCGTAGAAGTCATGATTGCCGGGCGCGGCATTCGCGCCCGAAAAGCTGACCGTGGTGGTCGCAGAGAGCGAGGCGAATACCTTGTTGGTGAGGTCGATGCGCTCGTCGGTGACGGTTGGATCCGGTTGGAACAACGCCACATACTGCACCAGATATAGATCCGGCGTGGTGGTAGTGGTGTTGATAAGCGCGAACGAGAAGGCGAGCGCTCCGGTTGGTTGAGGCATGGTGGTCGGGTCGGACGTCCCGATCACGCCGATGACGACATTGGCATTGTTCGGATCCTGGAACAGCCAGACATAGTTGCCATCGACCGTTCGAATGTCGCTGTTCACGCCCACGGTGGTGGAAAATGGAGTTCCAGTGAGACTCTGGGTGAGAGACACTGAGGAGAAAGTGTCGCCTCCAGTCGCCGTTGCCGTCACGAAGTCGGCCTTGAAGGCGACCTGGGGCGAACTCAGGCCGCCCGAACTGTCGAGCGATAGAAGGTAGTTCACCGTAGCGTTGTTATGAAGGGACGGGTCAACATCATCATCCTGAAAGCCCGTTGTCTCATCGATGATGATGTTTTGGGTCACGATGTCGAGAGCCATGATGATCCTCCTCAGTTAGGATGATCAACGGTGCGCTGACCACCTCGTACCAATGCATAGCATCGCGACCAAAGAGCTCCGGCAGTTGACAGGATTATTATAATATTAGTGCGTCAAAATATAAACAATCTGCGCAATTAACGCGCAATTTTATTTGCCCACTCATCGCAAGTGAAAGGACATGAATAGATCTGTGAAGTGAATATGAAATTAATTATAAACGAGATCGGTCTGAAAATCAAACTTCTTATTGATGTAATGCCAATGAGTTTGATATTGTGGGAATAAAAAGAGAGTTATATCGCAGGATATATATAATCTATATTGAACTATTCGATCCTCATCCAGGTGCGATGAATAGCGCTTGCGGATATGCTCGAACTCCTACTGGATTTTGCGCGATGACCGCCCCTTGGCACGGCGTACGAAGTCACTGACCGAGACGTGCGGTGAATTTCGACGAACATATGAACGTGGTCGCACGAGAGCACCCCGTGAACGATGGTCACGCCCATCTCGGCGCAGACCTGCCGGATGATCTCGCGCACCCGCAGGCGCACTTCGCCGTGAAGCACCTTGAACCGATATTTCGGCGCCCCGACCAGATGGTAGCGATGATGAAATGTCGTGTGGCAACCGCTGCTGTAGCCCATAGCCTGTACCCATCAAATCGAGGGAGCCAGCCGGGGGGCAGGTCACAAGGGTAGTGCATCGTGACTGACATCCAACGCTGCCGGATGTCGGGTCATCCAACCTTTCTTAACCATATCGGCGTACGATCCACCGGCGAGATCGAGGGCGAAATGAGCGTAGAAACCCAATTTTCCACTGATGATGCAGAGGAACTGCAACTACCCGAACAGTCCAAGCGGCCATGGTTCCACCTGCCGCGCCGAATGCTGGTCGGTGGCCTGCTGTTGGTCATGGCCTTCGCGGTGCTGTTACGCAGCTTTATCTTCACAGCCGGTTACAACACGACATTAGTGGCGGATATGGGCGTCGTCAGGGCGCCGATCTCCGGCGAGATTGATCGGCTCGACGCGAATGTCGGTGATCGCGTGGCGCGGGACCAACTGCTGGGACGCTTTGCCGCTCCGGTGGGCCTGTCGGCGGCTGTCCGTGCCGGATCGGAAGATGTGGATCAGCTCCAGGCGAAACTGGCCAGCATCGACGGCCGAATGGCCGCTCTGCGCGCTGACGCCGACCATATCCGCAGCGAATCGGGCATCTATCGTTCTGAAAAGCTGGTGCAGATGGATGCGGTCGCAGACGAAAGCTCCGCAGAACTTTCCGCTGCGCAGGCACGGCTGACCTTCGCACAAAAGCAACTGGACCGCACCCGTGCGCTAGCCGATCGAGGATTCATCAGCGCCGCCGGACTTCAGCGGGCAGAGCAGGATCAGCGCGCCGCTCTGGCGGACCAGAATGCGGCCATGGCCCGCCGGCGCACCAATCTGATCGAAGCACGCGCCGCAGGGCAAGGCCTGTTCCTCAACAACGGCTATAGCAACGTCCAATATTCAACCCAGCGCCTGAGCGATCTCAATCTGGCGTTGAGCGAACTCCAGGGCGAGAGGGAGAACCTGACCGCAGCGCTCGCCACCGCGCAAAAATTGAGCGGCGGCAAGGTCAGCGCCATGCGGCGGCTGCAACTTCCGTTGCAAGCAAGCATCGATGGCAGAGTCTGGGCGAAGGTCGCCGCTCCGGGGGAATCACTGCGTGAAGGCGATCCGATCTACATGCTCGCCGACTGTTCGTCCTTCTTCGCCTATTTCACCGTCGGCCGCAGCGCCTACAGCAAGCTCAACATCGGCGCGCCGGTGACATTCATCGCATTTTCGAGCGGCGATCGCTGGCCGGGTACCATCGTCAATATGGGGGTGAGCGATCCTTCCCAGCTCCGCGTCACCAGCCATGTTCCCAACCCCGCCCCAGGCGAATATCTGATCGGCGCACGGATCACGCTTGACACGCAGGGCCAGAAGCAGTGCCCGGTCGGCACGGCGGGCCGGGTGGTGCTGTAACGCAGCCATGAATGCCGCCGAAATCCCATCCTATTTCTGGGGCATGGCCACCCTGGGCCTCTGCCTGCTGTTCTTTCCCAAACTCACGCCAGCCAACCCCCTGCATCGACTGATCGTCAGCGGCGCCGCGATCGGATCGATCCTGATCTATATGATATGGCGCCTGGTAGCTACGCTCGACCTGGACACGCCTGGCGCCGCCCTGCTTTCCGTGAGCTTCTTCATACTGGAAGTCTGCTCCACGCTGGGCGGAACCCTGGTGCTGATCGTCCTGACGCGAAAGCGTGACCGCTTGAAGGATGTCCGCAACAATATAGGCTGGTTGCGCGCCAACAGGCCCAGCGCGGCGATCTTCATCTGCACCTATAATGAAGATATCGGGATTCTGGACCGCACGATCACCGGGGCGCTCAATCAGAACTATCCGGCAAAGGTCTATCTGCTGGACGACGGTCGCCGGCCGGAGGTCGAGGCGCTATGCCAACGCCGCGAAGTGGAATGGCTGACGCGCCCAAACAATGTACATGCCAAGGCCGGCAATATGAACGCGGGTATGGCGACATTGGCGGCGCGTGGCGAGACGCCGGACTTCATAGCCATATTGGACGCGGATTTCGTCGCCCTGCCCAATTTCATATCCCATTGCATGGCGCTGTTCGAGGATCCCGCCATCGGCGTGGTGCAGACGCCGCAACATTTCTTCAATCCCGATCCGTTGCAACACCGGATCAAGGGACATCTGGACCTGCCTGACGAGCAGCGCTTCTTCTTCGACACCTTGCTGCCGGCCAAGGACGGATGGGGCACGGCCTTTTCCTGCGGAACATCGTCGGTCGTCCGCACCAGCGCGCTGACCGACATCGGCGGATTTCCGACCGACAGCGTCACCGAAGACATGCTGCTGTCGATCCGCATGAAAGAGCATGGCTTTGTCACCGCCTATCTCAACGAAAAGCTCAGCCTAGGCCTCGCGCCAGAAGGAATCGGTGAATATTGCACGCAGCGCATCCGGTGGTGCGTGGGCGCGATGCAGATCATGCGCAGCGCCGATGGTCTGCTTTCGCGCAAGGGACTGAGCTGGATCGACAGGATGAGCCTGCTGGAAACCCTGCTCTACTGGGTGGGCAGCTTTCCTTTTCGCCTTGCCTGCCTGCTGGTGCCGATCCTTTATTGGATGACCGGCCTCACCATCATGGACGCGCCGATCGGACAGCTGGCGACCTTCCTGTTGCCTCGGATCCTGGTCGAAGCCTTCGCCGTCAGTTGGTATTCCAACGGGCGCATCCTGCCGCTGTTGACCGACACGTCCCAGTTGCTGATCGCGCCGGAAATCGTTGCGGCCTCCTGCCACACCCTCCTGTTCCCAGGCGAGCGTCCGTTCAAGGTGACGGCCAAGGGCGGCGACCGTTCGCGGACGGTGATCCATTGGAAGTTGCTGTCGCGCTTTGCGATTGTTCTGCTGCTTACCGTTTGCGGGCTGCTGTTCAGCTACAGTTCGCCGCTTGCGCCGACCTTCTTCTCCGACCAGAAGGATGTGGTGGCTTTCTGGAGCGTGTACAACGTCCTAGTCTGCATCATTGCCATCATCGTTTGTGTCGAAACACCGCGAAGAGCGGAGGAGCGGGCGCCGATCAGCGGAACGGCCCTCTTCAACGCCGAAGACAGGACAATCCCAGTGCGGCTGCTCGACATTTCATCGAGCGGCGTAGCCTTCGCCAACGAAGGCAATTGGCGCATTGGCGACAGAGGCATGATTTCCATTAGAGAACTGGGCGAGGTTCCGGCGATTATTGCGCGGATCACGGACCGTGTCGTGGGAGCCAAGATGCTCCTCTCGCCCCAGCAGCAGTTGGCGCTCACGCACTTCCAATTTGCGGGCGGCCGTATGCGCACGCCAAATGTGTCCACGCTCGGTAGTGTCTTGGCCCTGATCAGAGGTCTTGCATTGAACTAAGCGAATGACGGCTTCTGGGAAGGTCACTTGAGCCCAAGAACGGCCACAATTGGCGCGTGGCGGACGCGAGACCGGCGCTGGCTCCCCGCAGACGCGAGGAGCCAGCCGACTTCAAATTTCTGTGCCTTCCGCTAGAGTCAAGGCATCCTCCACATCCACTCCAAGATACCTGACCGTGCTTTCAATCTTCGTATGCCCCAGCAGAATCTGGACCGCACGCAGATTTCCAGTGGCCTTGTAGATGATAGATGCCTTCGTCCTCCGCAGGGAGTGGGTGCCGTAATTACGCCTATGAAAAGGTCGCATGTTTCCATGTCTGCATTGATGTTTTCCTGAGGAGGTCCGATGCCCGAAAGCGTCTCCTCCCAGCCGATCAGTTCCAATCACCCCCATGGGTCGTGCAACTGAACGGTTCACTTCTTCGGCAGCGGAACAGGGACGTCATACTCACGCTGGTAGATGACGGCCAGATCGAAGCAATGCGCGTAGTGATCCGCTGCGCCGGAGAGGCTCTCGCCACATTTCTGAAGCTTCCGGGCGGGCGTGTCATAAACCCGCTGATTCTCGTTGCAGAAGTACGGCTCACCCGATCCGGTCGGGCGCTGCGGTTGATGGACAGCGGAGGGAGCCAACCTTCAGCAGAAGTCGATCAATCGATTGTGCGCCTGCTGGCTCAGGCACATCGCTGGTGGCGAATTCTTCGCAATGAGCAAATCGATATCAAGACGCTTTCAAAGCGGGAGAAGGTGACCGCCTCATGGATGACACGTGTGGTGCGTCTTGCTTTTCTTTCGCCGGCTGCCACCGAAGCCATTCTTGCGGGGCGACAGAAATCCGGGCTCTCTGTCACTGCATTGCTTGAATCCGGCGGTGTCGATCCCAGCTGGAATGAACAGGACAAGCGACTCCTGCCAGCCATGCACCAGTCGCGATGATGCGGGTTAACTGGCCTGCCGCGGAACACTCTCAGCCATGTGGGCCGGATACGATCAGCGAAAGCCCAGAGCCCTCAGCGCTTCCACCACCTGAGGTCGCATCTTCCTCATGCGTCTGCTCTTTCCTCGTAGGCAGACTCTACATCAGAATGAGGGACCTTTCGGGGGGCAGGTCACCACCCAACTGGCTACCTTTGAGACGCCGGCCCATTACAGCATCTAGGAAACAACGACTAGCTGCGGACATAAAGCCTAGGTGTTCAGGTGATCAGCGCCGAACGCCGCGCGGACCTCGTCGGGCACGGGAAGCGCCTGAAGGCGACCGGCCTCGTCAACGGTTGCCCAAACACGCTTCTCAGAAGATTGTACCGACTCTCCTGCTGCGTTCGATAGTTGATGCCGGACATCAAAGCTGCTGCGCCCCCAGCGAGCGATGAATGACAAGATTGTGATAGAGTCGCCAAACCGATTTGGAGAACTGAACGCGGCACTCGTGTCGATCATGGGATAGCCGATGATACCAAAGCGAGTGAATGCGGTCGCCGGCTCAAACCCGGCGGCCGCGAATAGCGCATCTGTCGCCGCGTTGAACATACGAAAGTAGTTTGGGTAAAAAACTATCCCGGCAGGATCGCAGTCTCCCCACTCAATCTGCAAACGTATCAAGTTTTTGAAGGGTGGATTAATCATCGCTTCTCGACTTTCGTATAATGCTGAGAGAGACTAAAACCATTCACTAGATCACGCATGTTTTCGAACTGCGAGACGAAGTCGCGATAGACTTAGCCAAATATGGGTTTTGGCCGTTGCTCGACTCGACAAGGTATCCCGCCCCGACCACGATGAATTGGATATGACGGTCGCTAAGTGTACCAATCGGCGAAACATTTTCAAATTGTCTGCTCACCATCGCACGATCCTCGGAAGAGACATCAAAGCGATGCCTAGCAATCAGCTCTTACCGCTGAGCCAAGCCCAACATGTCACGAGCCTCGGATGCGGATGCATGCTCAAGCCCGAGCTCGTGGATGATACGGACGGTGCGCGCCACGAGTTGTTCATTGGTCGCCAATTCGCCTCGGGAATAGTAGTTGTTATCTTCCAGCCCAACGCGAACGTGACCGCCCAGCAGTATGGCTTGAGTGGTTGCCGGCAGCTGAGCAGGGCCGATTGCCGAGACGCAGAATATTGACTGCGGGGGCAAGGCCGCAATCATTGCGGACAGAATGTCGTGACTATAAGGCATAGCGCCTTGGAAGCCCTTGTCTGCCCCTAGCACCATATTGATGTAGTAAGGTGGCTTGTCATAACCTTTTTGGATCAGCCGAGTCACATCTTGAAGGATATGGGTGGGACTAAAGACTTCCCATTCCGGCTTGATGCCTTTCTCCACCATACGCTTCACCAGCGTCTCGCATCTCGATGGCGTTGTAGTGACGATAATCTCTCGGCCGCCATGGACATCGACGAAGGTCATACCGTCAAAGGTGGCCATCTCCGCCCCCGCGTCACAACCTCTCAAACGCTCATCAAAGTTCGACTCGAACAAACCGTCATCTCGGGCGATCAGCATGTCGCCGTTCGACCCACCGCCAGTAGAATTGTTGATGATTATATCACATTTCTGCCGGATCTGCTGGTTAATGTCACGATAGATATCCGGGTTGCAGGTTGCCTCATCATCGGGCCGGCGAGCGTGTAACGCTGCAATAGCCGCTCCTTCCTTATATGAAAGGAGAACTGATTGGGCGATTTCATCTGGTTGCGTTGGCAGATTGGGATTTTGTTGCTTTGATGCCATTCCGCCTGTGGGCGCTACGGTAACAATTACCTTTGTTGCAGCTGTGTTGTTCATGCGCACCCCCAAAAAAGAGCTAGTTGCTCAGTCCTCGTGATCTGCCCCCACCGACTGGACCGATAGGTTTGTTGTGGATTAAAGCCGCTACCGCCATATCCGGGCCGAGGTGGAGCGAAGCGGAACCGGAGGCCGGATATGGCGATGTCGCCGTTTCCAGGGCCGGTGATCGGTAGCCCAGGCTGCTGTGCCGGCGCGCGGCGTTGTAAAGTCACCGCCATGTATCGATCAGCACCGTGACTTCGGCGAAGCTGTAGAAAATCTCGCCATTGAACAGTTCGTCGCGAAGCGACCCGCTGAAGCTTTCGTTATAGCTATTCTCCCATGGTGATCCCGGTGCGATGTAGAGCGTCTTCACGCCGATCTGCCGCTGAGATGGCTCGCATATTTGGTGGCAGTCCGCCAACTGTGTCGCGGATCATCCCATCCAGACAGGCTGGGATCGGCTGACTGGGAGCGTCCGGATCCGATTCCGCGTCGCTGCGAAGATCGCGTTCGTGATCGCCGGCGCGATGGCCGCAGTTCCGATTTCACCCACTCCTCCCGGATCTTCCGCGCCTTCCACTATGTGAACGTCGACGTTCGGAGCATTGACCATCGTCAGGATCGGGTAGTCGCTATAGCTCGCCTGCTCCACACGACCATTTGCCACGGTGATTTCGCTCATGAGAGCAGCGCCGGCGCCAAAGATGACGCCGCCCTCGATCTGCGCGCGCACCATGTCGGGGTTAACCGCCCGGCCACAGTCGATTACCGCCACGATGCGCCTCACACGCACTTCCTCCTTGGGCTCGATGGAAACTTCGGCGACCAATGCGATGTAGCTCCCAAACGCGTTCGCCAGAGCGATCCCGCGTCCCCGCCCGGCGGGCAGCTTCGCGCCCCATCCCGACTTCTCAGCCGCCAGACTGAGCACCTCGCGCGCGCGTGGATCGGTTAAGATGGAGAGGCGGTACGCCACTGGGTCCTGCCGCGCTGCCGTCGCGAGTTCGTCGACGAAGCTTTCGATCACGAACAGACTTCGGGTGGGGCCCACTCCGCGCCACCAGCTGGTGGGTAGGCCGCATTCGACCCGAGCAAACTCGACCCTCAGATCCGAGAGAGCGTAGACCGGCTGAGCCGCGCACTCGACCGCGTCGCTGTCCACCCCCTTGAACGCCTCCGGATAGAGGCGGGCCATGATCGATGATCCGGCGATGCGGTGGTTCCACGTTGTCGGCTTGCCCGCGGCATCCACCGTCGCCCAGATACGATCGCAGTAGGCAGGGCGGTAGAGATCGTGCTGCATGTCCTCCGCGCGCGTCCAGATGACCTGTAACGGCTCCTTGACCACCCGGCCGATCTCGACGGCCCGGATTATTCCGTCGGTCTCGAGACGTCGGCCGAAGCCACCGCCCATGAGGTAGACGTGGATGCGGACCTTGCCGATGGGCAATCCCAGCAGTTTGGCGACGGCCTGTTGCGCATCGGTCGCGACCTGGGTCCCAGTCCACACGTCACATCCGTCGGCGGTAACGTGGACCGTGCAGTTCATCGGTTCCATCGGAGCGTGGGCGAGCAGGGGCTGCTGATAGACCGCTTCGATCCGCCGCCCGTCCGCCTTGCCGGGTTCGCCCACGCTACGTGCGACGGCTCCTGGGCGCGTCGTCGCCTCTGCCAGATCGGCATAGATCTCTGCGGTATTCAGTTGGGCGAGCGGGCCGCTTGACCATCCGATCTCCAGCGCCTCAAGCCCCTTCTGTGCTTGGGGCATGCTGTCAGCAATCACCGCCACCGCGTCCGGAAGGCGCACGATCCGGATCACCCCGGGTACGGCAAGCGCAGTCGACTCTTTGACGCTCTGAAGGCGGCCGCCGAACTCCGGCGATTGCGCCAAAGTAGCGATCTTGCGGGCGGGAATGGCGGCATCGATGCCGAAGACCGCTGTCCCGCGGACTTTTGCTGAACCCTCGATACGCGGCAGCGACTGACCGACCAGGCGGAACTTGGTTGCGTCCTTCAGAAACACCTTGTCGGGGTGGGGAAGTCGCGATGCCGCTTCGACCAGTGAACCGTAGGCCGCACGCCGTCCGCTCGCCGCGTGCACCACGTCACCATCGCGCGCGGTGAGGCTGCCAACCTCGACCTTCCATTGTTGTGCGGCGGCCTGGATCAGCATTTGCCGGGCGGTGGCGCCTGCCTCCCGCATCGGCTTCCAGCCTTCCCGGATCGACGTAGATCCTCCTGTTGCCTGTACGCCGAAGCGCTCCTTGTCCGCGGGAGCCTGTTCGATCCGCACAGAGTCGAACGGCACCTCCAATTCATCGGCGATGATCGCGGCTAGGCCAGTCTGAGCCCCCTGCCCCA
Organism: Sphingobium sp. LMC3-1-1.1; assembly: GCF_040676285.1. Taxonomy (NCBI): domain Bacteria; kingdom Pseudomonadati; phylum Pseudomonadota; class Alphaproteobacteria; order Sphingomonadales; family Sphingobiaceae; genus Sphingobium; species Sphingobium sp. LMC3-1-1.1. The sequence continues at coordinate 10,587 of NZ_JBEGHQ010000009.1, read as the reverse complement.
TCTCTATCTGCGCCATCGTCAGCGTGATGCGCCCGTCCTGTGTGATCCGTATCCAGGCGGACGGCTCGAACGACGTCGGCGTAGAGCTTCCAACTGCGAGCCCCTTCGGCGGCGCCGCCGCGATCCGCACCGGCACGAGGAGCCCGACGGCGCCCCAAGCGGCGGCCTTCAGAAGGGTGCGGCGCCCGGTTTCCGTCTGGTGCTCTTCGCTCATCGGACAGTCCCCCCGCGTGCTGCACGATGGATGGCGGCCCGTATTCGCGGATAGGTGCCGCAGCGGCAGAGGACCGTCATCTCGCTGTCGATCTGCTCGTCGGTCGGATCGGGAATGCGCCGGAGCATCGCAATGGCGGACATGATCTGCGCGGGCTGGCAGTAGCCGCACTGCACGACCGCCAGGTCCAACCAAGCCTGCTGAACGCGTTTGCCGAGCGCATCCTGGTCAACACCCTCGATCGTCCTGACCGCCATGTCGCCGACAGCGGAAATCGGCGTTACGCATGAACGCACTGCTTCCTCGCCAAGATGCAGGGTACAGGCGCCACACTGCCCAACCCCGCAGCCGAACTTCGTGCCTTGAAGCCCAAGCTGCTCGCGGAGAGCCCAGAGTAGCGGCGTGTCCTCGGACGCTTCGACTGAACGAGTCGCGCCGTTCACGGTGATCGCGTACTTCATCGCATCTCCTTGGCCGGCCGCGAAGCGGCCAGCGATCCATACATGCCCCGCAGATCCGCCGGCGCGGAGCAGGTCCGGATGAGGCCGTCCACGATCTTGCGCCGTATACGTACGAGTGAGGCGCCCGGCGTAAGCGGCTCCTTCCGCAGACGGGCAACCTCCGCCGCGTCGAACCGCAGCGCACCTTCGGGAGCGCTGGCCCCGCCGAGCCCGAAGACCACGAAGTTCATCAGCTCGGCAAGTTCTTCATTGTCACTGATAGGTGCATGCGAGACGTTCGGCAGGCGGATCAGATAGGCGCGCCCCTCGGCCGTGCAAAGGAAGTACCCCACCCTGCCACGCAGCTGCGGCACCTGCGCCGGAGCCGAACTACCTTGGATGCCGTGGCACCCCGCGCAGTGTTCGACGTAGCTGGACCTAGCGGCACCGAGTGATGACGCCGCCAAGGTCGGCAGACCGACGACGGCGGACAGGCCCGTGACGAGTGCGACGACCGCTGCGACGACCGCAAGCCGTCTGCTTCGGGTCAGCGCCGACATGGCTCTATGCCTATCATTCGGCCGCGCCTACCAGCACTGCAGTGGAGCAATGGTATTCCATGCTTGATACGCCGAAGCACCAGATGATGTCGTTGTTGCTCTGCGGACGATACGTCTGCAGTTCTCGGTCCGTTCCGTCGCAGGCGCACTGACCACATTGAGCGGCTCCACAGCAGTCGCGATAGGCGATCAGATATGCCTTGCCATCGGCTGGATTAACGCAGGTTCCGACCCATGCCGTCGGTGAAGGCTCGGTTCCTGGCGGACAGATATGCAGACCGCCGCCGCAGCAGGTGCACAAATCACCATCGATCGCGCAGTACCGCCAATAGTCGCATTGTAGTTCATCCGTGGTCTGCGCGCGGCGGGCGAACGCGGTCTTTGCCTGGACTGACCGGTCTTTTGTCGACGCGTGGGCGCGACTGACGGGGAGTAGGGGGAAGACGGGTGCGGCGACTGCTGCGGCACCTAGCTTCGCCAGCAGTCCTCGGCGGGAGGTCCGCGCCGCGATCCCACGCGCGAAGCGCTCCATGATCGAGGGGCGGCTCGGGCTCTTCATACGCTCAACCTTCCTGAATCAATCTCTTGCGACGGCGACGCATCTTGCTGATGATCTCCCCCTGTACGCGTACGAAGGAAGTCCTGCACCGACGCATGGCCACTGTCGCGGGACACGACGAGGCTCTCCAATTGCTCCCGACTGTTGACCAGCCCCTTGGCGACGATCAGTCCACGATCGTCCAGCAGCAGCGCGTGCGGGAGCTTGTCGACGCCGTAGGTCATTCCCAGCTCTCGGCTATTGACGAACGGATGGTCCGCAATGCCGTAGCGCGCGACGAGGGCACGCTGCTCGTCGTCCTCGCCGTCGCCGGCGAATACGACGTCCAGCCGCTCGGAGCGTCCGAAGCGTACCGCGATCGGGATGAGCTTGCGGCAGATCGGGCAACGCGACGATACGAACAGCACAAGTCGTCCGGTCCCTGCGGGCAACGGGCCGCCGATCGTGATCGCCGTCCCGTCCAGTGCCTCCAAGAAAAGCCGCGGCGCCGCGCTGCCGACCGAAGGTCCGCTGGCCGCGGTCAGTGCTCCGATCGGCGCGACACGTTCGAACAGGATGCCGACCTGCCTGGCTAGTGCGATTCCCGCGAAGACGAGCAGTGCCAGCACGATCCAGACGAGTAACTGCGAGACGAGTAGGACGGTGATCATTGAATGTTCCACGCGCTTCGGGTCGAGCGGGTCGGACGCGCGATCAGCGCCAATACCAAGTCGACGAGGATGTGAAGGCCAAACAGAAGCAGTCCAGCTACCAAGCAGTTGGCAAGCGCCAGCCCGCCGAGCCCGTCGGGCGCCGCGAGGACGAGGGCGGCTGTCCCTGCAAGCACGCCGTTACGGAGCACGAGCAGCCTGGAGATCGCCTGCGAGGCGAATCCGCTGCCGCAACCACAGTCGATCTGGGTCCGCCCCCGGCGGATGTTGATCTCCATCGCAGTCGCGAAGAGCAGCAACAGCGCGACCGCCGCCGCCGCGCCAGCGGGACGGAGCGGTTCGATCCAAAGTGCTCCGGCAATTGCGAGTTCCAGGAACGGCAGCACCATCGCCACTGGTGCGACGAGAACGCCGGGCAGCAATCGATAGCCCGCCACGGCGCGTTCGAATATCGCCGGATCGCGCAACTTGGACACCCCTGCGGCAGCGAAGATCAGACTCAGGCAAGTGCGCAAGGCGAGGCCAAGCGCAGCCAACACAAGCACCCCGAGCTCGATCACCGGCCACTCACGCTAATCATCCCGGCTCCGATCTCCTCTAGCCCGTGCTTCTCCTCGTAGGTCGTGGCATCGAGAACGATCATCTTGCCCTTGCCGGCCAGGAACAGCAGCGGCTTGTCGTCCTGGGTGACCTGCATGTAGGTGATCGGGTCCTTCAAGGCCCTGCGGGCGATCAGCTTGCGCGTGCCCGCGTCCAGCACCCAGAGCTCAGTGCCATCCGCCTTATGCGACCAGAATTCGCCCAGGTGCATCAGCACGAATAGGCGTCCGGTTGCCGAATGGTAGGATAGCAGCTGCCGACCGCCAGGAAGCCAGCCGCTCGTCAACGGAACGGTCGAACCCCGCGCCATCCCCCCGGCCTCCTGTATCGACCAGGGCTTCTGCATCGCGCCCCCGCCTGGTCCGATCATCGTCTCGTAGATCAGGCCGCTGTAGCTTAGGAAGAAAGCCTTTCCGGTCGACCGATCGACGACGCTGTTGTCGAATATGGGGTCGTTGTCAGCGTCGAAAAAAGGTTCGGATGAGGTAACTACAGCCTTCCGTCGTCCATCAAGCCGGATCGTCGCCAACGTGCCGTCGCCGCAGAGCGATGCGACCGCCCCGCCTGCCCCCGCGAAGGCAAGCGCGCAGCCCGGGATTTCGACGGAACTCACCAGCCTTCTGCGAGCAAGATCAACGACGTGTAGCGCTGCCGCCGGGGTCATGTCGTAGATATATGCTAGGTTGCCGTCCGCGGAGATTGCGAGGTTCTGCACGCGGTTTCCAGTCAACAGTCTACCGGGAAGCGGTATTTCGTGGAGAAGCTTCAACGTGCGAGCATCGTAGACGCTGACCATGTCCTGGCGGGTGCCGCGGTTGCCCTTCGTCCAGATAGTTTCCGCTACATAGACGAAGCGGCGACGCGGATCGATCGCCACGTTCGACAGAGGTATGGTATGGATCGTGGCGAGCATCTTGCCGGTGTCGCCGTTGATTAGACGCGTGCCATTGCCCCATGCGCTCATCACGAAGGCCAGATGGTCGCTCATCGTCGGCAGCGTGGCGATGTCGCTTTCCTCGACTTCGGGCACCGCAGCAGGTTCGGACGTCGCAGCTGCCGGAGCTTGAGCCCCTGCAGATCCTTGCACCATCAGCGCCGCCAGCGCCACATTCGTCAGTAAACCGATCATCCGCACCTGCTCAAACCCTCCGCCCGACCTCAAAGGCTCGGGCCGCAGCTGCAACCGCTCGAACCAGTCCGAACCGAGATCCGGTTATGCTGCCACGATTCCTGCCGAAGACGAGCCCCGCGAAAACACTGTGCCCCCATGGTCGTCTGGTCGAGCGAGATAGAACATATCGGCCGATCACAGACAAGGCCTTTGACCCTCCAAAGTGTTGTCGGATCAGCACCGGCTGGAGCCAGCTTACGATGCCGACGGTCTGTGCGCGCCGCGTCGCATTTGACGGGCCGCTGTCGATGGTCCGCGAGTAGAGTCGTGCACCTCGGTCAGCGTTGCTCGGACGGCGCCACCGGGTGACGATTAGGTCGCACCATCTGCAGTGCGAGCTATGGTGTTGCACTTCGCCACGTGCTGAGATGCGCACCGTTCGAAAGACGGCCTGACGCAGCCCGGCCCTCCAGGCCGACGACCGAGCCGAAGGGCTGTGCGTTGTGGGCTGCCAAGGCGCGCCCGACGCGAGCTGAACTGCGCTTCGGACGATGATGTTGTGAGGGGGGCGTTATCTATGATCTTGGTCCGCGCGACTATCGCGGCTTTGCTGATTTCCGCGACTGCGTCGGTGGCTCAGCCGCCGCTTCCGCCCGTCGCCAGCTACAATCGTGAAGCCAAAGGTACTCAGCCCTTCTGGGGCCGGCGGCTGACCGGCTACCTCACCGCCCGCGACGGGACGCGCCTGCGGTACAGCGCGCTGCTTCCAAAGGGCAGTGGTCCGTTCCCGGTGATCATCAACTACAGTGGTTACGATCCGGGAGCTATCGGCGGCTCCAGCTACCTGAACAACGACACAGCGATGTCGGTCAATCTCGACAGGACGCTCGTCGAGCGAGGTTATGCGGTGGTGGGGATCAACGCCCGGGGCACAGGTTGCTCCGAAGGCGTATTCGAATTCCTGGGGCGGGAATACGGTCGCGACGGAAGGGACGCGGTCGAGTTTCTTGCGACGCAGCCCTGGTCGGACGGTAAAATCGGCATGGCCAACTGGTCATGGGCCGGAATGTCCCAGCTCGCCACCGCGTCTGAACGACCGCCGCACCTGAAGGCCGTCGCTCCGGGCATGGTGCTGGGCGATGCACGTCTCGACAGCTGGGCGCCCGGTGGCGTGCCCTCCCCAGCGTTCGTCGCTGGTTGGTGGCGGTTCGTGCACTCCAGATGGACGGCGGTGCGTGCGAGTGCCGAAGCCGAAGGAGACCGACAGTGCATGGCCCAAGTGGACATCAATCGTAAGACCGCCGAGGCGAACAACCTCTCCAACGTGATCATCCGCCACCCGCTTCGCGACGACTACATTGATCAGCGAGCTTTGGCGCTGCGCACGTCCAGTATCGAAGTTCCGGTCCTGTCCATGGAGGCCTTCCAGGACGAGGCGGTCACCTCGCGGGAAGGCTATTATCAGGAGACGCTGGATCCCGAGAAGCTGTGGTTCCTCCAGGTCAACGGCCCTCACGACCTCTACGAGTCTACCTGGTTCCGACGGATCCTGATTTCGTTCTTCGACCGTTTCGTCAAAGGCGATCGCAACGGCTTCGAGCGGGAGCCGCACGTTCGGGTCTGGTCGGAGAGCAGCGGCACCGGCGACGGCCATGCGAAGTTCGAGAGCCTCAAGCCGGGCTTCGAACTGACTTCGTCCGAGTTTCCGATGGCGGTGACGCCGGTGCGCTTCACGCTGGGGGCTGGCAACTCGCTGACCGAGAATGGATCGCCGAGCGGCGAGCCGGACAACTACGCCTACCCGATCCCCGGGCCGACGGTCACCACCAAGAACGGGACCGAAGATTGGGGCGCGCAGCCCGCCGAGTGGCGCCGGGGCAGCGTAGCCTACACGTCTCCGCCATTCGCACGGACGATGATGTTCTACGGCTCCGGCAGTGCAGACCTTTGGGTATCGGCGTCGACAACGGATGTCGACTTGCAGGTCACACTGACAGAGGTACGTCCGGACGGTCAGGAGATGTTCGTCCAGCGCGGCTGGCTGCGGATGTCCAATCGCGCGCAGGATGACGGCAGGTCGACCGACTTGCGTCCGTTTCCGATCGATCTTCCGGAGACGATGCAGTCGCTAACACCCGAGCAGCCGGCGCTGGGACGGGTCGAGTTGAACAAGTTCGCCCATCCGTTCCGCAAAGGTTCGCGTCTACGCATCTGGATCGACACGCCGAGCGCATGGGGCGGCTACGGCTTCTCGCCTATATCGCAGCCTTCAACCGTGAAGATTTGGCACGATGCCACGCACCCATCCCGCCTCGTGCTGGGAGCGGTTGACAGCCGGCCGGTACCTGCCGCACGCCCCAACTGCGGTACCGTAATGATGCAGCCTTGCCGCCGTGATCCTCTCGCGAGCGGTGCGAACTAACTGTTGGGGCGCAGGAACAGGAGGTTGGAATGCAGTCTCGGGAAGAGCTAAGCCGTCGGTCCATTCTGCTCGCGGGGAGCCAGACGGCGACCGCCGTCGCAATCCTGGCGGGGGCGGGCGCGGAGGCGCTGGCTGCGCCCGATACCAGGACAGCGCTTAAGGATTACGATCCGATCAGGACTGAACTTGTGATGGATCTTGTGGTGACGTGCAGTTCGCCCGAGAAAATGGCGCCGTCCAGCGCGAGCAAGGACGGTAACCGCGACAGCATCTGGCCGATCATCGGCGGTCGCTTCCAGGGTCCCGGCATCAGCGGCACCGTCATTCCCGGCGGCGGCGACTTTCCCGTGGAGCGACCCGACGGAGCCGTCGTCATCGACGCCCTGTACCGCCTCAAGACCACCGATGGGGTCACTATCATCATCCACAACCGAGGCCTGGGCTATTCGAACGACAAATACCGTCTGGTCCCCGAGTTCATCGCACCGGTGGGCAAATACGACTGGCTCAACAAGTCGATCTTCCTCTGCACTCTGGTCGATCCGGTGCCCACTCACATGGCGCTAGCCAAGGGTCCAAATGAGAACGACCGCCTGCTTCAGGTCCACCGTGTCCTCTGAGCCCGACGAAGGTGATCGCGGGCGGCGTCTAAACACGTCGCGACACTTGGCTAAGGTAGATTGTTCGAATGTCACAACATCTGCGGAAGGCATGACGATGAGAGGCTTGGACGCAGCCGCACAGCTGCTGGGAAGAGCGGTGCTGCCGCTCCTATTCGTTACCGCCGCCTGCCAAGCCGACACCCAGACCGAAAGGCCGATGGCTGCAGGAGAGCGTGTCCTGAATCTCTTTGTCTGGTCCCCTCACCCTCCGACCGTGGGTGGAATGGGCAGCGCAGACCATTATTTGGCCGAAGGCACGATCGAGGGTTTCGAAAAAGCGACAGGGATCCAGGTCAAGGTCGTCAATTATGCGACCGACGAGGAGATGGGCCGACAGTTGGCGGAGGGAGCCGCATGGGCCGACCTGATCATTCCGTCTGATTCCGCCTACCCGGATCCGATCGCCCGGGGCTACTTCCGCAAGCTCGACAGAAATCTGATCCCCCGGCTGAGCAACGTCGATCCTGCCATCGCTCGGAAGGCCGCAGTGTCCGATCCGGAGAATGCTCATTCCGTGGTACATATGTGGGGAGCCGTCGCGATCGGCTTTGATCCGGCGAAGGTCCGCACTCTCGTTGCGGACGATCCGACCGTCAGTTGGAAGCGCTTCTTGGATCCCTCGGTCCTGAAGGCACTAAGAAGCTGCGGAGTCATGCTGCCGGGATATCCGGACGAGGCTTACTCGGTGGCGCTACTGGCGCTGGGCCGTTCGCCTGACAGCACCGATCCCACCGACATCGACGCCGCGACCGACCTTCTGAGCCGCGTCGCGCCTTACGTGCAGTTCGGCTTCCCGGAAGCTAGGGACCTTCAGAGCGGCAAGCTGTGTGCCGCGGCTGGCTATGGTGGCCAGATGCGTTCGGCACCAACATCGCCGTCATCGAGGGAGATCCGGATCGTGATCCCGCGTGAAGGCTCCCGCATGTGGTTCGACAGCTACCTTGTACCTGCAAACGCGCCGCATTCCGCCAATGCCCATGCCTTCATCGACTACATGCTGGATCCGAAGGTCAGCGCGTCCACCACGAACCATACGGGTTACGGAACGATCAACCGGCTTGCCGCGCCCCACATCGCCGCAGACCGTAGACACGCCCCCGACGTGGCGCCGTCGCCCGAAGGCGTCGAGCGATTAGTGCCCACGTCTCCCGCGGCCGTGAAAGCGCGAGCCTCACTAGTCGAAGCTGGCTGGAAGAAGATCACTGCGGCGCAGTGAAGATGCGGGTCGTGCGCGCGTGAATGCGGAGGAAGAGACGGTGATCAGAACTCACCGCATCTGAGATTCAAGGCACCGCGGCATGGACATTTTCGCGTTGTCGCCCACCGCACCTCAGCTAACCTTAAACAAAGTCGCTTGAAGGAACCGAAGATGCGTTTCCGCTTGGCCATGCTGCCACTGATGTTCGCCGTGGCTCCTGTCCACCTCTTTGCGCAGATGCCAGGCGCGGCTGATCCTAAGCGGATCACGGCAGGAACCTACTCCATCGATCCGAACCACACGCAGGTCACCTGGAAGGTCAATCATCTGGGCTTCAGCATGCTGCAGGGCCAATTTGGTGCCTGGGGCGGCACGCTGAGGCTGAGCCCGGCTGATCTCGCCGCTGCGAAGGTTGATGTCACGTTCGACATGACTCAACTCAGGACCAGCTTTGCAGCGTTCACAAAGCATCTGAACAGTTCGGACTTCTTCGACACGGGGAAGTTCGGCACCGCCACCTTCGTCTCGAGCTCAGTCCGTCCGGGCCCGAACAACACTGCCACGATTGTCGGCAATCTCACCATCAAGGACGTCACCCGGCCGGTCACACTGCAGGTGAAGCTGGTCGGCGCGGGCGACAATCCGATGGGTGACACGTTCGACGTCGGGTTCCTCGCCACCGGCACGATCAAGCGCAGTGAATTCGGCTTGGGAATGGCGGTGCCAGCTGTCAGCGACGAAGTGACGCTCGAAATCAATGCAGCCTTCACGAAGGATTGATGTCGATCGGGACCTCGTTTCGGCCAACCATAATCGCGAGGCGGCACTGGCAGTCCACCGGTGCGCCGTTGCGAAGAGCTCGGCTCGACGGGCAGCCCCTTCCATTTCTTGCACCGGAGTCTCCGTCATGCTCGCCCGAAAACTCCTTCTGACGGCCGCAGTCGCCGTGACGTCGCAGTCGCTGCCCTTCTGCCAGTTGGCCTATGCACAGTATCCGACGCCGGGGATCCTCTCGCGCGCGAAGACCTACGTCGGCCCGAAGCTGACGGAACAAGCCGCAAAGCTGGCCGCGCAGCCGGATATGACTGGAATCTGGCAGATGCTCGATCCCGAGGGCGCATGCGGCGGACCGCTGTTCAATCCGGAATCCGCGATCTGTCCACCTCGTCCTCCTTCCGGGGAACAGACTTTTGGGCCGCTGCCCGGCACCAAGATGCAGGGGATCCCATACAATGCGAAGTACCAGAAGATGTACGACGCCTATGTCGCCGACGCCTTGCAAGGTAAGGCCCGAGACACGTTCGCCGCCTGTGTCCCTTATGGTGTCCCAAGGATGGTCGGGGCGTCTCCTGTGGCTTTCGATATCATCCAGGCTCCGGATGTGATGCTCTGGTACAACCCCTACGGCCGAACCGAGAGGCGCATCTTCCTGGATGGCCGCAAGCATCCGTCGGGTGAAGAGACTGATCGAGCGGGACCCAGCTATTCCGGTCATTCAGTTGGCCGATGGGAGGGTGACACGCTGGTCGTAGAGACCGTCAACATGATCAATGCCTTCTTCGACGAGACGGCTGCTCCACACAGCGAAAAGCTCTCGATGGTGGAGCGGATCAGGCTAATCGATCCAAAGGTGATCGAAAACGAGATGACGATCACTGATCCCGAGGCCTTTACCAAGCCATGGGTGGTGAAGCGCTACTATGGCCGGACCAAGCCGCTCACGATGAACGGCACGATGAGAACGGACCGCCTGCTCAGCCTCAATGATCGTCCATGCGTTCCGAACGTGAAGATGGATGCGGACGGCTTCCAGGTGATGATGCTGCCGCAGGAGATCGAGGAAGCGGAAGCGCGGGCGAGAGGCGCGGCCGCCCCCGCTGAGCAGTAGGCCTGCGGTCATCTCAGCACGCTCGACGGGCATTCTGATCGGCTTGGCGGCAGCAGAAGCTATCGAGAGTTAAGGACGACACAGCTTCACGGAGTTGAAGTGCCAGCAGTGAAGGAAGCACATGTCCACCTTCGGTGACCTGTTGTATGATTTGAGCGTAAGCGGTGTTCTCAGCCCACGTTGATCCAGGGCATGAGCGTATACACTCGATTGGCCGGGTGGCCGTTGGCGAGCGCGGATAGGGCCTGGGTCAGCCAGTCATGGGGATTGATGCCGCCCAGCT
>NZ_JBEGHQ010000008.1:0-50735 GCF_040676285.1 Sphingobium sp. LMC3-1-1.1 | reverse complement strand
CGACCATGTCGGTCGGCCTCATCGGTGGCAGCGCCCAGCAGGCTGAAGAGATCATCGCCTCCGGCAAGGCCGATTTCGTGATGATCGGCCGCGACGCGCTCTACGACCCTCGCTGGGCATGGCACGCGGCCGAGGAACTCGGCGCGACGACCGACTATGCGCCCAAATACGGCATGGCCAGGCCCGCGCTTCGCCCGCAGCTGTATCCCAACCACCGCGCACCTGCCTGAGCGCGCGCATGCTGACTCCCAAACAGGATATGAGGACGCCGGTCACAGTGCTGACCGGCTTTCTCGGCAGCGGAAAGACCACATTGCTCAATCGCGCCCTGCGCGATCCGGCGATGACGCACACCGCCGTGATCATAAACGAGTTTGGAGAGATCGGGATCGATCACGCCCTCACCACGGCGAGCGACGATACGATCATGGTGCTGGAAAATGGCTGCCTGTGCTGCACGGTCTTTGGCGACCTCATCCAGACCCTCAACCGGCTCTATCATGCCCGTGAGGCCGGCGAGGTCGATTTCAACCATGTCGTCATCGAAACCTCCGGCCTGGCCGAGGCGGGCCCCATCCTCCAGGCTTTCCTGTCCGAACCCACGCTTGAGGGGCTCTTCCGGATGGGCGCGGTCGTTGCGACCGTCGATGCGGTGAACGCGGAGGCAACCCTGGCGGATCATCCCGTTTCCGTGCGGCAGGTCGCGCTGGCGGACAGCATTCTCCTGACCAAGACGGACCTGCTGGAACCTGCGGAGCGGGCAGCGCGCAAGGCGGCGCTGATCGCCCGCCTGGGCCAGATCAACCGCACCGCTCCTGTGCTGGAAAGCGATGACCTGGCGGCCGATCCGGTGGGCGTGATGCGCAAGCTGATGGCCGATCCGAGAGAGGATCCACAAGCCGCGAAGAGCTGGATGGAGGCCGCCCTTGGCGCGGCTCCCACCCATGAAGCGGCGGATGCGGAGCATGGCCATGAAGCGCATGCGCATGACAGTGGCATCGCGTCGTTCAACCTGATCCGGGACGAGCCGCTCCCGCGCGAGGCTCTGAACCTGCTGCTGACGTCCCTGGAAAAGCATCTCGGCGCCAATCTGCTCCGGGTGAAGGGGCTGGTGAATGTCAGGGAGGAACCCGGCCAGCCCGCCGTCATCCAGGGCGCGCAGCATCTGCTGCACAACCTGACCTGGCTTCCCGAATGGCCCGACGAGGATCAGCGCACGCGCATCGTCTTCATCACCCAGGATCTGCCCGCCGGCGAACTGGAAGAAATGGTGACATTGCTCGATCGCGTCGCACACCGAACCGCCCTCGCACGCATGAACGCAGGCGGAGCAGAACCCGCAAGGCCCATCTGAATATGTCTCATGCTGTTTTCCGCCTTCCTTCCAGAAGAGAAGATGATCGAATGCCTTTGAAAGGCAAATTTGCCCTTTCTGCAGTGGACACCATCGCCACGCCGGAGGGGGCTGGCGAGCGGCAAACGGCGACGTTGACCCAGTCCGTCTATGCGCAGTTGCGCGCCGACATTCTCAGCGGGCGGATGCGTCCTGGCGAGAAGATCCGTGCCGAAGCCCTGCGCAAGCGGTTCAACACGGCCAGCAGCCCGGTTCGGGAAGCGCTCAACCGGCTTCTTTCAGAAGGCTTCGTCGCGCTCGAGGAGCAGAAGGGCTTTCGTGTCGCGCCGGTGAGCGCCGAGGAACTGAAGGAACTCGTCAAGACGCGCTGCTGGATCGATGGCCTGGCCATTCGTGAATCGATCGATCGGTTCGACCTGGCATGGGAGGAGAATCTCATACTCGCGCTCCATCATCTGTCGCGAACCCATCGCGGGGAGACGGGCCAGGGCGAAAGTTCCGAATGGGAAAGCCGGCACAAGGACTTCCACCTTGCCCTCATCGGCGGGTGCGGCAGCCGGTGGATCAAGCGGATCAGCGGCCAGTTGTTCGACGCCGCGGAACGCTACCGTCTTCTCGCGCTGGAGCAGGTCCTGGAGCGCAATGAGCTGCAGGAACATCGCGATCTGGTCGATGCATGCATCAATCGCGACGCCGATCGCGCGATCACCTTGCTCCAGCATCACTACGCCCAGACCTTCGAAGCGATTACGAACAAGCCCTAAGTCGCGGATCAGACCGAAAGCAAAACAGACGAAAACCTGTCCAAAATGGCGGGACCACCTCACATGCTCTGCTCGCCGATACATTGACGCGGCGGGGTGGATTGTCGTTGCGCAAATCGAACCCGAAGCTCTCCAACGGCACAATAGTGCATGATCGGTCGATCGATACATCCTGTCCTCTCCGGAGAGGCGCGCGCAAGGTCAGCCCCTGGCAATCATGTATGCGCCAGACCGTCAGCCGCAATCGCGCGGTTCAGGATGACAACGTCGTCAATGTGATCGGGATGGAAGTCGCTGCGGAAAAAGGCCCAGTAGTGGCGCCAATTGCCACGGATCAGCCCGCCCTTGCCAAACAGGAACCTTGCAGCCTGCACCAATGTCCGACCCAGGGGAGGGCGATCGCGCCGATACATGTGCCACAGGCTGCGCGTCTGGAAACGTACCAGGAACTCGAAGCTCATCAAAACCATGGCCTTTCGCAGCATTGCGTGGGTGCCGCCCGCAGCCAGATAGACATCGAAGGCCACACTCTTGTGCTCGATCTCTTCGATCGCATGCCAACGCCACATTTTGGCTATCCCGGCATCGGCGCCGTCAAGCCAGTTTGTCCGGCCAAGAATGCCGCCCGCGATCGTTGCGGTCAGATGCTCATATGCGACAGTCGTCGCCAGCCAGAACAGTGGGTCGAGATCTTGCAATTCCTCGGAATCGCTCCGGATCGCAGCTTCCAGCCAGTCAAGGCTATAACCCCGCGCGACGCACAATTCTTCGTTGAAGTGCTGATGCTCTCGGCGGTGGACATATTCCTGCGCCATGAAACCCCGCACCGCAGCCTTCAGGGCTGGGCTTGTCGCTGCCTTCTCGTTGGCGCGAACGCTGTCGATGAACGACTTCTCGCCATAGGGAAACAGGATCGACATCGCATTGAAGAAGGCGGTGCGGAACCAGTCCGACCCATTCCAGTCGGAGCTCAGGGCGGAATCAAGCGGGAATCGAATATCGCGAGGCTTAATCATGGGAACACCAGACCGTTGAACAGAATATAGTAGCTATCACTACTATTCTTAATTGTCAAGGCACCAGTCGGAGCGCTTCTCCTACGCCTTCCAATCCACACTCCGGACCCGGCGCTGCATCCGTGGCGCCAGGACATGGCGGGCTGAAGGTCGATCAGGCGTGCCGGATAAAGGAGTTGGAGCCTGGCGATGCCCGGCTGGAGCGGCTTGTCGCGGCCCTCGCGCCGAACAAGGCAATTCTGCAGGGGGCGTCGAAGCTGGCAGATTATTCGCGTACGGCAATCACACCGCCGCATCGACGAACAATATCGCTGCGGCCCGCGCGAAGCGCTTGTCGGGGCGCATATGAGTATCGTCGCCAAAGGTCGTGTTACCCTGACGCACCTCCTTGCCCGCCGCCCTTCAGCTTCACCTTCACGCCGTTCGCTCGATTTTGGGAATGTTGCGCCTCGGTCGATGATAACGGACACAGTTTCGCTGGAGCAGACACCCGGTGCATTTGAAGGATAGAGGGCCAGGCCCCATCATGCTGATCGCACCCTGCTGTTGACGAGCGCCGGACTGGTTTACGCCTCTCCCTGCGCCAGCCCCCGGATCGCCGCTGAAAGGAAAAGCCGCAACGCGGCGAGTTGAGCGCCCTGCTGCGGTTCGGAACATTCCATCGCGAACATCAGATTGATTGCAACCGTTTCAAGAATCACGATCGCCAGAGCTTCCGCCACCTGTCCAGACACGCCCGGATCAAGAGCAGTCAGAAAGGGAGCGAGATTGCGGGCATTTTCGATCGTGTCGGCGCGGTCGAGCAGGCGCAGTTCCGGGTTGGAACGAAGCGCATTCCAAATCGCGGGCGCGGCCTTTGCCTCGGCCAGATAGGCCGCCAGATCGGAAACGATATGCCCCGCGAGCGATTGGATGCCGATGTTTGATTTTACCAGCTCCTCTCCTGTGGAAAGGCGATGCTCGACCAGGGCGCCCAGACGCGCCAACTGCCGGGTGGCCAGTTCCCGAACCATTGCCGGCGCCGACGGGAAATAATGATAGACTGATGCAATGGGCAGACCAGCGCGCCTGCCCACCTCTCGCATCGACAGCCCGTCAAGCCCGGCCTCTGCGATCATCTCCTCTGCTGCGTCCAGCAGGGCCTGTTGCCTTTGCCGGCTACGTTCCTGTTTCAATGCCGACCGTGGTGCGACACGGTCGGCCAGATTATCCTGTTCCATCATGCCTTGTCCTGATCCTTCCCTTCGTCTTGTCGCCGTTCTTCCTTCCGGGAAATTCAGGCAAAGGCATCCACGGCATAACGTCCCTCGTCAACCAGAAGGCGATAGGCTTGCTCCGGATCCCTATCGAGCGCCCGGCCAGCAATTTCAACGATCAGCCTCTCAACCTCAGGCACCAGCGTCATGGCGTCTCCACAAACATAGATATGGGCGCCTCTGCCAATCAGCGTGGCAATATCCGCTGCGTCCGAAACCAGACGGCCTTGCACATAACGGTGGCCGTCCTGGGGTGCGCGGGAGAATGCAGGGCGCACGTCAACCACAGAATCGGCTTGCCATGCGGCGAACTCATCACGGTAGAGCCAGTCCTTGTCTGGGTGGCGACAGCCGAAGAAGAGCAGCGCCGGCCCGGTGGTTTCCCCGGCACCACGCCGCAGCGCCCGTTCCTCCACAAAGCCACGGAACGGCGCGATGCCACTTCCCGCTGCGATCATGATGATCGGCGTGGCCGGGTCCTCAGGTAACCGGAAATGGCGCGGCCCCGGGTGCAGAGCGACTGCCAACTGCGCACCATCCTCCAGACGCGCCAGGAAATTGGATGCAACGCCGAGATGACGGCCTTTGCCCGATCGAGCCGGGGCATCGACGATCGATACCGTCAGCGCGCATCGTCCGGCGTCAGCGAGCGGGGACGAGGCGATGGAATAGCGGCGGGGCGCCATGGGCGGCAGGACTGCAAGCAGGGCTGCCAGATCAACGCTGCAGGACGGCAGGCTTTCCAGAAGCGACAATGTTCCCAGCCGGCATTCGGTGACTTCCCGTTCGAAAACGGCCGGGTCCAGCATGGCCTGTGCCCGCGCGCGTTCGGGGGGACATTGGGTTGACTGCGCAAAGAGACGAAGCTGCGGCATCGTCGCGGGCTGTTCCAGTTCCACAAAATCCGATAGCAGTTCCCGCACGCTGACCGCTTCGCTGGCGGGCAAAGGCAGGGTCAGCCCCGCATCGTCACGAACGACCAGGCGCATGTCCGGGTCCAGTCCGAGCCGGTGCAACGCCCTGTTCACTGTCTCCACGGGGTTGCTTGCCAACACCGACAAATGATCGCCCGGCTGGTAGCTCAGCCCTGGCGGCAGGGCGATCTCGAAATGTCGCTTGTCGCTGGCGGCCTCCAGCATTCCCCCCCGTGTCAGCGGAACATTGCGCAGGCACTTGCCGGGCCGGAAACCGCCCAGCGAACGCCCCCGCAACGGGGGCAGCATTTCGATTGTCGGCTCCACAGACCGCAGGCATTCCCCGCCACCAAAGGCTTCGGCAAGGGCAGGCCATAATCCTGCCATCCACGCTTCCGCCGCTTCCACGAAATTGCCCGCGGCATCCGCGACTCCGCGTTCGACAAGACGGCTTGCGCCTGCCCTTTCCAACGCGTCATCGACCCGTGAGGGGATCGCCTGATAGGTACGCGCCCATTGCCTGTTGCCACAGCCCAATACCGCGAAGCGCCCACCCGTCAGCATGCCCGGCTCCAGCTGATCGAGCCATGCAACGAACTGCCTGGCATTGTCGGGCGGCAATCCTTCATAAGATGCCGTCACGATCACGACAGCGCCATCCTTGGGCAGGTCGGCGACCGCTTCATCCATCGCGGCCAGACGGGGCCGGTAGCCGCGCGCTGCGCCATCAGTCACGATCTGACGGGCGAAGGCCAGGCTCGATCCGGAATTGCTTCCATATAATATCAGCAGCGGTGTATCCGTCCCGTCCGCACCGAGATATTGCCGCGCCTGGGCAGCGGTGCTGGTTTCGGAGGGCGTTCGCAGCACGGGCACGATGCCTGGGGGCTGGCGCCGGCGCGCGCGGATGCGCAATCCTTCCGGCTTCATGGTTAGCGTTTCTGCGACCTTGAGCCGATAATCCGGATCGGCGCGGCTTATGTCGAACCGCTGCAACATCATCGACAGGACCAGCAGGGCTTCCTGCATCGCGAAACCGCGGCCGATGCAGGCGCGCTGCCCATTGCCGAAAGGCTTCCAGCTATTGGGCGGCAGGCGTTCTGCCATACCATCCGCAAAGCGTTCCGGCCGGAACAGCGCCGCATCCTCTCCCCATATTGCCGGATCGCGGTGCAGCGCGGGCAGCAATATCAGCAGTTCATCTCCCGGCTTGAGCGGATAGAGACCGGCGAGCATGGTGGGCGCATGCGGTGTGACGGCGAATGCGGGTGCCGTGGGCCACAGGCGCAGCGATTCCATCAATATCTGCTCGATGAACTTCAAATCCGCCAGATCATCGAGATTTGGATCACGATCACCCAGAACGGAATCCACCAGTTGCTGCGCTTTTTCCAGAATATCCGGATTTTCCAGCAGCAAATGGGTTGCGAACGACAGAAGGCCGCTGGTCGTTTCATGCCCTGCGATCAGAAAGGTCACAAGCTGGTGGCGGATATTTTCATCAGCCAAGCGTCCACCGGTCACCGGATCGATACCGGTCAACATCGAATCCAGCAGATCGCCGCGCTGCCCGACCCGACCTTCTTTCCGCCGCGTGGCCATCAGCGCATCCGCCATGTCGTGCATCACAGCAATATCGCGTTCGAACTGGCGGCGTTTGCCGAGCATGGCGCGGGTAACGAATTCCGGGCGGCGATCCCGCGCGGAAGCCTCCAGCAGCGTATCGACCATCGCGTCGATGAATGGATGCATGTCTTCCCGATAGAAGCTGTTGAACCGGACATCGAACGCGCACAAGGCCAGCGTATCGAGCGTCAGCCGCGTCATCGCGTCAGCAACGTCGATTTCCGCATCCTGTCCAAAACGCTCCCAACGATCGAACATCTGGTGCGCGATGTCGAGCATCTTGCCCACCATATCCCTGATCCCCAGCGGACCGAAGGCTGGCATCAGGATGCGATGCGCGAGTGCCCAATTGGGTTCATCGCCATAAGCCGTGAACAGGCCGTCGCCTACTGCGGGACGAAGGCTGACAAGGGCACTGTGCACATGCTTGCCGAAGCGGCTCTCGTCGCACAGTTCATTCACATATTTCTGGGCGCTGACGACGATAGTAGATTGGCCCAGCACGGATAGTCGGAAAATCGGACCATGCTTGGCGCAAAGTTGCGTCAGGCTTTGCAATGGCGTCTGGCCATCCAGTTCGAAAAGATGCCCGACAAAAGGAAAGCTGGGCGGTGAAGGTAGGGGATTTGATGCCATGAAAGCGAACCTTTCCGATCAATGATCGAGTTTATATATCGATCATTGATCGGCTTTTCAAGCCTGCAAGGAATTTGTAATTCCCTTGGGATCATATGAACTCGGCCGGCAGGGGCCGAACCGCGTCCCATGAGCCGCCACGGGCGCAACATCGCTGCGCCCGTGGCAAGAATTGCAATGCCTGGGTGACTGAATTCAGGGATGCGCAGCCTGACGTGACCGTGCGGTCCGGATGCTGGACGCTATTTCCCGTCGGCTAGTGCCGGAAGCTCGCGCGCCAGAATCCGGTCCCGGACCCGGACCGGCAGCATCAGGGCCAACCGGGTAAGCGCGGCAGTGCGCCAGGGGAACGGATAATGGATATGTCCCTTCCTGATCGCATGTAGAATGTGATCGACAGCCTTCTCTTCGGAGATTTCCATGGGGGAGGGCATGCCATCGCCGACGGTCGCTTCGGTCGCGACAAATCCCGGATAGACGGTTAGAAAGCGGATGCCATATTGGGCGAATTCGATGCGGCAAGTATCGATCAGAAGCTTTGCGCCGCCTTTCGCTGCTGAATATGGCCCTTGCAACGGAACGCCGATCAGTCCGGCCAGCGAATTGGTGTGTACGACCAGACCGCCCATTTGCGTGCGCATCTGATCCAGAACGGGAAAGAGGTAGTTGACGACTACATCATAGTTGGACCGCATGTAGGCTTTGACCTCGGCGGCATTCATCCGCCGCATGTCAATCGCGGGGGCGCCCCCAGCATTGAGCACGACCACGTCGATCCGGCCAAAACGGGACACGACGTCACGCACAACCTGGGCGGCGGCCTCTTCATCCTGCGCATCGGCCGGGAAGACGGCGCATGTGCCGCCGCCTGCAGTGATTTCCTGCACTAGCGTTTCGAGTTTTCCAGCGCGGCGCGCGGTGGCGGCCACCAGGGCTTTCTCTGCTGCGATCCGCCTCGCAAAGATTCGACCCATGCCCGACGACGCGCCGACGATCAGGACCACCTTACCGGCGAAAAACTGCCGCAGATCAGTCATGGGTCACTCCTGAAGACAGTATTGCAGCGAACATGCTCCGACCACGGACGTTCAACGTTGGCCGTATCGGGAAAAGGCGTCCAATATTCTGTCCATTTCATCCTGTTCCAGGAGGACAGGGCCGCCAATGGCCAGTGTGCCCCAATATATGGCTGCCTGTTCCTCAATCTCTTCCGCTATCGCGAAGGCGTAAGACAGGTTCGGACCGACGGCGATCAGCCCATGATTGGCCATCAGGCAGGCCCGCCGCCCATCCAGAGCGGTCACCACATTTTTCGCCAGATCGTCGCTGCCGAAAGTGGCATAGGGAGCAACCGGCACGGATGCCTTTCCACCCACCGCCACCATATAGTGTAACGGCGGTATCTCTCGTCCGGCGCAAGCCAGGATGGTCGAGTGGCGGGCGTGACAATGGACAACGGCTTGGGCGTCAGGCCGCCTTTCATAGACGCCCATATGCATGCGCCATTCGCTCGACGGACGCGGTCCTTCGGGTGCAGTCCATCCGTCTTCCCTGACAAATGTGATGGTGTCAGGCGTCAGTTCATCCGGGACGACACCGGAGGGTGTGACCAGCATGCCATCCCGCCAGCGCGCCGACACATTACCCGAAGTGCCGCGATTGAGGCCTCGCGCGTCCATTTTCCGCATCACCGCGACGATAGTCTTGCGCAGTTCCAGTTCTTTGCTCACGCTGCAATCCCCTGCCGCAATGGTGCTGTCCGGGCGAAATCCCATGTCGTATCGAAGCCTTGCAACGCGCCAGTGGTCCCGACCGCCTGCGCCACTTGCGCCGCGGTTGCACTGGCAAAACGGAGGCAATCCTCAAGCGGCAAGTCCCGGCCGCGGGCGGCGTGAAAGCCGGCGCAAAAGGAATCTCCGCAACTGGTCGTATCGACAGGAACGATATTGAACCCGGGCACCGCGATCTTCTGTTCCCTGGTAATCAGCAAGGCGCCTTGCGCCCCCATCTTGAACACGCACCCTCCGGCACCGAGATTCATGAAAAAGGCTGCTGCCTCGTTCGGATCTTCGGTGCCGGCAAGATAGCTGATCTCCGAAAGGCTCGGCATGAACAGATCGACAAAGGGTAGTAATCGGGCAAGATCCTGCATCGACTCTTCGGACGGTACGATCAGATCACATGTGATGAACGCCCCTGCCGTCCGTGCCGCTCGTAGAAAATCTGCTCCGCTGTCCTTTACGCCAGGGAAGCCCACTGCCCCCCAATGAACGCCCTTTGCCTGATTGGCCGCTGCCCATGCGCCGGCCGGGATGTCGGCCATGACGCTGGCGCCTATCATGTGGAAAATGGGTCGCGCGCCATCGGACCGGACCGGCAGGACGGTCGTCGATGTCGGCATTGCATCACTGGTTTCCAGCATGGCCGTGTCGACGCCGCCTTCTTCCAGCATGGAGCGGACAATGCGGCCCTGCGGATCAGATCCCACAGCAGACACGATGGTGGCGGACAATCCCAGTTTTGCCGCGACATAGGCTGTCCCGGCGGCCGTCCCTGCTGGTGCAAGGCAGATACGCTCCACCAACTGTCCGCCGTCCGGTTCGGGCAAGGCGTCAACGGGATAGACCGTCACGTCCAGGGTCGTCAGGCCGACCGCCATCAGGTCACAGCGGTTCGTCATGTCCTCTCTCCCCTCACGCCGCCTCTGCGCCTTCGGTCTCGGCCATCGCCATCAATAGGGGATGTGGCTGAAGCGAGGACAGGCGTGACGCGATGACGGCAAATGCTTCGTCGGCGACGGCAACGGTCATGGCGATATCCGCCTCCGTCATGGCAGCGCACAGGAACATATTATGCCAGGGGTGCATGTAGACACCCCGCTTCAGCATTTCTTCCGTCCAGGCATAGCCGATGCGGCAATCCGGATCATTGGCGAACATGATAAGCGGCATCTGGACCGGACCGGTCTGCCGCAAGGTGAAACCGTGACGAGCTGCAACGGCATCCAGCCCTTCGCGCAACTGCGTGCCCAGCTTTATCCCCTGTTCGAGATAGTCGCTGTCCCGGATGAGCTTCAGCGTCTCCAGCGCAGCCGCCATGGGTACCGCCGAGAACCAGAACGATCCGGTAACGTAGATGGAACCCGCACCCTCACGGCAGCGGTCGGACCCAAGAAGCGCGGAGATTGGAAGACCGTTTGCGAGCGATTTTCCCCAGCAACTGAGGTCCGGCTTGACGTCCACCAGTGCCCAGCTGCAATCGCGGGCCAGCCGGAATCCCGCACGCACTTCATCGATGATCAGCATGGCGCCCGTCGCATCGCAAAGTTCCCTGGCGCGGTGCGCATAAGCCCGGTCCGGCAATTCCTGATCCGCGAACACGTCATGCTTGAACGGTGAGGCAAAGATCGCAGCCAGATCATCGCCAGCAGCCTCCACCGCCGCGTTCAGGCTTTCGACATCGTTGTAGATATAGCTGCGGTGGAACGCGCGATCCTCAGGCAGTGTCCCAGCGGGGACCGGCGTACACCAGGGCGCGGCTCCATGATAGGCACCCTGCGCGACCAGCACGATCCTTTTACCCGTCTGCGCGCGCGCCGACATCATGGCCATGGTGGTTGCGTCAGTGCCGTTCTTGCAGAACATGGCCCAGTCAGCATGGCTGACCATCGACACCATCGTTTCGGCCAGTTCCACCATTAGGGGCGACGGTCCGGTCAGCGTATCGCCCCGGGACATCTGATCGATCGCCACATCATTGATGCACTTGAGGCCGTAGCCGAACAGGCTTGGGCCATAGGCACACATGAAATCCAGATAACGGTTTCCATCCTCGTCCCAGATATAGGCCCCCTCGGCACGCTCAAAAAATTGCGGGAAGCTTTCCGGCAGAAGCCGGGTCGACTCATGCCCGTACATTCCGTTGGGAATCACTTTCAACGCGCGCGCTTTCAGCGCCTGATCTGCCTGTCGCTTCATGAGCCAAGTCTCCTGTTCATCGTTGCCGGTAAACAGCGCGACATCCCATCTGTTGTCAAGAAAAAAATAATGATGACTATCTTTTGTGCCGCCCAGTGTCGCTTTCCCAGCGGCTGGGGCCAGTTGTTGCAGCGTCAGACGACAAGGCGCATGGCCGTGCGGCGCCACAGACTGACGTCGTGGAAGGTTTCGGGGTCAAAGGGAGTAGTCGACAGGCATGGCTGGCCGGGCCGAATATAGTGGCCCGGTTGCGCCGACAATCATGGCGTTCCGGCAGTAATGATCTTCCTTAATTCTCGCCGATAAGGTCGCGATAATAAAGGGCCATCATTCGTGCGACCTCTGTTGCGACATGCCCTTCCAGTGCCGGATTATCGATCATCAACTCATTCGCGGCGGTCGTCAGACTGGTGCTCAAAACGGTCGCAGCCCGTAGTCTCTCTTCGTCCAGGTCGGGACGGACGGGCCGCAGCCGTTGATATAGGGCGTCGGCAACGGCATCGATCGATTCGGCCCGCACTTCGCGCAGGATCGGAACGGCGCGCATCACCCGGAGAATCCACGCGCCGCCCGGTTGATCCTGCGCGATTTTCCTGACACGGCGCAGCAACTCGACATTGCGTTGCACATCCTCTTCCAGGGTGGTCGGGCGCTCGGCATTGCCCGCCGCCAGCCATTCGAACACGACTTCATCCTCGGCCGCGAGCAGCCGTCGCCCCATTTCCCGCAATATGGCGTATTTGTTGGGGAAATAGCGATAGAGTGCGGGCGGCGTCAGCCCGGCCCTTTGCGCCACCATGTTGGTCGATAGCCGTTCGATCCCGACTTCTCCCAGCAGTTCGCCGGTTACTTCAAGGATCAGTTCGAATGTCGCCTTCGCGCGATCCTGCGAAGGTTCCATTTTCGTATTCAGGGATATCTGGTCGGCCGCGCTCTTCCCGGCGGGAGATTTTCCTTTCGACGCTCTTGGCGCTTTCGGCTTCTCTCTGGTCATAAACGTCCCCGAATCACCTTTCTAATCTAACCTACGTTACCCCTTTGCGACGTCGTCACCCTCGTTCTCGACGGGGGCTCCCCCCGGCCTGGTCGCGCTTTTTCGGCACGTTACTGGCACAGGTAATCGCCGGAGATCAGGGCAGAAAGCGCGCTTAACAGCATCTGGCGAAAAACGATATAAAAAATAGTCTTGTCTATATGGTAATCTTCACTATCTTTTTGGAACCTTGTCACGGCATCAGGAAGTGGATCTCGGTTGATCGAGGCGCCAACGACAAATCAAGACATCAAAGGGGGAAAGCATGATACGAAATTACCTCTTGGCCAGTTCAGCCCTGTCCCTTCTGCTTCTCGCCGTTCCGGCCGCAGCGCAGACAGGCCCTGCCAGCGATCGCGGCCCTGGTGCCGGAGAACCTGCCGATATCGTCGTGACCGCCAACAAACGCAGCGAACGGTTGCAGGACGTTCCTATCGCCATTTCAGCGCTTGCGGACAAAGACGTCCAGAACCGCCATATAACCAGCGCGCTTGATCTCAACAATATCGTGCCGGGCCTTCGGCTCACCACATCGGATGCGGCCGCCAATCCCAAAATCTTCATCCGAGGCGTGGGGCTTTCCGACTTCAATCCAGGTTCGGCAAGCGGCGTCGGGATTTATGTCGACGGCGTCTATGTCGGTTCGCCCCTCGCGCAGCTCGCCGGCTTCTATGACATTGATCGGATTGAAGTGCTCCGCGGTCCGCAAGGCACTTTATATGGGCGGAATACCACTGGCGGGGCGATCAATGTCATCACGAAACGTCCGACCTGGAAATATACCGGCGACGCGTCGGTCGACTATGGCGAGTATAGCAGCGTCACATTGAATGCGGGCGTCGGCGGTCCGATAATCGCGGACAAGCTGGCTTTCCGCGTTTCCGGCCAAAGGGTGAGCAGCGATGGCTTTGCTGACAATCGTCTGACGCGCCGTGAGGCCGGAGCCGCGGACCGCTGGGCGGTGCGCGGCCAGTTGCTGTTCACGCCGGCCAGCAATGTGGAAATTCTTGCCCAGGCGAGCTTTTTCCGGAACCGCGGCGACGCGATTCAGGTCAAGCATCGTTCCCTGTTCCCCACTGCACCGCAATTTGCCGGTTCCGACGGGCTATGCGCGCCCGCATATTACAATTCATCCGGCTGTACGGACCTGTTGGGCTATAGCGATACCGATCCGCGTCCCCGATCGCTGGAAGATAATGTGGACGGCAAGGACAAGGTGGATGTCACCACCGCAAACCTATCCGCCACCATCGAAATGGGCGCAGTCGATCTGATTGCCATTACTGCCTATCAGAATGCCTGGCGCGACGACCGGGAAAATACCGACGCCAGCCCGCTGCAGATGATCGAAGGGCATTTCCATACCAAGCAGCGTCAGTTCAGCCAAGAATTGCGCCTGCAATCCCACGGGCAGACGCGCCTCAGGTGGGTGGCGGGCGCTTATTACATGCACGATCATCTAAATGACGACAGTTCGTTCGACACCCTGCGGGATTTGCGCCCGATGTTCATTACGGACAACAATCCGACAGGTCTCAGCATCGAAAATTCGGTGGGAGTCTTTGGGTGGCCTAACATCCAGAAGGTCGACAGCTATGCGGTGTTCGGCCAGGCTGATTACGATGTTTCAGATCGTCTGACGTTAACGGGCGGTCTACGCTGGTCGGCAGACCGGAAATCCCTGAATTATACCAGCCAGGTTGATAATGGCCTGGCTGTCCTGCTGCATTTCAACGGCCGGAAGACCTTCAGCGACTGGTCTGGCCGCGCCGGCATCAATTACCGACTGGGGACTGATGCGCGCATCTACGCCACTTACAATCGCGGTTACAAGTCCGGCGGTTTTTTTGGGGGATTGGCCAGCAGTATTGAGCAGATCGAACCTTATGACAACGAAATCCTGAACGCTTATGAGGTCGGTCTGAAGACAAATTTGTTCGGTCGTAAGATCCGCGCAAACTTGTCCGCTTTCTATTATGATTATCAGAACCAGCAGGTTTTCTCGCAGGTCTTGCGCAACGGCCTGACCATGCAAATACTCGATAATGCCGCCAGTTCCCGCTCCTATGGCGGCGAAGCGGAACTGGCAGGCGAAATATCCCGCAATCTGAGCTTCTCCTTATCGGTCGCCTATCTTGACAGCAAGATTCTGAAATATGTGTCGGACGGACAGGATTTCTCCGGTAATGTCCTGCAAAACTCGCCCAAATGGTCGATCGGGGGCTCCATCAGCTATAACATGCCCCTGGCAGACGGCAGCGCGATCGTGTCGAGCATCGACGCCAACTGGCGCAGCCGGGTCTTTTTCGACAACACGCAGCGGAACCGACTGTCCGACGGTCCCGCAACGGTCGTCAACGGTCAGATCGGCTGGCGTTCATCCAACAGCAAGATTGAGATGGGTGTGTTCGCCAAGAACCTCTTCAACAAGACCTATCTGCTCTATATTTCACCCATCGACAGTTTGGGCGTCGATGAATTGAGCTATGCTCCGCCACGGGTCGCAGGCGTATACGCAAGGATCAATTTCTGATGCACGATGCGAACCGACTGGGACACGGCCATATTCCGGTCTGTCTGGCAGCCGGTTCCATCGGCTTGCTTGTCCTTGGAGTCGAGCCAATTCTGTTGGGCGCCCTGACGGTCGAAGGTCGCCTGTCCGAAGGAGGGGTCGGTCCTTTGGCGATGTGCGAACTGACGATGATCGCGCTGGGGTCGCTCGGCGGGCTCCGGTTGTTGCGGTTCATGCAAACGCAGGCTGTCCTCGCCGGAGGCAGCATATTGTTGGTCCTGGCCAACTTGCTGCTCGTCGGCCGATCTGGGTTGCCGTGGCTGGCCATGGGGCGCGGCATGGCAGGAGTAGGGGAAGGCACTCTGCTGGCGTTGGCCGGATCCGCGATAGCGACAAGCGTAAACCCGGAGCGTCTGTCGGCCTTCTTCCTTGCGGCGCAGACAATCCTGCAACTTGTCGTCGCCCAGTTCATGCCTTCCGTCCTCTGGCGGGGTTCGGCAACCGACGGAGCCTTGCTGATCCTGTCCCTGTCGGGCGTGGCGAGCCTGATGATGGTTCCATGGGCGCCCCGCCGCCTTCGTCCTCCTCCGCCCGATCCGGCGGGGGGCGGCATACCCGGGAACGGCATAGTCCTGTTGGCAACGGCGGGTCTCTATATTGGCGGCATCATCGCCACATGGAGTTATCTCGGCGTCGTTCTTGGGCATTTCGGCTATAGTTCAGGCCAGCGGGGATCGCTTGTCGCATTGTGCCTTGGCAGCCAGGTCATCGGCGCCTTCGCCGCCGCGCGGTGGGGAGAATATCTGGCGGATCGTGCCGTCATCCTGGCTGCTGCCATGATCCAACCGGTGCTGGTGGCGGTACTCGCATTGGCGGGAGCGGTGGCGTGGGTGCCGTGGGTCTTTGTCGCGGGTTATGGATTTTTGTGGCTGTTCGGCCAACCATTCTACACCGGCATGCTGATCTCGGTGGATCGCCGGCGGCGTGCAGTACTCTATCTGCCGGTCAGCCAACTGGCCGGGTCAGCGCTGGTGCCTTTCATGGCCAGCATCATTGTCGATCATTTCGGGGCTATTGGCGCCTTGTGGTTCAGTGTCGGAACATTCCTGTCCGGCGGGGTCCTGATACTGCTCGTTACATGGCAGGCTTCGCCGGAAGGCGTAACAATGCCGGATGACCCGATCGTGCCGGAAAACGGAAGATGAGGGACTGAATGCAGTCCTTGGCGGGGCCGGAACGGTCTTCCCTCCACTTCCATCAACAGAACAGATTTCAAGGAGATACCCATGCGTGTGTATGACAGGCATTTCATCGGCGGTTCGTGGATCGAAAGCGCGGGCCGCGAAACCAGGACGGTCATCAATCCGGCCACGGAGGAAGCGGTCGCATGGCTGACCCTGGGCAATGCGCAGGATGTCGATACCGCGGTGACCGCAGCGCGAGATGCCTTTGAACGCTATGGTGCCAGGCCGGTCGCCGATCGCATCCAGCTTCTGGAACGGATTGTCGGGGAATATCAAGCGCGGGCAGGCGATCTGGCCAAGGCGGTCAGCGAGGAAATGGGCGCGCCGATATCCTTTGCGCAGGCCGCGCAGGTCGCCGCTGGCCTGGGCCAGATCATGGGAACACTGGCGGCGCTTCGCGATTTCCCGTTTGAGGAACAGGTGGACGGCGCCCGCATTCTGCACGAACCGATCGGTGTCGTGGGCTTGATTACGCCATGGAACTGGCCGCTCAACCAGATTTGCGCAAAGATCGCACCGGCGCTTGCCGCTGGCAACACGATCATCCTCAAGCCGTCCGAAGAAACCCCTGGATGCGCCGTGATCCTGGCCGAGATTCTCGAAAAGGCGGGCGTACCAGCCGGAGTCTTCAATCTGGTCCATGGTGATGGGCCGGGGGTCGGCTCCGCCATGTCCCGCCATGCCGGCGTCGACATGATCAGTTTCACAGGATCGACGCAGGCGGGCATTCTCGTCGCCCAAGCCGCGGCTCCGACCGTCAAGCGCGTCCATCAGGAACTGGGTGGGAAGGCAGCCAATCTGGTACTTCCCGGCGCGGATCTGGCGTCCATACTGCCGCTAACCGTGCAGGGAGTGCTCGCCAATTCAGGGCAAAGCTGCATCGCGCCCACCCGGATATTGGTTCATGAAGCGGAGTTGGAAGCCGCTACGGCCATCATTGCCGCCATCATGCAGGCTGTGGACGTGGGTTCTCCGGACCAGCCGGGTCTTCACATCGGTCCGGTCGTCAACAAGGCGCAGTTCGAGAAGATCCAGCACCTGATCGATTCCGCCATTGATGAAGGCGCGACACTCGTCGTCGGCGGCCCGGGCCGGCCAGAGGGACTGGACAGGGGCTATTTCGTGCGCCCCACGCTTCTTGCCGGAGTTCATCCCGGCATGCGGATTTTCCGTGAGGAGACATTCGGTCCCGTTGCCACCATCACCAGCTATCGTGACCTGGATGAAGCTGTCCGCCTGGCCAACGATACGGTTTACGGGCTGTCGGCGGTCATTTCGGGAGATCCTGCCAAGGCTGCGGCCGTAGCGCCACGGATTCGGGCGGGGATCGTCACCATCAACATGTGGGCCAGTGGCATGACCACGCCCTTCGGTGGCTACAAACAGTCAGGCAATGGCCGGGAAGGCGGCAAATATGGCTTGGCCGATTTCCTGGAAGTGAAGGCCGTCCTGGGCGCCGCCTGAAGGTCGAAACAACAGAATAATTGGGAGCGGATTCATGGATTTCACGCAGACGGATCGCGAGCTGGACTTTCAGCGACGGGTACGCGATTTCATGCAGGACGAGGTCAGGCCGTCGGCCGGTGACTATGCGCGCGAACTGGCGAGCGGAGATCGCTGGTCGGCATTGCCGGTGATCGAGCGGCTGAAAGCGAAAGCCAAGGCGGCCGGGCTCTGGAACCTTTTCATGCCGCCGGCCCATGAGGCGTTGGTTGACGACAGATTCCTGTTTTCCGGCGAACGCCTCACGAACCTCGAATATGCGCTGTGCGCCGAGGAAATGGGACGCATCGCCTGGGCGTCGGAACTGTTCAACTGCTCCGCGCCCGACACGGGCAACATGGAAGTGCTGCACCGCTATGGAACGCGTGCACAGAAGGATCGTTGGCTGAAGCCGTTGATGGATGGAGAGATTCGCTCTGCCTTCCTGATGACCGAACCGGAAGTTGCCTCGTCTGACGCGACCAATATCCGCACCTCCATCCAGCGGGCGGGCGATCACTATGTCATTAACGGCCGCAAGTGGTGGTCGTCCGGTGCGGGCGACCCGCGATGCAAGGTCGCCATCGTCATGGGCAAGACCAATCCGGATGGCGACAGACATCGCCAGCAGGCCATGATCCTGGTCGATCTCGACACGCCCGGCGTGAAGATAGAGCGAACCCTGTCGGTTTACGGCTATGACCACGCACCCCATGGCCATGCCCAGATCGCGCTCGACAATGTTCGCGTTCCTGCTGAAAACCTGATCCTGGGGGAGGGGCGTGGGTTCGAGATCGCGCAGGGCCGCCTGGGGCCGGGACGCATTCATCACTGCATGAGGACTATTGGTGCCGCCGAGGAGGCGTTGGAAGCCATGACCCGTCGGCTGCTCAGTCGGACGGCATTCGGCAAGCGCATCGGTGACCATTCGGTCTGGGAGGAACGGATCGCCCGTGCCCGCACCGAAATAGAAATGACGCGCCTGCTCTGCCTGAAAGCTGCCGACATGATGGACCGCGCCGGGAACAAGGCAGCGCGCGACGAAATCGCGATGATCAAGTTACAGGCGCCGCAAATGACCTTGCGGATTATCGATGATGCTGTCCAGGCGCATGGTGGCGCCGGGGTTTCGGACGATTTTTCCCTGGCGGCGGACTGGGCACACATCCGCACGTTGCGTCTTGCCGACGGTCCGGATGAAGTTCACGCCCGCGCCATTGCCCGGTCGGAATTTGCTCGCTATCCGGAAGTCAGGGCATGACCGATATCGATGCAGCCAGCCTGTCCCGATGGCTGGTGCAAGCCGCAGCCCGCCATGCACCCGTCCTGCGCATCGAAAAATTCGCAGGCGGCCAGTCCAATCCCACCTACCGGGTTGGCACGGCCGACGGCGATATCGTGTTGCGGCGCAAACCCTTTGGCCCGCTTTTGCCCTCCGCCCATGCGATTGAGCGCGAATATCGCCTGCTCAGCGCGCTCCAACCCACGGGCTTCCCTATCCCGCGCCCCATCGCCCTGTGCCAGGACAGCGCGGTTATCGGCGCGCCCTTCTACCTGATGGAGATGGTGAAAGGGGCCAACCATTTTGACGGCGCCCTGCCCGAAGTGTCGAGGCGGGAACGGCGGCGCGTCTATGAAACGATGATCGATACCCTGGCTGCGTTGCACAAAATCGATTATGCCGCGCTGGGCCTTGAGGATTTTGGCCGCCCCGGCAATTATTTCACCCGGCAGGTGGGTCGCTGGACCACACAATATCGCGCCGCCCAGACCGAGGAAATCGCTGAGGTCGAAAGGCTGATCGACTGGCTGCCCCGCACTGTGCCCCTGCAGACCGCGACGTCCATCATCCATGGCGACTATCGAATCGACAATTTGATCTTCGCGCCGGATTATCGCCAGGTCAGGGCCGTAATCGACTGGGAACTGGCGACCATCGGCGATCCGATAGCCGACTTTGCCTATCTCGCCATGAACTGGGCATTGCCCAGGGACGGTCGTGCTGGATTGGCGGGCATCGATCTGGACCGCGAGGGCATACCCACGCTGGATGAGGCCGTTCAGCGCTACTGTACGCTGACAGGGCGTGAGAGCTTGCCTGATCTGCACTGGTACTTCGCCTATAATCTGTTCCGCCTCATCGGCATCCTTCAAGGCGTCAAGAAGAGGCTGGCCGACGGCAATGCCTCCAGCACCCAGGCCGCGACGGCGGTGGAACAAATAGGCACACTGGCCCACGCCGCGTGGGATCAGGCGCAAAGGGCCGGAGCCGGTCGTTAATCACGCGGGAAGAAAGCCGCCGGAGCTCTGGAGAGGAAATCCATGGAACTGTTCAACCTGACCGGGAAGGTCGCGATTATCACCGGATCCACGCGCGGGATCGGCCGAGCGATTGCCGAAGCCTATGCGGCGGCGGGTGCCCGCGTGGTGATCTCCAGCCGCAGGCAGGCCGCCTGTGAGGAAGTCGCCGCCGCGATCAACGCTTGCCATGGTGAAGAACGCGCGATCGCCATTGCCGCCAGCATCTCCGACAAGGCGGCACTGGAGGCGATGGTCGCCGAAACGCGAAAACGGCTGGGCGGCATCGACCTGCTGGTTTGCAATGCCGCCACCAATCCCTACTACGGCCCGATGGCCGGGATCAGCGATGAGCAGTTCCGCAAGATCTTCGACAACAATGTCCTCGCCAACCACTGGCTGATTTCCATGATCGCACCTGAAATGATCGCGCGCCGGGACGGTGCGATCATCCTGATCTCCTCTATTGGCGGGCTGGTCGGATCTGATGTGATCGGCGCCTATAACATCTCCAAGGCGGCTGATTTCCAGCTCGTGCGCAATCTAGCGGTGGAACTCGGACCCCATAATGTCCGGATCAACGCCATCGCGCCCGGTGTGATGCGCACCGATTTCGCCCGCGCGCTGTGGGAGGATCCCAAGGCTGAGGCCGCCCTGCAAAAGGCGACGCCGCTCGGCCGCATCGGTGAGCCGGAGGAGATTGCCGGCGCCGCCCTGTTCCTGGCGGCAAAGGCGGCGACGTACATGACTGGACAAACGATCGTGGTGGACGGCGGCGCTACGGCCCGGGGCGTCCTGTGACCGGGCGCTTCTCCTCCCGCAATGTCGTGGTGACTGGCGCCGGATCGGGGATCGGCCGGGCAGCGGCAATAGCCTTCGCGCGGGAGGGTGCGCATGTGCTGGCCTTTGACATCACCGATGCGGTCGAGGATGTCGCGGCAAGCCATCCGTCCATCACTGCCATGCGCGGCGACGCGGGCAGCGACGCCGATGTGGCGGCGTTGGTCGCGGCGGCGGCGGGTCGTCAGGGAGGACTCGGCATTATCGTGGCCAATGCAGGTGTCAGCGGCGGCATGGCGGGCCTGCTGGACCAGAGCGCTGAAGATTGGGCCGCGTTGCTGAGGGTCAACCTGATCGGTCCGTTCCTGGCGATCAAGCATGGTGCGCGCGCGATGCTGGCCGCTGGCGGGACGGGCGCCATCATTTGCACGGCCTCCGTGGCGGGCCTGCGCGCAGGAGCGGGTGGTCCTGCCTATTCCGCATCCAAGGCAGGTGTCATCAATCTGGTGCAGACTGCAGCGCAACAGCTCACCGGATCGAATATCCGCGTGAATGCGGTCTGCCCCGGCCTGATCGAAACCGGCATGACCCAGCCGCTTTACGACAATGCCCGCACCCGTGGCCTCGAGCATCAGATTGGCCAACTCAATCCGCTGCGCAGAGGCGGTCAGACGGAAGAAATCGCGCAGGCCATCGCATTCCTCGCTTCCGACGACGCCAGCTACGTCAACGGCCAGGCTCTGGTCGTCGATGGCGGGCTGTCCTCATCCCATCCCTTCCCTCGCCGCAGGCAACTGGGCGAAACCACATTTTGAAACACAGAGGCATCATGATCGAGATTCAGCTCCACGGCGATATTCTGGAAATCGCGATGGCCAACGCGCCGGTAAACGCCCTCGGCACGGCTGTGCGGCGAGGGCTGGCGAACGCCATCAGCAATGCGCAGGCCGACAATGCCGTCAGGGCAATCGTGATCCGGGGTGCGGGCCGCATGTTCTCGGGCGGCGCCGACGTCACCAAATTCGACCAGCCGATCGCCGATCCATCCCTGCCCGTCGTGATCGACGCCATAGAGGCAAGCGGCAAGCCGGTCATCGCGGCGATCCACGGCATGGCGCTGGGCGGAGGTCTGGAAGTGGCGCTCGGCTGCCATTACCGTATCGCGACGCCGTCAGCGAAACTGGGGCTTCCGGAGGTCAAGCTGGGCCTGCTGCCCGGTGCGGGCGGCACCCAGCGCCTGCCTCGCCTCACGGGTGTCGAGGCCGCGCTCCAGATGATCGTCTCGGGTGATCCGATCCATGCCTCACAGGGCGTCGACATCGGCCTTGTCGACCGTCTGGCCGATGAGGCAACGCTGATGCAGGACGCCATTGCCTATGCCCGTTCGCTGGGCAGCGTGCGGCGGACGAGCGAACTGCCGGTCAGGGCCGACGCATCGTTGTTCGAACATTTTGTGGCCGACCAGGCCCCCAGGATTCAGGGGCTGGCTGCCCCCCAGGCCTGTGTAAGTGCGGTGAAGGCAGCAGCGAACATGTCTTTCCGCGAAGGCCTGGCCAAGGAAAGCGCGCTGTTCGCGGCGCTGATGGAAGGCAATCAGTCGAAGGCGCTGCGGCATGTCTTCTTTGCCGAGCGCGCGGCAGCCCGGATCGATGGGCTGCCCACCGACGTCGCCCTGCGCCCCATCCGCAAGGTCGGCGTGATCGGCGCGGGGACGATGGGCGGCGGCATATCCATGAACTTCCTGTCCTCTGGCATCCCCGTGACGATCGTCGAAATGACGCAGGACGCGCTGGATCGCGGCGTGGGCATCATACGCCGCAATTATGAAGCAACCGCTGCCAAGGGACGGCTGACCGGCGAACAGGTTGAAAGTGCCATGGGCCTGCTGACCCCCAGCCTCGATTTCGCGGCTCTGGGCGACTGCGATCTGGTGATCGAAGCGGTCTATGAGAATATGGACGTGAAGAAGGAAATCTTCGCGCGGCTGGATGCCGTCGCGAAGCCGGGCGCAATGCTCGCGTCAAACACCTCCTATCTCAGCATTGATGATATCGCCTCCGCGACGAGGCGGCCCCAGGACGTGCTGGGCCTGCACTTCTTCTCACCCGCAAATGTCATGAAGCTGGTCGAAGTGGTGCGCGGCGCCCGAACGGCGCCCGATGCATTGGCGACCGGCATGGACCTTGCCCGGCGGATCGGCAAGGTGCCGGTGGTCTCACGCGTCTGTTACGGCTTCATTGGTAACCGCATGCTCATTCCGCGCCAGGACAATGCGACGCAGCTGCTGCTGGAAGGCGCGACGCCCGAACAGATCGACCGCGTGCATACCGCCTTCGGCATGCCCATGGGGCCGTTCCAGATGGCTGATCTTGCCGGAGTGGACATTGGCTGGCATCGCGATCCCGATCGCATCGAAACGATCCAGGATGCGCTGTGCGCAGAGGGCCGTTGGGGCCAGAAGACCGGCGCGGGCTATTATGACTATGGCGAAGGCCGCAAGCCGAAGCCGTCGTCCGTCGTTACCCGGATCGTCGATGCCTTCCGCGCAAAGGCAGGCGTCACGCCCCGCACCATTTCCGATGAGGAGATCGAGGTTCGTACCCTCTATTCGATGATCAACGAAGGCGCGAAGATTCTGGAGGAAGGAATCGCCCAGCGGGCCTCTGACATCGATGTGGTCTGGATCTACGGCTATGGCTGGCCGCGTCACAAGGGAGGCCCGATGTTCTGGGCCGGGCAGACCGGACTTGCCGCGATCGTCGCGGGCCTGGAACGCTATGGCGACCGACTCGGTCCGAATTTCGCCATTTCGCCGCTGCTGAAGGCCCGCGCTGCGACCGGTGGCACGTTGTAAGGCCCCAAAGGAGGGACCTTCAGCCGTAAACTATAACAGGAGAGGATCATGCCCCTTCGTTTTCCCGCCGCCGCGCCGGAAGCCTATCATTTCCCGCTCACGATCGGCCATCTGCTCGACAGCGCCATGCTGTCGGCGGCCGATCAGGAAATCATCTATCGCGACAAGCATCGCTACACCTATCGCGGCTTTCATGATCGCATCGGGCGGCTGGCGTCGCTGCTCTCCGGACTGGGCGCCGAGGAAGGCTCGACCGTCGCGATGCTCGACTGGGACAGCCATCGCTATCTGGAGGCCTATTTCGCCGTTCCGATGATGGGTGCTGTGCTGATGACCGCCAATGTCCGCCTCCCGTCGGAACAGCTATGCTACACTCTCAATCATAGCGGCGCCGAAATCCTGATCGTGCACCGCGACTTCTTCCCGCTGGTGGAGACCGTCCTGCCCCAACTTCCGGCGGTGAAGGCGGTGGTCGCGATCATGGATGGGGCGGAAGGCCCGCTGCCGACCTGGGCAACCGGGGAATATGAGGCGCTGTCCGCCGCCGCGAGCGCGGATTTCCCATTCCGCGATTTCGATGAAAATGCACTGGCGACGACATTCTACACGACCGGCACGACCGGCAATCCAAAGGGCGTCTGCTTTACCCACCGCCAGCTCGTGCTCCACGCCTTGGTAGCCAGGGCTCCCTTCGGCGTCAGCGCGCTCAGCCCCAGTTTCGGCGCGGAATCGGTCTATATGCCCTTGACCCCCATGTTCCATGTCCATGCATGGGGCATGCCCTATGTGGCGACGATGCTGGGACTGAAACAGGTCTATCCCGGCCCCTACGAACCGGAAATGATCTGTCGGCTCCGGGCCGAACATGGCGTCACATACTCCCATTGCGTCCCGACGATCCT
Organism: Sphingobium sp. LMC3-1-1.1; assembly: GCF_040676285.1. Taxonomy (NCBI): domain Bacteria; kingdom Pseudomonadati; phylum Pseudomonadota; class Alphaproteobacteria; order Sphingomonadales; family Sphingobiaceae; genus Sphingobium; species Sphingobium sp. LMC3-1-1.1. Next base: position 26,087 of record NZ_JBEGHQ010000008.1, on the reverse strand, counting down.
GAAGATGATATTGGATGCGGCAGACCGGACGGGGGCCGATCTCAAAGGTTGGACCATGACGATCGGCGGCGCGGCCCTAACGCAGGCGCTGTGCGCCGAAGGTCGGCGGCGCGGCATGAACCTGGTGGCGGGCTACGGCATGTCGGAAACCGCGCCCATCATTGCGATCGCACGGCGGCGGCGGGACGACGACGGCCAGGAAGCCGCCATTGTCGAGGCGTTTTGCACCAGCGGTATTGCCGTCCCTCTCGTCTCCGCCCGGATCGTGGACGAGGACATGAACGTCCTGCCCGCCGACGGCACCACGCGCGGAGAGCTGGTGCTGCGCGCGCCATGGCTGACGCCCTGCTATGCAGGCGATGAGCGGGCGTCAGCGACGCTCTGGCGCGGTGGCTGGATGCATACGCAGGACATCGCGACCCTGGACGAACGGGGCAATATAATGATCCGCGACAGGCTGAAGGACGTCATCAAGACCGGCGGGGAATGGATCGATTCCATCATGCTGGAGGAACTGATCTGCACCGTCGAAGGCATCGCCGAGGCTGCCGTCATAGCCCTGCCCGACCTGCAATGGGGCGAACGTCCGATGGCCGTGGTCGTGCCGCAGCCCGGATTCACGCCAACGCTGCACGCGATCAATGCTCCCATTCTAGCCGCGATACAGCGCGGCGAAATTACCCGCTACGCGAAGATCGGGCATTTCGCGACCCTCGACACCCTGCCGAAGACCAGCGTGGGCAAGATAGACAAGAAACTGCTCCGCACGCAATTCCCACAAGGACCTGCCCAATGAACCTGGACTTCACCGCGGAGGAGGAATCCTTCCGCGCCACCGTTCGCGAATTCCTGCGCGACAATCTGCCAACGGTTCTCTCCGAAAAGGTAAGAACCGGCAAACGGCTGACCAAGCAGGACATGGAGCAGTGGCATGCGATACTGAACCGCCGCGGCTGGCTGGCGAACCATTGGCCTGTCGAACATGGCGGCACGGGCTGGACCTTTGCCCAGTCCTATATTTTCGACCTGGAATGCGCGCTCGCACACGCGCCGCGTATCATTCCCTTCGGCCTGTCGATGCTGGGGCCCGTCCTCATCAAAATCGGGTCAGAAGAACAAAAGGCCTATTGGCTGCCCCGCATTCTGGACGGCACGGACTGGTGGTGCCAGGGCTATTCGGAACCGGGCGCGGGATCGGATCTCGCCAGCCTGAAGACCAGCGCGGTGCGCGGCAGGGATGCCGGGGGCGACCATTATATCGTCAACGGTCAGAAAACCTGGACCACCCTTGGCCAACATGCCGACAAGATCTTCTGCCTCGTCCGCACGTCGAGCGAGGGCAAGAAGCAGGAGGGCATTTCATTCCTGCTGATCGACATGGCGACACCGGGCGTGGAAGTACGTCCCATCACCCTGCTCGACGGCGAGCAGGAGGTGAACGAAGTCTTCTTCACCGATGTTCGGGTGCCGATCAAAAATCTGGTGGGCGAGGAGAATAAGGGCTGGACCTACGCCAAATATCTCCTGACCTACGAGCGCACCAACATAGCGGGCGTTGGCGCTTCGATGGCGGCCTTCGATCATTTGCGGCACATCGTCGCGGCGCAGATCAAAAATGGCCGGCCCCTTGCCGAAAACCCCTTCTTCGCTGCCCGGATGGCGAAGCTCGAAATCGATCTTGAGAATATGAAGACCACCAATTTGCGCGTTCTGGCCGCAGCCGGGCACGGGGTGGCGCCGGTTGCGGAAAGTTCGATGCTCAAGATTCGCGGAACCGAAATCCGGCAGGAGATCACAAGCCTCACCCGGCGCGCGCTGGGACGCTATGCGCATCCTTTCGTATCGGAAGCGCTGGACGAGGACTTTAACGGCACTCCCGTCGGTCCCTCCTACGCAGCGCCTGTCGCGGCCGATTATTTCAACAATCGAAAACTGTCGATCTTTGGCGGCTCGAACGAAGTCCAGCGCGAGATCATTACCAAAGCCATATTGGAGCTTTGACATGGATTTTCATCATGATGAGGACCGGCGGATGCTGGCCGACATGCTCGGCCGCTACCTGCAGCAGAAATATCCTGTAGACCAGCGCCACGCGATCAGCGCGTCGGAGCGCGGATGGTCCGCCGAACATTGGGGGGCGATGGCCGAACTCGGCATCATCGGCGCGCTCTTTTCCCAGGAAACAGGTGGTTTCGGCGGCAAGGGCTTCGACATCGCCGTGATTTTCGAACAGCTTGGCAGGAGTCTGGTCGTAGAACCTTTTCTCGGCACGCTGATGGCCGGCCGCGCGCTTGCCCGATCTGGCACACAGGCGGACCTGCTGGCCGAAGTGATTGCGGGAACAAAGCTTCTCGCCTTTGCCCAGGGCGAGGCACATAGCGGTGATGACCTGACCCGGATCGCAACGCAGGCGCATCAGGCAGGCGATGGATGGCTGCTCAACGGCGGCAAGGCGGTCGTCCCGCAGGTCGAGGAGGCCGACCACATCCTTGTTGGTGCGCGCTTTTCCGGCGCAGCGGGCAACGAAGCGGGCGTGGGCCTGTTTCTCGTCGATAAGGGTGCGCCGGGTCTCAGGGTCCATGGCTATCCGCTGATCGATGGAGGCCGTGGTGGGGATCTGATGCTAACGGACACGCCGGCCAAGCGGGTTTCGGAAAATGGCCATGCCCTGATCGAAGATGCCATTGCCGCCGGCATCGTTGCCCTCAGCTGGGAAGCGGTGGGGGCCATGGACATGCTCAAGGCCGCGACCCTCGACTATCTTCGGACGCGCAGGCAATTCGGCATGCCGATCGGCAAATTTCAGGCGCTCCAGCATCGCATGGCAACCGTCGCCCTGGAAATAGAACAGGCGCGATCCGCTGCCATTAATGCCGCAGCCGCGCTCGAAGGGCCACGTACAACACGGGAACGCGCCGTTTCTGCCGCCAAATACACGATCGGCCGGGTTGGCGCGCTGGCCGCCGAAGAAGCGATCCAGATGCACGGCGGCATCGGGATGACCTGGGAACTACCGCTGTCCCATTATGCGAAGCGGCTTGTCATGATAGATCACCAATTGGGCGATGAAGATCATCATCTGGAACGATTCATTGCACTGGGTAGCGCCGCATGAAGAGTCCGGACGACTTTCTGCCTTCGCGAGAGATGCTCGGATTCCAATTGTTCGACTGGCTGGATGTGGGTGCCCTGACGGATCGGGACGTGCTGTCCGCGATCATGGATGCCGCCCGGCAACTCGCCGTTGATGTCTTCATGCCGCATTACCGGCAGGCCGATATCGAGGAACCCCGGCTGGAAGATGGCAGGGTACGCCTGTGCCCTGCGATCCATGTCGCCCTGCGCGCCTATGCCGAGCTCGGCCTGTCGGGCGTGAGCTTCCCTGAAAAATTGGGCGGCCTGGGTTTGCCCTATACCGCCTCGCTCGCCCTGCACAGCATCTTCGCAGCCGCCAATATCTCGACGATCGGCTACGCGATGCTGACAGCAGCCAATGCCCGCCTGATTTCGACGTTCGGCACATCGCGTCAGGTCGAGCGGTTCGCGCATCCTCAGATCAAGGGCCGCTGGTTCGGAACCATGTGTCTGTCCGAACCGCAGGCCGGTTCCAGCCTGGGCGACATCAGGACCCGCGCCGTCTGCGAGGGAGAGGATGAACTCGGCTTCCGCTATCGGCTGACCGGCAATAAAATGTGGATTTCAGGCGGCGACCAGGATGTGAGCGAGAATATCGTGCATCTCGTGCTGGCCAAGGTGGCGGGTCCCGACGGCAGTCTGCCGGAAGGATCGAAGGGCATTTCGCTTTTCATTGTGCCTCGGATACTCCCGGACGATACGGTCAACGACGTCAGCGTCGCCGGTCTCAACCACAAGATGGGCAATCGCGGCACTTCGAATTGCCTGCTCAATTTCGGCGAAGCCGATGGTGCCATAGGCTGGCGTGTCGGCGCGGAGGGAGAAGGGCTGGCCCAGATGTTCATGATGATGAACGAGGCCCGGATATCGGTTGGCATGGGGGCTGCAGCATTGGCCTATCGCGGCTATCGCCACGCCCTGCGCTATGCGCGGGAACGCGTGCAAGGTCGCGTGGCCGGAATGCAGGGCGGCGCTGCCATCCCCATCATCGACCATCCCGATGTACGGCGCATGCTGCTGCAACAAAAAATTTATGCCGAGGGAGCGTTCGCCCTGTGCCTTTATTGCGCGCGGCTGATCGATACCGGCGGGGAAGAGGTGGAAAGCCTGCTATCTCTGCTCACGCCGGTGGCCAAAAGCTGGCCGTCCGAATTCGGCCTGATCGCCAATGATCTCGCGATCCAGGTTCATGGCGGCTATGGTTATACGCGCGATTTCGAGGTGGAACAGCTTTGGCGCGACAACCGGCTCAATCCGATCCACGAAGGCACGACCGGCATTCAGGCCATCGACCTGCTCCGCCGCAAGATATTGACGTCCGATGGCCGATCGCTCGCCCTCCTGCGGCATCGGATCGCCGCAACCGCCGATCAGGCGCACAAGGCAGCGGAATGGTCTTCGCTGGGCTCTGCCTTGCTGGCCTATTGGGACAAGGTTGAGGAGGTTGTCGATGGCCTGCGGCTGCGCGTCATGCCCGAAGCGCTGGATGACGCGACCCTGTTCCTGCGTGCCTTCGGGCATGGCATCCTGGGCTGGCTCTGGCTCGATATGGCGCTCAAGGGCGTGTCGCTCGCCAACGACAAGCTTCGGGCGGGGCTCAGTTACGCCTGCCGCTTCTTCTTTGACACTGAACTGCCGCAGGCCCTCGCCTGGTTGTCAGTTGTCGAAAGACATGGCGATCTTGCCCGCGCCATGCCGGAGGACGCGTTCGCGTGACTACGCTGCCAGAGGCTTTGCGGGCCGAGATCGGCATCGTGCGTCATTCGGATTGGATCGTGGTGGATCAGGCGATGATCGACCGCTTCGCCGACGCCACCTGCGATCATCAGTTCATCCATGTCGATCCCGTCCGCGCGGCCACCACGCCCTTCGGCGGCACCATTGCGCACGGCTTCCTCACCTTGTCGCTGTTGCCCCACCTCCAGAACTCGATATCGCGCCCGGCCGTGCCCGCCGCCAGCATCGAGGTGAACTATGGGCTGGACCAGGTGCGCTTCATCCATCCCGTACGTTCGGGCAGCCGTATCAGAGCCGCCTCGACACTTGTTTCAGTCGTGGAAAAGACGCCCGGATCTTTTCAGCAGACACTGAAGATGACCGTCGAGATCGAAGGGGCGGACAAGCCTGCTCTGGTCGCGCTTTGGCACATCCTTTTCATGATCTGACGCCCTCTTCTGACAGGAGTTTCCTATGCGCGACGCCGTTATCGTTTCCACCGCCCGCACCCCGATCGGCCGGGCCTATAGAGGCGCATTCAACGCCACCCCTTCCCCCACGCTGGCCGCGCACGCTATTCGCGGGGCGGTCGAGCGATCGGGTGTCGATCCAGCCGAAATCGACGATGTGATCCTTGGCGCGGCACTTCCACAGGGCGTGCAGCAAACGATCGGCCGTACCGCCGCGCTACGCGCCGGTCTCCCGGTCACGGTGGCGGGCATGACGATGGACCGGCAGTGCTCGTCCGGTCTCATGGCGATCGCCACCGCTGCCAAACAGGTGATCGTCGACCGTATGGATGTGGTCGTCGCCGGCGGTGTCGAGTCCGTCTCGATGGTTCAGACACCCGAACTGCGCGTCAGCCCGGATTTCGAATTGCTCAAGATGGTGCCGGACATCTACATGCCGATGCTGCAGACCGCCGAAGTGGTCGCCGGGCGCTACGGCATCTCGCGGGAACGGCAAGACGTCTATGCCCTGCGTTCCCAGCAACTTACTGCCCAGGCGCAGGCCACCGGCGCCTTCGACGAGGAAATCATCCCCGTCACCGCGACAATGTCCGTCACCGACAAGGCGACCGGCGAAACCTCCGCGAAAGAGGTGACGCTAACCAAAGACGAGAGCAACCGGCCCGATAGTTCGGCCGACGGGCTGGCGGCGCTGAAGCCTGTGGTCGCAGGTGGCGTGATCACCGCCGGCAACGCGTCGCAACTCTCCGACGGTGCTTCGGCTTGCGTCGTGATGGATGGCGCCCTGGCTGCAAAGCGAGGTCTTGCGCCTCTGGGCCGCTATGTCGGCATGGCAGTGGCGGGTACCGAGCCCGACGAAATGGGCATCGGCCCTGTCTTCGCCGTACCTCGCCTGCTCGAACGCTTCGGGCTTGCGGTAGACGATATCGGCCTGTGGGAGCTCAACGAAGCCTTCGCGGTGCAGGTGCTCTATTGCCAGGACCGCCTCGGCATCCCTGACGAACGGCTCAACGTCAACGGCGGCGCGATATCGATCGGCCATCCTTATGGCATGTCGGGCGCGCGCATGGTTGGCCATGCGCTGATCGAGGGCAAGAAGCGCGGCGCGCGCCATGTCGTCGTGACGATGTGCATCGGCGGAGGCATGGGCGCGGCCGGCCTGTTCGAGGTGCTGTGATGAAGGCGCTGCTTTCCCTCCGGGCGGGCGGCCCCGAGACGCTGCAGCTTAGCGAACTGCCCACGCCCGAGCCCGGTGCGGGCGAACTGCGCGTGGCCACGATCGGCTCGGATGCGATGACTGCATAGGTCACATCGGGCTGGGGCTCGACGCGGGAGAAGCCAAGGTCGATCTCGCCACGCTGCAGCGCCTTGGCAACGGCGGGCGAAAAGTCGCTCGAGACGCGGAAATCGATCTCCTTGAGCTGGTCGCGCAGGATTTGCGTGACATGAGGGAGCCACTCCACTTCTTGTCCGGTCAGGAAACCGACCGAGAAGCTGGCCTTGGCCGGGCGGGCGGCGACGGCCTCGGCAGCCTGAGACAGTGCCAAACAACGCCATTCGTCGAGTCGGGCACGTGTCGCCTGCGTTACCAAACAGCTATCCTCGCCATCGCCCCCAAGGCACCGCTTTTCATTCTGCCCCACGCTCGGATCGCGCCAGTCGCCGGCCGGTGGTCAAAGTCTGAATGACGAAAAGGAGAATGAGGATAAATCCGACTGTCCCAACAAACAGGTCGAAGCCTGACAGACGTCCGAAATATCCTGGACCAGAACCCAGAGCCATCATCATCAACGTCAGCGCGATGAGGATCAATCGCAATTCGGTCGGGCCCGCTGCGAGATAAGACAGCTTGAACTCTCCCAACACGCGCGCGGAAAGGTAGGCGTGGATCGAGAGCAGCAGATATCCAGCAAGCGCCACCATCGCGACGTCCATGGTGACGAACGGACTAAGGCCAATGCCGGTAAGGATGAACAGTGTCGCAAGCCCATCGCAGCTATGATCGATGAAATAGCCATAGGACGGACGTTCGATGCGGCGAAAGCGAGCGATGCTCCCATCCATCGAATCCCCAAACCATTGGACGACATAACCGGCGATGGCGAGCAACAGCCAGGATGAATGTAGATTGCTCCCCACGTAGCCTAGAAAAATCATGCATGCGCCGAACATGCCCAAGGCCGTCAGGCGATCAGGCGTGACGTACGGCGGCATTTGAGCGCACAGCCAGTTCAGTAATTTCCGCTCTTTCGCGGCAAGCCAATTTTCTTGAATACGGAAAAGGGCGGCTGAATTCTGTAAAGGAATTGTCATAGTCCCTTATGAAGCCGTCAGTCTCGATAGGCAATGTGGGAATGGTATTGCCTCCAATTGCTTCCAAGGCATTTCTGACGACCAGAAGCGGTCGGCAGATTGGCTTGCCGGCGGGCCTGTTACTCGACACTATAATCCGTAGTTCAGGCAGAAATCAGGAGCTCCTTTTTGGCCATCCGCCCATTGCATATTCTGCCCGTCGTCATCGCATTTAGCGGCTGTTCACCAAGTCGGCCAAGTGCAATGAACGTCCAATCTGAACTCGAAATCTACTACAGAGATTATATCTATAAGGGCGAGGATAGATGGAGCGCAATTATCCGTTGTCCGACGATAAAAAATTACGCGTGGAATGGTGATGACAAAACAGGGATAGCGCGATTTCAGTTATCCGAATCAACGGAGAAGTCTGGAGGTAATTCAGAAATCTTCGAAGTTGGCATGAAATACGGGAGTCGCGGCTGATATATTCCTCGCGAAGCTGGTCTCCAATTTCTCCAGTGTGATGTTGCCATGGCTGTCACGACGGATACGCAAGCGATCACCAATGCCCATTGATGAGGATGACAGGCAGCTTTTTCGATGACATTCGCGGAAACCTGCCAGTCCGCTACCCACCCCCGCCAGCCGTAAGCGGTCCCGATTCGTGCAAGGGCTGGTCCATTGGCGACCGTCCGGTTCGCAACGGGTATGCTGCCCGGCGGCAGACGACCAAAGCTGCGGTTTCCGGGGAGATCGTGACGGTATTCGCGCCGGGCGAGGCCAAACTGCCGCGGCGCCCCGCCGGTTCCGCGCAGGATCGCGAGGCCCAGCTCGTTGCCTTGCTCCAGTTATTGACAGGGGAGGGTACCGCTCTCGACGCGCTAGCCTTCCGCAAGGGCCTCGAGGCGCGAGCCCCCGCCAGCATCAAGGCGCTCGCGGTCGATTGCGACTGCTATGCGCGCTTCTCGGCGAAACAGGGCGGGATCGGTCTACCCGCCAGCGAAGCGCGGCTCGTGGCCTATGTCGACTATTGCGAGGCGCGGCGGCTCAAACCCGCGACCGTGTCGCGGCGGCTGTCCTCGCTGGCGGTGGCGCACCAGCTGCTCGGGGTTGCCAGCCCCGTGGGCGGGGCGGTGGTGCGCGACGCGCTGCGCGGGCATCGGCGACGGGTCGGGGTGCGGCAGCGCCAGGCCGGCCCGTTGCGCTTCGGCGAGGGCATCGGCCGCGAGGCGGTCAAGGGATTCACGCTGTCGGTCCTGCTCGAAGCCTGCGGTGGCGATGTCATGGGGCTGCGCGATGCGGCGCTGCTGTCGCTGGGCTATGATGCGGGTCTGCGCGTCTCGGAGCTGGCGGCCGTGGAACTCGACCGGATCGAGCCCCAGGAGGACGGGTCTGCCCTGCTTGAGCTGGCGCGCTCGAAAACCGACCAGGAAGGGCAGGGGGCCTGGGTGTGGCTGTCGCCTGATACCATGCGGCGTGTCGCCTTGTGGGTCGAGGCTGCCGTGATCCGCAAGGGCGTATTGTTCCGCCGCGTTGCGGTCGTCCGCACCAACGCGCGCGCGGCGCGGCGGGCGCTGGCCATCAGCGATCTGGCCTATCATGCCCAGGTCGACCGCGACCGCATGGCGGCGCAGCCGGCGCGATCGGCGAGCGCAATCTACAAGATCGGGGAGCAGGCGCTGACACCGGCCGCCGTGCGGCTGATCATCAAGCGCACCGCGCTGGCTGCGGCTGATCAGGGATTGGTGGATCTCATGGGCACCGCTCTGGCCGAGGCGATCGACGCGCTCAGCACCCATTCACTGCGGGTCGGCCTGACCCAGGACCTGTTCGCCAGCGGTGAGGATGCGGGACCGATTGCGCAAGCGCTGCGCTGGACCTCCACTGCGACCGCGCTCCGCTATGGTCGCAAGCTTGCGCCCTCCGCCAACGCCGCGGCGCGCATGCTGAAAGGCGTCAGAAAATGATGCAGTTGCAGCAAAGTCAGTCCGTCAATCAAAATGGCTATGGGGCACCGGGCGCGGTCTCTTTGTCCGTTCACCGGGTCGGGATCTCCAACAACCTGTTCGCGGCCGGCGAGGACATCGCCAGCGTCATGGATGCACTGCACTGGAAGCCGCCGAGAATGGCGCTTCGCTATAATCGCAACCTGGCCGGCGACAATGGCGCGGCGGGACATCTGCTCTTCAAGATGAAATGGGTTGCGAGCCACCTCGCCTGAGCTTTCGTTCGCTTCGAACGGAAATCTTCGATCTTTAGAAGAGGCGCTATGGATTAAACTGCCCGCGCCGACCGTTTCCCGCCGGAAGCATCAAGCGTGGGGAACAAGTCGTGCGTCATGTCATATCGACCGCAATCGCAACTCTGGCGATCGTCTCGACCGCAGATGCGGCGGACCAAATCGGAGAGCAATCCACCGTAACCCGGCGGACACCCATGGGCGCGGGCGCCGAGCTTTCGACGGGAATCGAATATCAGGACGGGACCTTTGGTACAGCGCAAAAGGTTGAAACCACGTCCATTCCCACGAGTTTGCGCATCGCAACAGGCCGGTTCCAATTCACCGTGACGCTGCCTTATCTAATCATTGACGCCCCGGGGAATGTCGTGGGCGGCGGCGGGGGACTGTTTGGGCTTCCTATCATCGTTGATCCAAGCCAGCCGGCGACCCGGGTGCGCCGCGAGGGGCTGGGGGATTTGCGACTGGGCGCTTCCTATCTCGTGCCGCTTTCCGGCGTCGGACTGACGGTGATGGGGCAGGTGAAAGTGCCGACGGCGTCGCAGCGCAAGAAGTTGGGAACGGGCAAGCCAGATTATATGATGGGAGCCGAGTTGGCGAAAAGCTTCGGCCGCATCACACCCTTTGCCGATCTCTCCTATACCGTTGCCGGCGACCCGCAGGGTTTTGACCTGCGTAATGCTATCTCGGCTCGGGCCGGCGTCGCCGGGCAGATTGCTGCTGGTTTGCGGGGTCATATTTCCTACGATTATGCTCAGAGCCTCAGCCGGCTCGCGCCCGATCAGGAGCAAATCTCGACCGGAATCAACGCGGGTCTGACGAACCGGCTATCACTCGGATTATACGGCAGCGCCGGACTATCGCAGGGCGCACCGGATCTGGGCGCTGGGCTTCAACTGGGCGTGAGGCTATTCTAAAGACATCTGCTTCTTCATCACTCGAGTGCGCGGGTCGCTGCCGTGCCGTTTAATGCCGGGCGGACATTTGCGGAGAAGTCAGCTTGAGCCCCCTCGAATGCGCGGCGCGCGCCATATATGAAGGCAATCATGGCGCCTGCCTATTGGACGAGGCGTTAGCAGTCGTTCGGTGACGGCGTAATGGCCTCAGTGCATTATAGGGACACAGATATACGGTAGCATCTGCCGGTATATTGGCAACTCTCCCAACGGTAGTTCATAGCACCCCTGAATTGACTGGCATGCGAAGCTTAAGGCTGGTTCGGGGCTCGGCACAAGCGTCCCTGCTCGGTTATGGTTCGCAAAGCCCCCGGAATGGCGCAAAATGTCCCGCGCGAAACCGAATCCAAGTAGGCGCGGACCTCCGCGAAGAAGCATGCTGACGAGAACAAGATATTGACTTTCAAGGAAATTGTGCACCCGACAGCTTTGCCGAGGTCGCCTGCCGCCAACCGTCATTCTGGGATCGGCCAAAGAGCATTCCATCTATGAAGCCGGCGCTCAGAAGATCGATTGCATCATGTCCCAACTCCTTCAAATTCTTCGCCTCTCCGCTCCACGATGAGGCGGGATAACAGCCTTCGCGCAAGTTCGGCGATCACCCAGCTTTCCCCGCAAATTGACAACGCAATGGCGCAAAGCGATTGCGTCGCTGCAGCTCTTAAGGAGGCTATAAAAAGGCCTGCTTGATAAAGGGGTTACGCCGATGCGGGGTGGAGGGCGGCGCGAAGCGATTGCGCAATCGGTATCAAAAGTAGGACGATTGGCGAGCGACAGTATCGCGGCGCTGGTCGTGAGTGGATTGATGGTGCTGCCTGATAGTGCGGAAGCGCAACCGGCGCTGCGCTTTTGGGATGGCAGCGATCCGGCAGAGCGTGAGAATGGCGTCATCGACGGGGGTTCGGGCGTCTGGAGCGCCACCGACCCGAGCTGGACCGACAGCAGCGGCGCGGTGAATGGTCCGATGCGACCTGTGCCCGCCTTTACCGTTTTTCAGGGGCAGGCCGGCACGGTAACGATCGACGACAGGAGCGGCGCACCGGCTGTCACTGGCATGCATTTTCTGACGGACGGCTATCGCCTCGTCGGCGAGCAACTGAAACTCGATGGCGGCGCCTACACCTCGGTTCGTTCAACGGCGGGGGCGACCACGCGGATCGACGCCGAACTGACCGGCAACGGAGGCGTGTTCTTCAATGATTTCGGCACGGTCATCCTGACCGGCGCAAACAGCTATCAAGGCAATACGCGCGTCGATGGCGGCACGCTGGTCGGCAACACGGATTCGATCCGCGGCAATCTGGAAAATGGCGGCACCGTCATCTTCGATCAGAATATGGACGGAATCTTTGCTGGGGGCGTGAGCGGCCTGTTCAGCTTCTGGGGCTTCATGATCAAACGGGGTGAGGGCACGCTTACCCTTGGAAGCAGCAATAATCTGGATTGGCGCTTGGAAGAAGGCGCTCTCGTGGCTCGCGCGGCCGGCTTTGGCGGCAATGTCGAGATAGGTGCGGCGGGACAGCTGACCTTCGACGCGGGCGAGGGGGCGGAGACGGAAACCGTCTATCCCTACGCTCTTTCGGGTAATGGCCGTTTCGACATCAAGGGAGCTGACATGCTCGTCCTGACCGGCCAGTCCACATTCTCCGGCCGGACGGAGGTTGCCGACAGCGCGCTGCGGGTCGATGGCGCACTGGGCGGCACGCTCCATGTCGGCGCGAATGGCATGTTGAGCGGCGATGGGCAGGTCGGCGCCGTGGAGATTTCTACTGGCGGGCGCCTGACGGGCAGGGCCGGCGCGACGCTTCATATGGGAAGTCTTGTACTTGGCGCCGGTTCGATCACGCAGGCCACTTTCGGGACGACGCAAGATCCGGCGTTGTTCGATGTGGCGGGCGATGTGACGCTGGACGGCACGCTGCATGTTTCCAACGGGGCGCCATTGGGTGAAGGGCTTTATCGGCTCATCAGCTATGGCGGCAAGCTCACCGATGGAGGGCTGGAGATCGGTGTACTGCCGCCCGGTCAAGCTGCCGACGGTCTTTCGATCCAGACCGCGACCATGGGGCAGGTGAATCTTCTTTCCGGCACGGCGGCGCGGCCCTTGCAATTCTGGGACGGCGGCGACCCGACCCGCTATGGAAACGGCAGGGTGGACGGCGGCCCCGGCGTCTGGCGCAACGGAGCGCTCAGTTGGACTGGGCAGGACGGAATCGTCAACGAAGCTGGAAAGGTCAATGGCTTTGCGATCTTCACCGGCAATAGCGGGCAGGTCCTGATCGACAATAGCGCCGGGGCGGTAAAAACCGGCGGATTGCAGTTCGCGACCGGCGGCTATGTCCTGTCGGGAGGCACCCTGACATTGGCGGGAGGGGATCGCACGGTCATCCGCGTTGGCGCCGGCAGCGTGTGGGATTCCAGCCTGAGCGCCGAAATCGCCGCGCCCCTGTCCGGAACCACGACCGTGGTCAAGCGCGATGCGGGCACGCTCATCCTGTCCGGCGCCAACAGCTACACGGGCGATACCGAAGTCGAGGCGGGCACGCTGATCGGCAACACCCGCGCGCTTCGCGGCAATGTCCGCAATGCGGCGACGCTGGTGTTCGATCAGCGGGATAATGGCAGTTTCTCCGGCGCGATCGGGGCGCTCGATGGAAACGCCGGGACGATGGTGAAAAGGGGTAGCGGCGTGCTGACGCTCACTGGCCCCAGCACGCTCGACTGGCGATTGGAAGAGGGACGGCTGGCGGCCGCCGCGAGCCGCTTCACCGGCAATGCCGACTTGCGGCCGGGCGCGGAACTCCAGTTCGCGGAGACCAGCGCCAGCCGCTATTCCGGCCGGATCGGCGGCAGCGGGCGGTTGATCAAGGCGGGCGACGGCGCGTTGACCCTCAGCGGCGATTCCTCCGGCTTCACCGGCAGCACCCAGCTTCAGTTCGGACGCCTGATCGTCGACGGAAAGCTGGGCGGTCAGATAGCGGTGGAAGCGAACACACTGCTGGCCGGCCGTGGGACATTGGGGTCCGTCCGGGTCGCTCCAGGCGGCAAGATCGCACCCGGCCCAGGGATCGCAACTCTTCACGTCGAGGGAAATCTGACCTTCGCGCCGGGAAGCCGCTATGAGGTGGAGGTCGATCCCTACGGCACGTCGGCGGATGCGATCATTGTGAGCGGCGTTGCGACGCTGGGCGGCACAGTTGCCCATATCGGCGCCAGCGGCATTTACCGGCCCAGTTCTACCTATGTCATTCTTCTCGCAGAGGGCGGAGTGCAGGGCCGGTTCGACGCGGTCACGTCCACCTATGCCTTCCTGACGCCTCGGCTCCGCTACGGCCATGACAGTGTGAGGCTGAGGCTGGATCGCAATGATGTCCGGTTCAGCGATGTCGCCACATCCTTGAACCAGCAGGCGACCGGCGCGGCGCTGGAGAGGATGGCGGCGGGCAACAAAGTACAGGATGCCGTGTTGATGAGCGACGCCGAGACGGCGCGCAAAGCCTTCGATCAACTGTCCGGTGAATTTCATGCCTCCCTGCGTGCAGCGTTGATCGAGAACAGCAGCCTGTCACGCGATGCGGCGCTGGACCGATTGCGCGGGACGGTTTCGGACCGTCCGGGGCTCACCTATTGGGGACAGGCGCTGGACGCCTGGAGCCATTGGCGCAGCGACGGCAATGCCGCGCGATTGGACCAAAGTTCGTCGGGCGGTCTGATGGGCATTGAGGCTCAGGCACCCGGCAGCAGCTTTCGCCTTGGCATGATCGGCGGTCACAACCGCGATCGCATGAGGGGAGAGGGGCAGGCGGATGTGGACAGTTATCACGCCGGACTCTACGGCGGCGGGACGCTGGGCCGGGTGGCGCTGCGCGGCGGGTTGGCCTTCGCCTGGCAGAATGTGGCGGTCCAGCGTTCCGTGCGCTTTTCCGGTTTTGCAGATGGTGTCGTCACGCAGTATCGCGCGACGACCGCGCAGATGTTTGGGGAGACCGCTTATCGCATCGAGACTGCGGCAGGATCAATCGAGCCCTTCGTCAGCATCGCACATGTGCGGCTGGATGTCGGTCGCGGGCAGGAAAGCGGCGCGGCGGCGGCGTTGCAACTGGAAGCGGATTCCCTGCGCACCAGCTACGCGACCGCGGGCACGCGCGGCGACCTCGATTTGGCTGTAGGAAGCGCTCGGCTCGCGGTGCGCGCATCGGCGGGCTGGCAGCATGTTTTCGGAGATCAACTACCTGTGGTTCAGGCTGCCCTTGACGGCCAGCGTTTTGCGGTCAGCGGCCTGCCGATTGCACGCGACAGTCTGGTCAGCGAATTGCGGTTGCATGGTGCGATCCGCGACCAGTTGCAGATCAACCTCGGTTATCAGGGCGCGATTGCCCGTAGTGGGCAAAATCATCAGCTTCAGGCCGGCCTGAACTGGCAATTTTGATCTTGCAGGAGAATAGAAGGCAGCTTTCCCGAATCGCTTGCCGCTGACGGTCGTTCGGAAATCGGCCAATTCTAGGCTCTAAAAAATGTGAAAGCGGACCGACCGGACCTCGGAGCAGAAAATTCGCTCTTGAGCGTCCTATAAGGGTCGTCATCTTAAGTCGTTCACCACCGACCATTCTAAGTCGAACCGTGCCAGATATTTTCGCAAGCGATCCGCATCATTCGAGCTGCTGCGGCGCGCGCGCGAGGCGCTGAAGAGGGTTCGCCCTGCTTCCGAAAGCGAACGGCTAGCGCGACATACCCGGATTGTCTCGGCGAGTTGGACGCGATCGAACAGGTCGAGTTCGACAATCTGCTCGTCGCTCAATATCTCGGGCAGAATGTCTACGGCGTTATCAGCCTGACCTGACCATAGCCGCCGCAGCCGCTCGATTTCTTTGTCGACGCAGTTCACATCAATTCGTCCTTTCGGGCTGAGCGTCGCCATTCGCGTCACGCTAGCGGCAAGGTCACGGAAATTGCCCGGCCAGCTTGCCTCTCCGGACGTCGCGAAGGCCAGATAGCGCTGGCGTGCTTCCTTGTTGAAACTGGCCTGATCGCCTTCGCGCTCGGCGAACCGATCCAATTCATAGTCGAGATTGGGCTCGATATCCTCGCGCCGCTCAGAGAGGCCGGGCAGGCGAAAAGTCCACAGGTTGAGACGTGCGTACAGATCGTCGCGGAAGGCACCCGATGCCACTGCTTCGCCCAGATCACGGTTGGTGCCGGCGATCAGCTGGAAGTCCGACGCGACCTCCTTGTCCGCACCGACGGGGAGGAAGCGCTTGTCCTCGATGGCGCGCAGGATCATCGCCTGCTCGTCGAGGCCCAGTTCGCCGATCTCGTCGAGGAACAACATGCCCTTGTCGGCAGAGCGAAGCAGGCCCGGCCGGTCGGCGACTGCGCCGGTGAAGGCACCCTTGCGGTGGCCAAACAGTGCCGACATCGCGCTATCGCCCTTCAGCGTCGCGCAGTTCACTTCCACGAACGAGCCGGCGATCTGGTGCTTGGCCTTCTTCAGCTCATAGATCCGCCGCGCAAGCTGGCTCTTGCCCGCGCCCGTCGGCCCCATGAGCAGTACGGGCGCGCGGGACCGCAGCGCGACCTGCTCGATCTCGTCGATCATGCAGTTGAAGGCGGCGTTGCGCGTATCGATGCCGGATTTGAGGAATGAGGTACTCTCCGCGCTCGCAACGGCAAAACGGGTGGCGATGCTGTCATAGCGCGACAGGTCGAGGTCGATGATGCTCCAGCGGCCGGGCGCTCCGCCATCCTCGGCGCGCTTGGCCGGTTGGGTCTGGAGCAGGCGCCCCGGCAAATAGCGGGCCTCGGTCAGCAGGAAGAGGCAGATCTGTGCGACATGGGTGCCAGTGGTGATGTGGAGGAGATAGTCCTGCTCGTCCGGGTCGAACGGCTCCGCGCGTGCGAAGTCGAGCAGCTTTCCATAGACTTCCTCAAAATCCCACGGATCGCGGAAGTCGAGCACGCGCATGTCAACCTGGGTCTCCGGTGAGACCGAGGCGACATCCTCCGCAACATATTCGGCAAGGCGCCGGTGAGCGGTGCCGTGGAGCAGCACCAACCGATCGACCCGCAAATCTTCGTGCATCGTGAGCGCGACCGTCGGTCGCCACTTGTTCCAGCGTGAAGGCCCGAATTTGCTTGCATCGAGCGTCGAGCCCAGGAATCCGATGACGGTGAGAGGTTTCATTCTTATACTATAGGATAAAAATATATCCTTTGCGATATGAAATTTGATCGCCGTCAAGCGAGGCGTATCGCCAGGCCGGAAAATAAATTACTATATATCAATGGTATGTGATTTTCCTTCGTCTCAATCTGCGGATTGGCACACCTCCTGCAATCTGGATTTGTGTCGGCAGAGGCGGATTACTCGGTCGGCAGGCGGAACTGGGGCGGTCGGAATGGGCTGGCCGCCCCAAGGATCGGAAATTCACAGGGCGTAGCTCAGTCTGCGCAGAGCGCCTGCCTTGGGAGCAGGAGGCCGCAGGTTCAAATCCTGCCGCCCTGACCAGATGAGGAGTTGGACGATGGCCAACAAGGGACTTTTTGCGAGCGCCGTGGCGAAGCTGTTGCCGCGCACCGACGCGCTGAACCGGGAGGGCGCGCCGGCCTACGCCTATGGGCCGAAGGCGAAGCTCGCCCAGTTGGCAGCGACCGGTACACTGGCCGACAATTTCTACGGTGCGGCGGAGACGCAGCTTGCCGATGTGCTGGATGCGGCCCGCGCGGTCGATCCGACTTTCGTGGCGCAGGCCGCGATCTATGCCCGCACGTCCAGTGCGATGAAGGACATACCGGCCTTGCTGGCGGCCTATCTGACGGTTGCGGATCCTGACCTCGCGGTCCGGGTCTTTGGCAAGGTCGTGAACAACGGCCGCATGTTGCGCAGCTTCGTGCAGATCATGCGCTCGGGGCAGGTCGGGCGGACGTCGCTCGGCACGCGGCCGAAGCGGCTGGTCCAGCGGTGGCTGGAGCAGGCGTTGATCCGCGACCTGATTCAGGCTGCGACCGGCAGTGCGCCGAGCCTGGCGGACATCGTCAAGATGGTCCACCCGCGCCCCGCGGATGCGGAGCGCAAGGCTTTCTATGGCTGGCTGATCGGCCGTCCCTATGACGTTGCCGCTCTACCCGCCGAGATCGCCGCGTTCGAAGCCTGGAAGCAGGATCGCACGCTGCCGCTGCCGCAGGTGCCGTTCGAGTGGCTGACCGCTTATCCGCTGAGCGCGGAACAGTGGGCGGCGCTTGCCGGCCGCATGGGCTGGCAGGCGCTGCGGATGAATCTCAACACGCTGGCGCGCAATGGTGCGTTCGGTGTGGAGGGGTTCACCGATCAGGTAGCGGCCCGGCTCACCGACCGCGACGCGCTCCGCGCCGTGCGGCCCATGCCCTATCAGCTGATGATGGCGCTGGGCCAGGTCGGTGACGGCGTGCCGCTCAAGGTGCAGGCGGCGCTGGAGGAGGCGCTGGAGCTGTCGCTCCGAGGCGTGCCAACGGTGCCGGGTCGCGTGGTCGTCTGCCCCGACGTGTCGGGGTCGATGCAATCGCCGGTGACGGGCTACCGCAAGGGTGCGTCGTCCAAGGTGCGCTGCATCGATGTCGCCGCCCTGGTCGCGGCGGCGATGCTGCGCTCCAACCGTGAAGCGCGGGTCATCCCGTTCGAGCAGGCGGTCGTGCCAGTGACGCTGAAGGCCTCCGACCGGGTCGCGGCGAATGCCGCGAAGCTGGCGGCGGTCGGTGGTGGCGGAACGAACGTCTCGGCGCCGCTCGCTCTCCTCAACAAGGAGAAGGCGGCGGTCGATCTGGTCGTCATCGTCTCGGACAATGAGTCCTGGGTCGATGCGACGCGGAACGGCTCGACGGCGACGATGCAGGAGTGGACGAAACTGGTGAAGCGTAATCCGCAGGCCAAGCTCGTCTGCATCGACATCTCGCCCTACGGCACCACGCAGGCAACCGGGCGACCGGAAATCCTGAATGTCGGGGGCTTCTCCGACGCGGTGTTCGACACGATTGCGCGCTTTGTCTCCGGCGAAACGCGCGACTGGGTGAGCATCGTCGAACAAGTCGAGGTCTGAACGAACAGGGTCGTGGCGAATGCTGGCAGGACTACATGTCTCCAAACCACGAGGCCCGACGAGTAAAGCACCCGGAAGGCAGTTGTGCCGAAGGGAGATGCGGGTTCGAACCCCGCCGCCGATACGTAGCTTAAGGGCCGCGTCTTGCCGAACCTCGTCGTCACGACCCGCTTTGAATTATCACGGCGAATGCCGAGAAGGACTACATTGGTAATGTGGTTGTCGCGGGTTCAAGTCCCGCCGGGCCTTCGATGCGTTCGGGCTCGTAGCTCAGCCGGTTAGAGCGCCAGTCCCTCGGGACGGTCTTTCTCACTTCTCGTCGCCGTGACCGGGAACACAAAAACCATGGCGAATGCCTGACGGACTACATGGCCTATCACGCCCCAGGTGCGGGTTCGAATCCCGCCGGACCGCCCAATCGGTCCGTAGTGTAACGGTAGCACAGGGACCGTCCGCAAGGACGGAGAGAAGTCTGTCAAAACCTCGTCGCCATGGCACCGAAATTTGAGCTGGCGAATGCCGGCGGGACTACACGGGTAAGGCCGAAAGGCCGAGCGGTTCGAATCTGCTCCGGAGCAATCCGGCCAGGATGCTCCGGGATGTCTCGCCAAAACTCGTCGCCGGCACCATGAATAGATAAGGGAGGTCGAAATGACCGAGAGCAGGACTTACGATATTCAGCACGTCGAGGGCGGCAAGCCGATCAAACTGTGGACGCGCGGCGTGCCGGTCGACGAGAAGGCGCACGAGCAGCTCCGCAAGGCGGCGCAGATGCCCTTCGTCTTCAAGCATGTGGCGGCCATGCCCGATGTGCATGTCGGCATCGGCGCGACCGTTGGTTCAGTGATCCCAACCAAGGGCGCTGTGATCCCGGCCGCCGTGGGTGTAGACATTGGCTGCGGCATGATGGCAGCGCGCACATCGCTGATGGCGAGCGATCTTCCGGACAATCTGGAAGGCATTCGTTCGGCGATCGAGCGGGCGGTGCCGCATGGCCGTTCGGTAGGCCGTGGACAGCGCGATCATGGCTCGTGGGGCGATCCGCCAGCCGAGATCGTGTCGGCCTGGGCGACTCTCGTTGAGCGGTTCGATCGCATCACGGAGAAGTATCCGCGTTTCAAGAATACCAACCAGCTTACCCATTTGGGGACGCTGGGGACGGGTAACCACTTCATCGAGTTGTGCCTCGATACCGAGCAGCGCGTGTGGATTATGCTCCACTCAGGCTCGCGCGGCGTGGGGAATGCGATCGGCACGTTCTTCATCGAACTGGCCAGGCAGGACATGCGTAAGTGGTTCATCAACCTGCCCGACGAGGATCTGGCCTACTTCCCGGAAGGGACCGACCATTTCGACGACTATGTCGAGGCGGTCGAGTGGGCGCAGGACTTCGCGGCGCTGAACCGCAGGATGATGATGACCAATGTGATCCGGGCGCTTCGCGGCCAGATCGCCAAGCCTTTCGACGCCGAGCTCGAAGCGGTGAACTGCCATCACAACTATGTGACGCGGGAGAACCATTTCGGCCAGAATGTGCTCGTGACCCGCAAGGGTGCGGTGCGCGCGGCGAGGGGCACGATGGGCATCATCCCGGGCTCGATGGGCGCGAAATCGTTTATCGTGCGTGGTCTCGGCAATGCGGAATCGTTCGAGAGCTGCAGCCATGGCGCGGGACGCGTGATGTCCCGGACCCAGGCCAAAAAGTTGGTCTCGCTCGACGATCATATCGCCGATACCGCGGGCGTCGAGTGCCGCAAGGATGAGAGCGTCATCGACGAAACGCCCAAGGCCTACAAGCCGATCGAAGCCGTGATGGCCGCCCAGGCCGATCTGGTGGAGATCGTCCATACGTTGAAACAGGTGGTGTGCGTCAAAGGCTGAACCTTTGGCGCGCACTGCTTCCAAATGAGAATCATCATGCAGACCGTCACCAATCAGAGCATTGCCCTGGCCGTTCGGCGCGAGATCGAGACGCGGCTGACCGCCATTGAAGAGGCGCATGATGTGCGGATCTTGCTGGCGGTCGAGTCCGGTTCACGCGCATGGGGCTTCCCCTCGCCCGACAGCGATTATGACGTGCGCTTCATCTATGTGCGGCCGCGCGCATGGTATCTTTCGCTGAAACCGGGACGTGATGTGATCGAGACGCCGATCGAGGACGACATCGATCTGAACGGATGGGACATACGCAAGGCGCTGGGTCTCCTTCTCAAGTCGAACGCGGTGGTCAGCGAATGGATTGAAAGCCCGATCCGCTATCGACCCGTTCATTCGGCCGTGGCCCCGCTGGCCGCGTTGGCGGACCAACTGTTGGATGCGCCGGGTCTTGCCCATCATTATGCCAACCTTGGCCGCAATGCGGCTGAACGCTGGCTGGAGGATCACGGAGACGTGCCGGTGAAGCGGTATTTCTATGCCCTTCGTCCAGCACTCGCGATCCGTTGCATGAGGCTCAATGGGAATGTGCGTCCGCCAATGAATCTTCAGGCTCTTGTCGAATTGAGCGCACTGCCTGACTGCATGCGGGATGAAGTGGCGAAGCTGGTCGAGGCCAAACGGCAGAGCAATGAACTGAGCAATGTAACCCGTGTGCCTGCTCTGGACGACTTGATCCGCGAAGAACTAGCGCGTGCGGGCGAGTTGCCAGAGAGGGGGCTGGATATCGACGGCGTCACAGCAGCCGATCACCTCTTTCTCGAACTGGTAGACACATGATCACGATTGACGGATCGGAAGGCGAAGGGGGCGGGCAGGTCGTGCGCAATGCGTGCGCGCTTTCGCTCGTTATCGGCAAGGCCGTCCGCATCGAGAATGTCCGCGCCAAACGGTCGAAACCGGGGCTCATGCGCCAGCATGTGACTGCGGTGGAAGCCGCGTGCGTCATCGGCAATGCCGAATGCGAGGGGCTTCATGTCGGTTCGTCCGCGCTCAGCTTCACGCCCGGCCGCGTCGTGCCGGGCGAATATCATTTTGCTGTCGGCACGGCAGGATCGACGGGACTTGTCCTGCAGACGGTGCTGATGCCGTTGCTGCTCGCCGATGCGCCGTCGCGGCTGGTGCTGGAGGGCGGCACGCACAACATGCTGGCGCCGCCGTTCGACTTCATCGCGAAATGCTTCCTGCCGATCATCAATCGCATGGGGCCGAAGGTGGAGGCTCGGCTTGTCCGTCACGGCTTCTACCCGCGTGGTGGCGGCCGGATCGAGGTCGACATCAGCCCGGCGCCGCTGCGGCCGATCGACTGCCTAGAGCGCGGAGCCCTGATGGGCGTCAGCGGCCAGGCGTTGTTTGCTGGCCTACCGTTCGAGATTGCAGAGCGCGAAATCAATGTCGTGCGCCGCGACCTCGGCTGGTCGGAGCGGGAAGCATGTGCTCGCGAGCTTCCGGACGATCAGGGCCCCGGCAATATCCTGTTGCTTGAAGCGCAGTTCGAGCATGGGACCGAGATCGTTAGCGGATTCGGCCAGTTGGGCGTGCCGGCCGAACGCGTGGCAAAGAAGGCGGTCGGGCGAATGCTTGGCTTCCTGGAATCCAGTGCATTTGCCGGCCCCTATCTGGCGGATCAGTTACTCCTTCCCTTTGCCCTTGCGGGCGGGGGCAGCTTTACCACGGTCAAGCCGAGCCAGCACAGCCTGACGGCCATTGACGTGATCGGGCGCTTTCTGGATCGGCGACTTGGGTTCGCCCAGCAACATGGTGGGACGCATCTGCTGGTCGTCCGATAACGTGCAGCCAAGTTCCGTGTCAGGCGGAGCATGGCTGGCCGCGCATATTGTCGCGTTGCCAAGTCATGATGAATCGACTATTGAGCCCGCAGCCGATCCCGGCCGGTCCTGAATGTAGAAAGGAGAATGACATGCGAGCAGCACCTGCAAGCCAGCCAGAAATTCTTCTTATCCAGAATGTTCAGGATGATATTGCATGGGCAATTTCCCTGCAGGTGACTTCGCTCACCTGACGCATATTGCTGACCCGCGCCGCGCGGGCCAGATCAACTTCAATCATTTCGACGTCAGCGTTTCCGCTTCCTTTCCCAACGGGAAGGAGGTCGATCATGCGCGCTGACATGTTCAAGACCATCGTGGAGCGACCGCGCTGGGGGGCGAGTCACGCACGTTCCGCAAAGCTGAAAGGAAAAGCCTCCCGGGGCATCAAGCAGATAGGCTTAAAGCGCCATGCCAAGATCGGGACACCTTACACCAAGAGCCTCAACGAGAATCTTGCGCCGCTTGTTCGTTTCCTGCGCAGCAGGCGTGGCAAGCCTTGGGATATGGTCTTCAGCGAGATTTGCGCGGGCCTCGATACCGGTAGCACGGTGAAGATGCATGTCCGCCAGCATCTGGAGGATTATGTCCTCACCCGCATCTCCATTGGTCGTCATGGCGAATGGATGTTCGAGGGAGAGGTGCTCGAACGGGAAGGGCGCTGGTTCCGGCGCCGCGCGTTCTTCGTGGACCCTGAAGATGGGCTTTTGAAGGACTATGTCCAGCTTCGGCATAGGCTACCGCCCGCCAATCGCGCGTGCCAAACCAATGCTCCATTGAAGGGCGGTGCATGATGCAACAGTCCTGCATTACCCTCATTGCGAATGATCCTGCTCGCCTCGATCCTCTCGCCGTTGATCAACTCCATGCCACGGCGAAGCTGGACGGCATCCGGCGCGTGGTTGGCCTGCCTGACCTCCATGCCGGCAACGGTATTGCGGTCGGCGCAGCCTTCTGGTCGGAAACCCATATCTATCCGCATCTGGTCGGCAGCGACATTGGATGCGGCATGGCCTTATGGGAAACCGACCTAGCCCTGCGCAAGTTCAAGCTGGGAGTGGCGGAACGGAAGCTGCATGATCTCGACACGCCTTGGGAGGGGGATAGCGAAGGAGCGCTCATTGCGGCCGATTTGCCAGCGACCATGGCCGATCCATCGCTGGGTACCATCGGCGGCGGCAACCATTTCGTCGAGTTGCAACGGATCGAGGATGTCGCTGACTCCGCGCGCTTTGACGAACTAGGGCTTGGTCGCGACCGGTTGTGGATGATGGTTCACAGCGGATCTCGTGGGCCGGGGGATGCGATCCTGACCACGCATGCGGCCAGGAATGGGAGTGCCGGATTGAAAGCCAATCAGCCGGACGGTCTCGCCTATCTCGTCCGGCATGATCAGGCCCTAAACTGGGCCATGCTCAACCGGCGGATCATCGCCGGGCGTTTCGCGGAAAAGCTGGGGTTCGAGGGGCGTTGCGTCCTCGATATCTGCCACAACAGCGTCACGCCCCATCAGGGCGGATGGCTGCATCGCAAGGGTGCCGCACCGGCCGATCGGGACCTCGTCGCGATCCCCGGTTCGCGCGGGGATTTCAGTTATTTGGTCGAGCCGTTGGCTGATCGCGCCGATGTTGCGCTCCATTCCCTTGCCCATGGTGCGGGGCGCAAATGGAGCCGCAAGGATGCCCATGCCCGCCTGTCCCGTCGCTATCGACCGGCTGAACTGGAGCGGACGGACCTTGGCAGTCGGGTGATCTGCGAAGATCGGCGACTGATCTTCGAGGAGGCACCTCAGGCGTACAAGGATATAGGCGGCGTGATTGGCGATCTGCACGATGCGGGCCTGATCCGAGTGATCGCGCTTCTGCGTCCCTTGCTCAGTTATAAAACGAGGCGCCCATGAGCGACATCATCCTTCATCTGACCTCCGGCAGTGGGCCGGAGGAGTGCCGCTGGGTCGTCTCCCAGTTGGCCATGGCTTTCGCGCGGGAAGCAAAGGAGGCTGGCGTTGCCTGCGAACTGGTCGAAAGCCATGATGGCCTGCCGTCTTCGCTCCTGCTTCGAATATCGGGCGAAGGCGCAGGCGCCTTCGCATCCAGGCGTGTAGGCACGATCTTGTGGAAGGGGGAAAGCCGATTCCGCACTCATCACAAGCGTCGCAACTGGTTCGTCGGCGTGAGCGTCGCGCCAGAAGCCGATGCGATTGCCGATTTGCGAGAGGAGGATATCGACTATCAAGCGATGCGGGCCAGTGGCCCGGGCGGCCAGCATGTGAACAAGACCGACAGCGCTGTGCGTGCAACGCATCGCCCCACGGGCCTCGTCGCCACCGCCCAGGAACAACGATCCCAGCACGCCAATCGGAAACTGGCGAAACTGAAGCTGGTGATGTTGATCGAGGATCAGCGGGCCCATTCGCAAGCCAAAGGGCGACAGGCAGAATGGGCTGTTCACAAACAACTGGAGCGCGGCAATCCTGTGCGCGTCTATTCTGGTCCGCAATTTATTTCAAAACGCACGTCATAGACGATTGGGGAGGCTGGTGTCGCAGAAGCGGCATCAGTCTTCTTCTGATTCGCAAATCAGATTTCGAGGGAAAGCGTTGAGTCTATATCGGCCGCGGAGGATTGGCCTATTTTGAATCGTTATGCCTGCGGCCATCATGGCCCTAGGAGACGTGTCATGGGATTATCAGAATTTGATCCCGCCGCCCGGGGGCGAATATCTTGGAACGCCGGACGCAAGGTTGGCGCGAAGCGGGCGTTGAAGCTCCGTCAGATTTGGGCGATCCGCTTCTTTCTCGACCAGCATGGGCGCATTCGGGATCGAGCCCTCTTCGATCTAGCTATCGATAGCAAATTGCGCGGCTGCGATCTGGCGAAAATCAGGATCAGCGATATCGTTTGCGATCGGAAAATTCGAACGCGTGCTACAGTCGTTCAGCAAAAGACCGGAAGACCAGTCCAGTTTGAACTGATGGACGATGCTCGCGCAAGCCTGCTGAAATGGCTCGAACTGCGGTGTGGATCCCTGGAGGACTTTGCATTCCCCAGCCGCACTGATCACGTAACCCTCATCAGCACAAGGCAATATGCCCGCCTGGTCGATGAATGGGTCACGGGAATTGGCTTGCCCAGCGAGGACTATGGTACCCACTCTCTACGGCGGACCAAGGCATCGATCATCTACAAGGCGACTGGATATCTCCGCGCGGTCCAGATTCTGCTTGGGCACACGAAGATCGAAAGCACGTCCGATACCTCGGAGTTGATGTGGAGGATGCTTTAACTCTCGCAGAGGGCACAGAAATCTAAGCTCGCCTAGGCGATGTTGACAAAAGATTTCAGCCATAGGCGCACGGCGGCGAGGTTAAGGAAGCTGGCGAAGGAGAGCGCGGTCTTGTCATAGCGGGTGGCGATGCGTCGCTGGTTTTTCATGACCCCGAA
>NZ_JBEGHQ010000007.1:0-57947 GCF_040676285.1 Sphingobium sp. LMC3-1-1.1 | reverse complement strand
GTTCGGGGTCATGAAAAACCAGCGACGCATCGCCACCCGCTATGACAAGACCGCGCTCTCCTTCGCCAGCTTCCTTAACCTCGCCGCCGTGCGCCTATGGCTGAAATCTTTTGTCAACATCGCCTAGCCGTTGGTCGATGGGTTCAGGACGCAGGAACATTATTCCAAGAAGAACCAATGCGGCAAATGGTATGAAGATAATCCCCCAGCCAATGACTTTGGCCTTGAGCGGAACGTTTTGGAAAAGCGATGTTGCCATAAAATCCGTATGCCAAGGCTTACAGGCATCGTCACGTAGCTACGTCAGCTATCGTCGCTTTGCACCCAAAATCCGACGGTCCGCTTCCCACCCATCTAAGCCATTCCCGCCGAAGTCTCGCACAAGGCCTTGAACTGCTCGGCCATCTGGTCCCAGCCGGGGTGGAAGCCCATCTGCTCGTGCTTCGTCATCGTCTCGGCATCCCAATGACGCGCAGTGGCGGTGAAGCGTGTGCCCTCGCCCTCGTCGGCGAAGCTCCAGATCGCCGTCATGAAGGGCGTCTGCGGTATCCAGCCGGATGCATAGGCGTCGGTCGTCACCACCTTCTCCTGCAGCACCACCTCCAGCACGATGCCCTCCATCGGCCCGGTATCCTCGCCATTGGGACCGAACATGCGCACCGCGCTCCGCCCGCCAGGCCGCAGATCCTCCTCAATCACTTCGGCACGCCAGGGTTTCGGGCAGAACCATTGGTCCTTGAGGTCCGTCCATACCTTCCATGCAATTTCACGCGGGGCGGCGACATGGCAGGTCACGGACAATTCGAACTCCGCCGCGCTCATGCCGATTTCCCTTCGAAAGCCGCCTTCATCCGGCCGGTATCCAGTTTCTGCATGGTCATCATCTCCGCCATCATTCGCTGGATGCCCGGTCCGTCGCCGGTTTTGTAAAGGTCCATGATCTCCTGCGTCACCAACTGCCAGGACAGGCCATATTTGTCCTTCAGCCAGCCGCATGGTCCGGGCGAACCGCCGTCGGCGGTCAAGGCTTCGAAGTAGCGGTCGATCTCCGCCTGGTCCTTGCAGGCGACGGATAGCGACACCGCCTCGGTGAAGCCGAATTCCGGCCCACCGTTCAGCGCCTGGTAGCTGTCGCCGAACAGGGTGAATTCGACCAGCAGGACGTCCCCGCCCTTGAACGGACTGGGGCTGGGATTATCGTCGGGATAGCGGCTGATGAAATCGACCGTTCCCCCGAACAGCGACACATAAAAGCGCGCAGCCTCCTCTGCCTGCCCGTTATACCACAGGCAGGGTGAAATCTTCGACATGGTTCCTCTCCCTTATGCCGCGCCGGAGCGCATGCCCACCAGCGCGAACATCGCGCCCTGGGGATCGGCGGCCTGGATGATCCAGGCGCCGCCCGGCACCTCCATCGGTCCGTTCAGCACGGTCCCGCCGCCAGCCTTCACCTTCTCGAGCGCCATATCGATGTCGGGCACGGCGAAGTAGAACAGCCATAGCGGCACCGGCACTTGCGGGGGACGCGGCATGATGCCGCCGGTCATGCCCTGAAAATCAGCGCTGCCGGACTGAGAGACGAGCTGATAGCTGCCCATCTCCCCCATATCCATGGCATCGCCCTTCGCCCAGCCGAACTGCCCCGTGTAGAAGGCCAGATCGGCAGCGAAATCGCCGCTGTAGAGCTCATGCCAACCGACATGGCCGTTCGCCATCATCGGTGCCGGCTTCATCCCGTCCGGGCTGGAACCCCTGAGCAGCATGAACACCGCGCCGCCCGGATCGCTCATCACCGCAAAGCGCCCCACGCCCGGAATGTCCTCCGGCGGACGCTGCACGCTGCCGCCGGCCTCGGCCAGCCGCCTTGCGTCCGCGTCCACATCGGCCGAACCGATATAACCGCCCCACCAGGGCGACATGCCACAATCCTTCGCCTCCGCCGGAATGGACATGATCCCGCCCATCGGCCCCGCGCTGCCCGACAGGACATGATAGGGATCGTCGGTCCGTTCCCCGCCAAAGGGCTGCGCGGTCCAGCCTACGACATCGCCATAGAAGGCGATCGCCGCCTGCGGATCGCTGGTCATCAATTCATACCAGAAGAATTTGCCGTTCAGATCAGTCATCGCAGCCTCCATCAAGCCTTGGCGTCGATCAGCACTTCGAACCCGCCATAGATCAGCCGCGCGCCGACGAAAGGCATGTCTTCCCCTTCCTTCGGCTGCATTCGCGGATCCTTCATGACCTTCTCCGCACCCGTGTCGCGCGTTTCCTTGTCGGGCCATTCGATCCAGGAAAAGACGACCTCCTCACCCTCCTCGGCGATGACGGCGGTGCGGAAGTCGTTGACCTTGCCGGGCTTGATGTCGCTCGCCCAACATTCCACGACCCTCAGCGCGCCATGTTCGATGAAGATCGGCGCGGCATAAGCCGCAACCTCCCTGTACTTTTCCTTGTTACCCCTCGGTACGGGGATCACGAAACCATCCATGTAGCTCATTGTCTCTCTCCTCAGGACAAGGCAGAGTTCAGGCGGCGGCTTCCTTGTTCATCGCCAGCGCCGCTTCCACATCCATCCAGGTCACTTCCCAGATATGACCGTCCAGGTCGGCAAAGCTGCGGCCATACATGAAGCCATGATCCTGCCGGGGATTGGGCTCCGTCCCGCCTGCGGCCAGCGCCTTGTCGGTTGTCCCGTCGACGTCCGCCCGGCTCGCCTCGCTGAGCGCAAGCAGCACCTGCGCCGTCTCATGGGCATTGGGAATGCTGCGCGGCGTAAAGCCGGAGAAACGCTCATGCGTCAGCAGCATGACGTGGATATTTTCGGAAAAGCTCATCATCTGCGCGCTGTCGTCGGCAAAATCATTGTTCCGGACCGCGCCGACCGCTTCGTAAAATGCGATTGAGGCAGCCAGGTCCTTTACCGGCAGGTTGACGAAAATCATCTTTGGAGCGGGGGTGTTAGGCATCACACTTCTCCTTGGGGATCATTTTGCCTGATGGCCGCGCCGACTCATCGGCTTGAACTTTATGAACTTCTATATTATATTTAACAACTATCAAGTTATAAAAAATAACCAATGGATTGCACTGTGAAGAAACGGGCTTATCAAGACGGGTGTGCGACAGCCCATGCACTGGATCTGATCGGTGATCGCTGGGCCATGCTGATCATGCGGGAATTGATACTTGGCCCCAAGCGCTTCACTGATTTGCGCGGCAGCCTGCCCGGAATCAGCGCCAACGTGCTGACGCAAAGGCTCGAAGAACTGGAAGCCGCCAGCATTCTTGTTCGCCGGCGCCTGCCGCCGCCGGCAGCCAGCCAGATCTATGAGCTGACGGAATGGGGTCGCGAGTCGGAGATATTGTTCCAGGTGCTTGGCCGCTGGGCGTGCCGATCCCCCACGATGCAGCCGGGCATGCCGATGAGCAATGCATCGGTGATCCTGTCGATGCGCACAATGATCGACCGCAGCCGCATTGGGGACATGAACGCCACGATCGGCCTGCGTCTGGGGGACGAAGAGTTCCGCCTGGTCATCAAAGGGGGTGATTTCACCGCCGGCCGGGGCGAAGCAGCCGGCGCCGACGTCATCTTTTCGGGCGACCCGAATGCGTTGGCCGGCCTGATCTATGGTGGCCTGGCGTTTGAGGATGTCGCCGCTGCGCTTCAGGTGGACGGGAACAGGGCCCTGGCAGAACGCTTTGTCCGTCTCTTCCCCCTGCCACCCAAAGCGCCCGCAACGGCAACGCCCTCTTCGGGATGAGCCAAGGCAGGCAGACTTGCCTCCCCCTCGCATGAGGGGGAGGACTTGACCTCTTTCCTCAGTGCGCGCCGTTCAGCATCGCGAACACCTGGCCGAACGCGCCGCGCTGCTCCGCCTCGCGCAGCATCTTCACGCCCTCCACGCAGATCTCCTCCAACGCCGGCTCCTGCCCCAGCAATGCCATGACCTCCGCAATGAATTGGTCGAGCGGCATCATCTGCGGATTTTCGGCATGGCCCGGCATCAGGTCGGTCTGCACGCCCGGCGGTACCAGTTCGATCAGTTCGACACTCGTGCCCTTGAGCTGTTCGCGCATCGACTGCGACCAGCTATGCATCGCCGCCTTGGTCGCGCAATAGGTCGGCGTCGCGGCCAGCGGGACGAAGGCAAGGCCCGACGTCACCGTCATCAGCGTCGCGGCCTTCTGCGCCAGCAGGTGCGGCAGCAGCGCATGGGTCAGCCGGATCGGCCCCAGCAGGTTGGTCGCCACCGTCGCCTCCGCTATGGCAAGGTCGACCTGCTCCTCTGCCACCATGATTCCGGCATTATGGATCACGACGTTGAGTGCCGGAAATTCCGTGACCAGCTTCGCCGCAAAGGTCGCAATTGCTGCGGGATCCTCCATGTCGATGGTCAGTGAGGCCATGCCGGGATGGTTCGACACCACGGCGTCCAGCGCCGCCTGCCGCCGTCCCGCGATGATGACCTGATTGCCCGCGGCATGGAATTCGTGCGCCAGCGCCGCGCCAATGCCCGAACCGCCGCCGGTGATCAGGACAGTGTTTCCGCTTTTCTGCATAGGTCGTTCCCCTTTCGAAGGATGATGTGATGGGCCATCTAGAGCATCGTGCGGAAATGTAGGAACCGCTTTTCCGATTGAAACAATGCAATGGTAATAAGCTGGAGCGTGACCTCCGCCTGGCCTTACGCCGCGCTCCCCAAAGGCAGTTTCGATCGGGATGAAACAGATCGGCGCTCGGCATCCGTGCCTCCCCTGTTTCCTGGCAAGGGATCGGCCCCGGTCACCTGGAAGCCGTTCTATTGCATGGGGATGTAGGTTTCCCGCATCGGCGTCAGCGGAAATGTCGGCACCTCCACCCGCACCGGGGCGCCGGGCACCCTGGCCGATGGCGGGATCGAGGATTGGGCCACGAAGCCGGCCGTGACCTCCTTGGGCGGGGTGGGCGGCGGCGGCAGCGGCGTGGGCGATACGACCACGCTCACCGTCCCGCCAAAGCGCGACTGCCATTCGGCCAGCCGCCGCAGATAATCGGCATAGGCGGCGTAAAATTCCTGGAACGGCTTTTCCAACTGGGTGAGCGCTTCGGGGGCATAGGCGAGAAGCTGGTTGGACGGCATCGCCAGTATCTTCGCACCCACCTCTATCGCGACGGGGCAGAAGCTCTTCGTCACCGGCGGCAGGGCGAAGAAATTGTAGACCACCGTATTGAGCAGCTCGCGCGCCCTAAGGCCGCCCGTGCCGTAAGCGGCAAGATAATTGCGGTCGACCGCGGCATTCGCCTCTCTCAACACCCGCTCATGCACATGCAAAATCTGGTTATACTGGATGCGCGCCGGTTCGTTGACGCCATAGCAGGAAAGCGCCGCGACATTGAGCGCCATGCGCACATGCCAAAGAGCGGTGTTGGCCGTCACACCACGATTGGGCGTGAGATATTTTCCGTCATCCCCGACTTCGGGAATGCTCATTTCCTCTACCGCACCCATTGGCGGCAGCGGCTTTATGGTCGGCACCACCGGCGGTGGCGGCGTGGGCGGCGCTTTCTCGGGCGTGGAACATCCCGCCACCCAGGCAAGGGCGGCAAGAGAGCTTAGCTGGCAGAAACGGCGAAAAGCGGCACGGGGCGGCACCTGTCATCCCTTAGAACATGATCCGGACAGCACAACTCATCGCAAAGCCAAGCGTTCCTGACGACAGGTCAACGCTCAGTCCATCGGGCGATAGATTCGCTTCGTCCGGTTTCAGGCCCGCCGCTCGAGCGCCACCGCCGCTTCGTCCAGCAACTGGGCGATGATCTCGGCCACCGGCTCCTCCTTCGACACCATGCCGACCGACTGGCCCGCCATCAGCGAGCCGCCCTCGACATCGCCGTCGATCACCGCGCGGCGCAAGGCGCCGGCCCAATAATGTTCGATCTGGAGCTGCGCCTCCCCCATATCGACCGCGCCGCTGTCCAGCAGATTGGCGACTTCCCTCTGCTTGGCCGTGAAGGCCTCGGTCCCCGCATTTTTAAGCGCACGCACGGGAATGACCGGCAGGCGCGGGTCGATCTGCACGCTGGTGATCGCATCACGGGCGGATGCGCGAAAGAAGGCCTTCTTGAAGCTCGGATGGGCGATGCTCTCGGTCGCGCAGGCGAAGCGGGTGCCAAGCTGCACACCCGCCGCACCCATTTCCAGATAACCGGCGATCAACTCGCCCCGGCCGATGCCGCCCGCGACGAAGACCGGAAGCTGCGACGCCATTTCCGGCAGGATTTCCTGCGCCAGCACGCTGGTGGACACGGGCCCGATATGGCCACCGGCCTCCATGCCCTCAATCACCAGCGCATCAACGCCGGAACGCGCCAGCTTCTTGGCCAGCGCCAGCGCCGGGGCGAAGCAGATCAGCTTCGCGCCTTTCTCCTTGATCGCCTCAATGCTCCCCTTGGGCGGCAGCCCGCCGGCCAGCACGACATGGCCGACATGGTGCTTCGCGCAGACGTCGATCAGCTCGAAAAGCTGCGGATGCATGGTGATCAGGTTGACGCCGAACGGCCTGGAGGTCAGCGCCTTGGTCGCCGCAATCTCCTTGTCGAGCAATTCGGGTGTCATCGCCCCGCAGGCGATCACGCCGAAGCCCCCCGCATTGGAGATCGCGGCGACCAGATTGCGCTCCGACACCCAGCTCATCGCCCCGCAGAGAATCGCGACCTCGCAGCCGAGAAAATCAGCGCCGCGAGCCATCAGGGAAGCGAGTTTGGCGTTGGTCATAATAACTCCGTCATCCCCTGAAGGCGGGGATTCATCTCCCATCCCATCCCCAGACGAAAGGCCGGGAAATGGAGTCCCGCCTTTGCGGGAATGGCGACTTTAGTAAAGAGCTTAGCTCAGGCGACCGGCGCGTCGAGGCCGTAGGCCGTATGCAGCACGCGCACGGCCAGTTCGGTTTCATCCTCGTCGATCAGCACCGACACCTTGATCTCGCTGGTGGAGATGGCAAGGATGTTGATCCCGCGATCGGCCAGCGACTTGAACATGGTGGACGCCACGCCCGCATGGCTCTTCATGCCGACGCCGACGACCGACACCTTCGCCACCTTCGTATCCGGGATCACCCGATTGAAGCCGATCACGTCCTTCTGGCTCTCCAGCACGTCCAGCGCGCGGGCCAGGTCAGCGCCCGGCACGGTGAAGGTGACGTCCGTCTCGCCCTTGTCGCGGCCGACATTCTGGATGATCATGTCCACATTGATCGCGCTGTCCGCCAGCGGGCCAAAGATGTGCGCCACCGCGCCCGGACGATCCGGCACGCGGGTCAGGGTGATCTTCGCCTCATTCTTGTCATGGGCGATGCCGGTGATGAGCTGACGTTCCATCTTGTCTTCCTTGAGCTTGGCTTCCAGTTCCTCCTCGCTGACGATCAGCGTGCCGGGGAGGTCGTCCTGGTTGGGATCATCGAAGGAGGAAAGCACCTGCACGACCACGCCTTCCTTCATGGCGAGGCCGACCGAGCGGGTCTGGAGCACCTTGGCGCCGACCGAAGCCAGTTCCAGCATCTCCTCATAGGTGACGAGGTCCAGCTTGCGCGCCCGCGCGACGATGCGGGGATCGGTGGTGTAGACGCCATCGACGTCGGTATAGATGTCGCAGCGGTCGGCCTTGAGCGCGGCGGCCACGGCCACCGCCGATGTATCGGACCCGCCGCGACCGAGGGTGGAGATGCGGCCATCCTCCATCATGCCCTGGAAGCCGGGGATGACCGCCACCGTACCCGACCGCATCGACGCCAGCAGGTCGATCGTGTCGATGTCCCCGATGCGCGCCTTGGCATGAGCTTCGTTGGTGCGGATCGGAAGCTGCCAGCCGAGCCAGCTCCGCGCGTCCACGCCCATCGCCTTCAGGGTCATGGCCAGCAGGCCGCTCGTCACCTGTTCGCCCGAAGCAACGACAACGTCATATTCCGCCGGGTCGTAGAGCGGCGAGGCTTCCTTGCAGAAACCCACCAGCCGATCGGTCTCGCCCGCCATGGCGGACACGACGACGGCGACCTCATGCCCCTGTTCGACGACATGTTTGACTCGCGCGGCCACGTTGCGAATTCGCTCCATCCCCGCCATGGAGGTGCCGCCGAATTTCATCACGATGCGCGCCATTTGCCTGTCGAACCCGCCTGCTGAAAAGAAATGAAATATCCCCGAAGGGCGCAAAAACGGCGCTCCTATTAGCAGCAGCGGCGAATATGGCAAGCAAAGCGATACCATTGCCCGGACGCAGCGGGGAACCGGCAACCTGTCGTTCATTGGCTGTTCGGGGCCAGGCAACGGAGGATGCGATGGAAAGCAGCTTATGGGCGATAGTGACGATCGGCGGATCGATCCTGCCCGGCGTCGTGCTGATCTTCGTGATGCTCAGCAACCGCAGGCACCGCACACCGAAAGAAATGCGCCGCACGGAGGAGGCGACGCACGACCCTTACCGCCGCCTCGACAAGGACGACAAGGCGCGGGAATTCGGATCAGCGTCGCCAGCCAATGCGAGACAGTGCGAAAAACAGCCATAGCCTGCAATCCCCGACGCTGGTAGCAGGATGCCATGGAGAACATAGCGTCCAGCACCATCGATCCACGCGAGGCCGCCCATTTCGGCACCATGGCCGCCGACTGGTGGGATCCCAACGGCAGCAGCGCCATGCTGCACAAGCTTAATCCTGTCCGACTGCGTTATATTCGTGATGCGGTCGACCGGCATTGGCCGGAACAGGGTGATGGCTTCCACCCTCTCGCCGGCCGCCGCGCCCTGGACGTGGGTTGTGGAGCCGGGCTGCTGGCCGAACCGCTGGCGCGCCTGGGGGCAAGCCTGACTGCCCTCGATGCAGCGGAAGAGAATATCGCCGTGGCGCGCAACCATGCCGCCGGCCAGGGACTCGCCATCGACTATCGCGCTACCCCTGTGGAACGGCTGGAGGAAGGCGACTTTGACCTCATCACCTGCATGGAGGTGATCGAACATGTCGCGGACCCCGCCGCCTTCGTCGGCGCGCTGACCGACAGGCTGGCGCCCGAGGGCCTGCTGATCCTCTCGACGCCCAACCGCACGCCCCTCTCCCGCCTCGCCATGATCACCATCGGCGAAAGCATCGGCGGCATTCCCAAGGGCACGCATGACTGGCGTAAATTCCTCAATCCGGAAGAACTTGCGAGGCTGCTCGACAATGCGGGCCTGGAAGTGATCGACAGCAGTGGGCTCAGCTTCTCACCTGCCAGAGGCTTCATCCTCTCGCCCAACAAGGCGATCAACTATCTGTTGACCGCGCGCCACCGGCGCAGCTGATCCATGCCGGTCGATCCCCGCATCGACGCCTATATCGCGCGACAGGCCGACTTCGCCCGACCGATCCTCAGCCATTTGCGCGACCTCATCCACGCGGCCTCTCCCGACATTGACGAGGCAGTCAAATGGGGCATGCCTTTCTTTACCTATCGGGACCGCAATCTCTGCCACATCGCAGGGTTCAAGCGGCATGTCGCCTTCGGCTTCTGGCATGACAAGGTTGCGTCTGGCGAAGCGCGGAGCGAAGCCATGGGGCAATTCGGACGGATTGAAAGCCGGGACGATCTGCCCAACGACGCGGAAATCGCGGTTTTGCTGAAGAAGGCCGTGGCGCTGATCGACGCCGGCGACGAAGCGCGCAGG
Source organism: Sphingobium sp. LMC3-1-1.1 (assembly GCF_040676285.1). Lineage (NCBI taxonomy): Bacteria > Pseudomonadati > Pseudomonadota > Alphaproteobacteria > Sphingomonadales > Sphingobiaceae > Sphingobium > Sphingobium sp. LMC3-1-1.1. The sequence goes on along the minus strand of NZ_JBEGHQ010000007.1, from coordinate 48,264 downwards.
GGCGCGAAGACGCCGCGTGCTCCGCTGCCGCTGCACCCCGCCTTCGCGGCCGCTCTCGACGCCAATCCTGCCGCAGCCGCGAATTGGGCTGATTTCCCGCCTGGCAAGGTTCGCGACTATTGCGAGTGGATCAACGATGCCCGAACCGACGCAACCCGCGACAGGCGCATCGGACAAGCCGTCGAATGGATCGCGGCAGGCAAGGGCCGCAACTGGAAATATGAAAAGCGCTGAAGGGCTACGAGACCGATAGCGAAACAGGCGGAACGCAGCGGGGCTCTGAAAAAAGCGTTCCGGGGCTCGCATTCCCCCAGCCGCGCTCCCCAAGGCGCGGCACCCATGGCACTCTCAACTGACCGGCTTGGCAACGGCCACCAACTGCGGCTGGGCGGCCGGAGCGGCATCCTTGGCTCCGGCATCCTTGACCCCCACATCGGCAGGTGGAGCCTTGAGGCTAGCCGCAGCCGATTGCAGCGCGACAGCGGCTGCCTCCAGCGCAGCCGCCGCGGATTGGGGCGTAACTGCAGGCGGTGCCGCTTCCGCCACGGCGACCGGCGCCGCCGCATCCCCCGCCAGCGCCACGGGCGGAGGCGTGGCCGCGACCGCCGTCACGTCACACATGTCGCCCACCCCGGCCGGCTTTTCCGAAAAATTCCGCGCCAGCGTCGGCAATTCATTCTGACCGGCATTCATCGCCAACGTCAGCAGCGTATCAGCCATCTCGCAGAAACCCGCCGACTGCACGCCATCGGTATGACTGTTCGCCATTTTCGTGATGAAATCATCATAGGCGCGCTGTCCACCGGCAATGCCATTCTCGCGCATGAACCGAAGCTTCAACGCATTGTTGTAATTGTCCGCACTTCCCATTTTTTCACGAAATTTGTCATATTTCGCCATGATTTCACTGTTTGTTGAACGACATTTCAGCGATCCCAGCATCAACATGATCTGCAAATCCCTGACGCGCGCCGCCTCGATTTCATAAGGCTGCCAACATCGCGCCGCCTCGGCGGAGGCAACCCCGCCGAAAAAGAGCGCAACGATACCACTGGCGGCACAGGCCGCCATCCTCAACCTGGACATGATGGACCTCGCAGAATCTCAGACCCCGCATATTAAATCCTACCATTTTGCCGTAAAAATGCCATTAATTTATTTGACAGTGACATTTATGACGCATCCGGAAACATCCCGGATTTACGCGATTTCTTCGTTCACACGGGCCAGGCGGCCAGATTGCCCATGCCAAATAGTGTCAATCTTTGGGCGGAACTATGACACTATGGCATCCGCCCGCGCGATCAGCGCCTTCGCTTCCTCGACATGCATGCTCTCGATCATGCGTCCCTCGAACCGCTCGGCGCCGCCCGTCGCCGCTTCGATCAGCCGCCGCGCATCGGCGACCGACTGCGGATCCGGGCCGAACACCTGGTTGGCGACGGGGACCTGACTGGGATGGATCAGCGTCTTGCCGTCAAAACCCAGCGCATGGCCCGCCGCACACTCGCCCTCAAACCCGGCCTCATCGTCCAGCCGGTTGAACACGCCATCGAACACGGCGATCCGCGCCGCCCGCGCCGCGAGTATGACGGACTGCATGGAGAGGGTCAGACCCTCCCGTCCGGCCAAGGGCGGTATCCCGAGGTCCTGCCTCAGATCGTTATTCCCCATGAACAGCCCCGCGCACCCCTCCGCCGCGGCAATCGCCTGCGCCATGAGCACGCCGGCCGCACTCTCTATCATCGCGATCACGGGCTTCTGGCAAACGCTGAACACATCCTTCACCTGACGAGGATTTTCCACTTTGGGGATAACCACATAATCAGCGGCTGACGTCTTGAGCGTCACCATCTCCCGCCCGTGGGAGGGCGTGCCTTCCACATTGATGCGCACCGCGGAGAGACGGCTGCCAAAACCCTCCGCAACCGCTGCGACCGCATTGGCCAATGCCTCTTCCTTGCGATCGGGCGGTACTGCATCCTCCAGGTCCAGTATGACCATGTCGCAGGACAGCGTCCGCGCCTTGACGATGGCGCGCGTGTTGGACGCGGGCAGGAACAGCAGCGATCGGGCATGACGCAACAACATGGGGAACCTCCTGTCACTTTGTCTTCCCCCATTCATGATTTCGCGCCATAGTCCAAGCAGATTTCAGGGGGGAGCAGGCATGTTGACGACATTCGCGCTGACGGTGACCTTGCTGGTGCTGTTTTACCTGGCGGTCAGCGTCAAGGTCGTGCGCCAGGGCTATCAATATACCATCGAACGCTTCGGCCGTTTTACGGAGGTCGCGCGCCCCGGCCTCAACTTCTACCCTGCCTTCTTCTATGCCGTCGGGCGGAAGATCAACATGATGGAACAGGTGGTCGACATCCCTGGGCAGGAGATCATCACCAAGGACAATGCCATGGTGTCGGTCGACGGCGTGGTCTTCTTCCAGGTGCTGGACGCGGCCAAGGCTGCCTATGAGGTGTCGGAACTCTATGTCGCGATCATGCAGCTTGCGACCACCAACCTGCGCACGGTGATGGGATCGATGGACCTGGACGAAACCCTGTCCAAGCGCGATGAGATCAACGCCCGCCTGCTTTCGGTGGTCGACCATGCGACCAATGCCTGGGGGATCAAGATCACCCGCGTCGAACTGAAGGACATCCGCCCGCCCGCCGACATCGTCAACGCCATGGGCCGCCAGATGAAGGCGGAACGCGAGAAGCGCGCCCTGATCCTGGAATCGGAAGGCCTGCGCGCTTCGGAAATCCTGAAGGCGGAGGGACAGAAGCAGAGCCAGATATTGGAGGCCGAGGGTCGCCGCGAAGCCGCCTTTCGCGATGCCGAAGCGCGCGAACGCGAGGCGGAGGCCGAAGCAAAGGCGACACAGATGGTGTCCGAGGCCATTGCCAGCGGCAATGCGCAGGCGATCAACTATTTCATCGCCCAGAAATATGTGGAAGCGGTGAGCCAGTTCGCCACCTCTCCCAACGCCAAGACCATCCTCTTCCCGGTCGAGGCGACACAATTGATCGGCACTTTGGGCGGCATAGGCGCGCTGGCGAAGGAAGCACTGGGTGAGCCGACAGCGCCGCCACCCCTTGCCCCGCCCCGCCGCGGGCCGTTTGGACAGGGGCCGGCATGACCGGCTGGCTCGCCATGCTGGACGATCATTGGGGCTGGCTCGTCTTCGCCGCGCTGCTCGGCATGGGCGAGGTGGCGATACCGGGGATATTCCTGATCTGGGTCGCACTGGCCGCTGCGGCGACGGGCCTCGTCGCCCTCGTGCTGCCGATCTCGGTGCCTTTGCAATTGCTGCTGTTTGCGGGGCTGTGCCTGCTGTCGGTCTGGGGCGGACGGCGCTGGTACACCGCCAATCCCGTGGACTCGCAGGATCCGCTTCTCAACGACCGAACCGCCCGGCTGGTGGGAGAGGTCGTCACCGTGGTCGAAGCGATCAACAATGGCCACGGCCGGGTCAAGGTGGGGGACAGCGTCTGGTCCTGCAGCGGGCCGGATGCGCCGGCCGGCGCCATCGTCAGGGTGACAGGCGCCAGAGCGTCGGTGCTGACGGTCGAACCGGCGTAACGGGACTGCTCGGTAGATCGGGACGGGGGAGCAGTGCCCCGGCATCTGGCGACCCTGCTCCCACAGGTAATGGATGATCAAGCCGTCAGCGACCTCGGCGACGCCACGAGACGATACGGCATCTGGGCTGTGAGGAACCCCTGTTAAATGCCATTATACCATGACCAGCCGTTCTGGATCGTCCCAGCGCGACCCAGGTCGTCGAACTTGTCGGTGACGACGATCCGTCGCAGGAACTTCAGGCTCTTGAAGCCCATCTGCCGTTCAATCCTCAGGCGCAGCGGTGCGCCATGGCCGATCGGCAGTTCTCGCCCGTTCATCCCATAGGCAAGGATCGTTTGCGGGTGAAGCGCATCGACCATGTCGATCCCGTCCGCCATCAGGTCAAAAGTGTAGAACTGGACGAAGCGCGCAGAGGGGCGGACACCCACCGCCGCGAGCACCGAACGCAGCGGCACGCCGGTCCATTCTGCTATCGCCGTCCAGCCTTGTTCGCATGTATGCCGCGTGATCTGCGTCCGCGATTGCATTTTCTTGAGTTCGGCAAGTGAAAAACTTCTGGGATTGTTCACGCTGCCTTCGACCTTGAGTCGCCAGTCGGCGAAATCGCCGTGTCGAAGCGCAGCATAGGCTTCGCCGCCTTTTGGATCATGCAGACCCACATCCGGGCGCGCAGGGTCGATCGTACCGATCGCCGGCATCGAACTGATCTGCAACCGGTCATATTCGGTCACCAGCGCGCTCCGCGACAGCAGGAGACGCTGGGCGTTATAGGTCAGATTGTCTCCCATCCTCAAAATATTGCCATAGGTCGGCGGCTGCTGGTCACTGCAACCGGAGAGCAGCAGACCGCCGCTGGAGGCGATGCCTCCAATAAGTGCGCGGCGCGAGAGTTGGAGGGGCCTGTCGGTCATGTCACTTTCCCAAAATCATTCCGCGCACTTGCCGCAGCGGTCCGGTCAGGAGGATCATCACGAGGTGGATGAGCAGGAAGATCGCAAGGAATGCGAAGGTGAAGAAATGGATTGTGCGAGCCGATTGCGCACCGCCGAAAATAGCGAGCAAGATCGGATAGTTCGCCGTTATGGCGGGAGACATGGTGATTCCGGTCAGGAACATCAGCGGCAGGGCGACCAGCACCACCGCCGTATAAGCCAACTTCTGCAGGATGGCGTAGGGTGGACCCGGTTCGGCTGCGGGCATCGGCAGACGCAAGTGCGCCCGGACATCCCGCCACAGGTTCTGCCGCCCAAGTTCATCCCGGCGCGGCCACAAGACGCGACGGACATGGCCGGTGATAAAGGCAAAGCAGAGATAGGCGAACAGCCCTGCCAAAAAGCACCATGCGGCCAGGAAATGCAGGCTGCGCGCCCAGGAATTCTGGTTCCACGGCGCCATTAGCAGGTCGGCAGTCACCGGCCCGTCGGGCGAGGCGAAAAAGGGCGTCGCGGCAGAGTAGCGGATATTGTGATAATTGGGGCCGAGCGGCACCTCGAACAGCGGCTGGATGAGATCATTGCCGACATCGCCCCAATAGAAGCGCGGATGCGCCATCAAAATGGTGACCCCGGAATAGATCAGCGTCAGAACCGCAGCAGCGATCAACCAATGTGTCAGCCGCACCCACAATCGGTGGCCACGCGACCCGGCATTCGCCTCGGCTTCGATTCCCCCTGTCATCCAACCTCCCAAGGTGAGAAAGCTATCGAGAATTGTCCATATTGCTGGACTTCCTTCATATCCTGCGCGCTGACATGACGCAGGTCGCTGCTGGCAGCATTCCCCTCCTTGTCGTCCACGGATACCGACGGGCCGGGCTGTCACAGTTGTTATCGGGCTGTACCTGCCACCGCAAGATAAATCGATATATCATCCATATCGCGACGATCAGCGATATTTTTTCATGAATGCCGTTTCGAACGAAATTTTCATCAAGCCTCCGGGGCGCAAATCCGGGACCGGCAATGCCGCGGTCACCGCTGCGGAATTTGTCCACGCCGCCCAGCCACAGCTTTCAATTTTCAAACGAATTGATTTTCGCTCGCCGCGCTGATCGGGTTTCATCCTGGGCTTGCGAAAACACGACCGGCGGAATCAGCAAGAATCAATGCGCCAGTCCTGATGTTTCTCGGGGGTCTCGACGAGATCACACCGGCTGAACAGCGCAGAGCCTTTGAAGACGAAATGAACGCTGCTGGTGTCGATTGGCGTTGCATGATTTTTGGCCGAGCAGGACATAGCTTCACCAATCCGGAAGCGGATGCTCTGAATATCTCTCACGTTAATTATGACGCGACCGCCGATAGTAATTCATGGCAAGTCGCACTGTCCTTTCTGCGTGAGATAGGCGTCCTTCAGGACGGTGAATGAGAACGGGCCAGGGCCCAGTTCCGCCTCCATGTCGAATTGCCCGGACTTCGCGCCTGATGCGCCATGGCATCGCGGACACCTCGTCATCAAGGAATCTGCCTCTGGATTTTGACGGGCGTCAATTTGCCGGCATCGAAGCGAGGCTATCGTCTCTGCAAAGGAGACGCGCAATGGATCATTTAATCAGCCAATATTTCCCGCATATGGTCGCTACCCTGATGCTCATGTTCATGCTGGTGCTGGGCGGGCTCAGCCTCCAGGACGCGCTGCGCGGTCGGGGCAATTGAGTACCGGACAGTCGCCCTTTCTTGCGGTCGGCGGGCGTGACGGCGTTCACGGCATCGTCGACCGCTTCTATGATCTGATGGACAGCAGCCCCGCCTACAGCGATCTGCGCGCGATGCACGCCCAGGATCTTGCGCCCATGCGAACCTCGCTCAGCGGCTTCCTTTGCGGATGGCTGGGCGGAGACACGGATTGGTTCGCGGCCAACCCCGGCAAATGCATGATGTCGCTGCACGCCGGCTTCCCGATCAATGCCGCTGTCGCCGATCAATGGACGTCGGCCATGCGGCAGGCGATGGAAGATTGCGGCGTCGAAATACAAACCGCGTCGCGCATCAACACGGCGCTGGGCGCAATGGCCTCCGCCATGGTTCGCGCATGACATATCCGCCACGCTGGCGAGCCCACCCGATTTGACCTGTCCGGTTGACCCGTCCGATTTCCCATCGGGCGCTTCCCTATTCCTCGTCGATCAATATCCGCGCCGCGGCGCCTTCGCTGTCATCGAACTGCCCATCCCGCAGCGCCCAGAAAAAGGCGGCGAGGCCGAGCAGCCCGAGGAATAATGCGATCGGGATCAACAGCCCAAGACCCGTCATTTCGCGGCTCCCTTCAAACGCAGCGCATTGGCGATCACGATCAGCGAGGATGTCGACATGGCGATCGCGGCGACCAGCGGCGTGACCTTGCCCGCCACGGCCAGCGGCACCGCCAGCACATTATAGCCGATCGCCAGCGCGAAATTCTGCTTCACCACGGCAATCGTCCGGCGCGCCGCCCGAACCGTCACAGCCACGGGCGCCAGCCTGTCGCCCAGGAACACGGCATCGGCCGTCAACTGGCTCGCATCGCTGGCAGAGGCCGGAGCCATGCTGGCATGGCCCGCCGCCAGCGCCGGACCATCATTCAGTCCGTCGCCCACCATCAGCACCTTTTCGCCTCGCGCCTGTAATCGCCCGACCAGCGCCAGCTTGTCCGCCGGGCGCAGATGGCCGACCGCAGTCGTGCCCGTTGCGCGGGCGATCTCTTCGAGCGCTTCGGGACGATCCCCGCTGGCGATCAGCGTCTTGAGGCCGATGGAGCGCAGCTCTCTCAGCGTTTCGACCGCATCCGGGCGCAGGGCGTCGGTGAAGTGCAGCAGCACCGCACGTTCCCCGGACCGATATTCGCTCGCAAGGCCGAACAGGCTGACGACGCTGCGTGGCCGGGCCAGCGACACCGCCACGCCATCATGATCGGCGAAGACGCCCTCACCCGGAATTTCGCGAATCCGGTCGAGGGATGCCGGAGCGACTTGCCGAGCCTCCAACCCCTGCCGCAGGGCGTCGCTCAATGGATGACGAGAGACCCTTGCCAGCGCCAGCAGGATCGATTGATCCTCACGCCCCAGGCGGTCGAGCCCTTGCGGCACCGGGCGGCCAAGCGTCAACGTTCCGGTCTTGTCGAACAGCGCTTCACTCACCTCCGCCAGCCGCTCCAGCGCCGAGCCGTCCTTCACCAGTACGCCGCGCCGCATCAGCGCGCCGCATGCGACGATCTGCGCCGCTGGCACGGCAAGGCCCAGCGCGCAAGGACAGGTGATCAGCAGGACGGCCACCGCGATCAGCAGCGCCTGATGCGCGCCCGCACCCGCAATCATCCACCCCGCAAAGGACAGCGCGGCAAGCAGATGGACGCAGGGCGCATAATAGCGCGCGGCCCGGTCTGCGATCTGGACATGGCGGGACTTCCCCTGCCCCGCTTCCTCCATCAGGCGCGCGATGTCGGCGATCACCGTGTCGGCCCCGGCCGCCGTCACCTCCACCGTGATTGGCCCTTCGACATTCATCGCCCCCGCCTGCACAACGTCGCCGGCGCGCACGCGGACGGGTGCGCTTTCGCCGGTCAGGAAAGCGAGGTCGATGCCGCTTTCTCCCTCGACCACGCGCCCATCCGCGGCCAGCCTCTCACCCGCCGCGACGATCATGCGCATGCCTGGACGCAGCGCACTCGCCGCCGTCCACCCGCTGCGGCCGCCTGCGTCCAGCACCAACGCCCCCGGCGCCGTCTGCTTCAGCAACGCCGCCACGCCAGCGCGTGCGCGCGCCCGCATCATGCTGTCGAGGCAGCGCCCCGCCAACAGGAAGAAGAGCAGCATCACCGCTCCGTCGAACCAGGCATGTTCGCCGCCCCTTAGGGTTTCGAACAGGCTCATGGCGGTCGTCAGCAGAACGCCGATGCTGATTGGCACGTCCATGTTCGTCCGCCCCTGCCGCAATGCCGCCCAAGCCGAACGGAAGAAGGGACGACCCGCATAAGCAACGGCCGGCAATGCGATCAGCGCCGAAAGCCAATGGAACATCGTCCGCGTGGCCCCTTCGGCCCCGGACCAGATGGACACCGACAGCAGCATGATGTTCATCGCCGCGAAGCCCGCCACGGCGAGCGCGCGGACGAGCGCCCTGGCCTCTGCGGCCGCGACGTCCTGGCCCGGATCGGCAAGCGGCTCCGCATCGAAACCCAGCGCGACGATGGCTGCCTTCAGTTCCGGCGGAGTCAGCGCGGGATCGTGGCTGATCGCGACCCGCTTTGCGCTCATGTTCACGCGCGCGGAGCGGATGCCGGGGGTCTGCGGCAAGCCATTCTCGATCTTCGAGATGCACCCGGCGCAGTGAATGCCGGGCACCGCGAACAGGCTTTCCTTCGCTTCAACCGGAGGGGCCTCAACAAGAGCAGGCTGGCTTGCCATCAGTCGATCTCCCGCAGCAGATGTTCTTCCCCGCCGCCGTGGCGAATGTCGAAGCGCAACTGCCACCGCCCGGCGGGCAAGGCGTGGTCGCTCACATAAAGTCCCGGTGCGGCCTCACGCAGGCGCAACATGATATCCGGCGCGCGTCCCAGCGGATGTTGCGCCACCGCCTGCATCTGCGCACCGCGCACGTTCAGCTCCATCCGCACATGGCGCGCGGCGTCCAGCTCCACCCGGTCGCGCCAACCCAGCTTCTCCTGCGCGCGCGCCTGCGCCAGCCAGCCATTGAACTTCTGGCTGGCGACATAGCTGTTCTCCACCACTACCCCGCCGAAGGACCGCACCGCGATCGTCGCCATCAGCATGTTCACGGCGATAACGACGGAAAAGCCGGCGACGAGTATCGCGGTCATGTACCAGCCGGTGAATGGACGGGCGTGCTTCATGTTCATGGCCTTTCGAAACGAGCATCTTCGCTGTCGCCGCCGCCTTCACGGTCGAGAGCGCGTACGGTGAAACGGAAATCCTGCCGCGCCGGACCTGCGGCAGGCAGGATCAGGAAGAGGCGCAGCTTCGTCACGCTGTCGGCAGCGACGGCCGCACGCACGGCGTCGCTCGCCTTTGCCCGCGATCCGGCGTCGGTCCAGATTTTCGCGCCGGGCAGACCAGCTACGCGCACTTCCACGTCGCGCCGGCGCGTTTCCATATTGCGCAGCTTCACCGTATAGGCGTTGCGGATCGCGCCGTCCGACAGGCGCACGAAAATCGGGTTGCGATCCTGCTGCGCGCTGATGTCCAGCCGCGTGCGCGCACCCAGCGCGAACAGCATCGCCGCGCCAATGCTCGCCCAGATCGCGAAATAGGCGATGGTGCGCGGGCGGAACAGGGTCCTCAGCACCGACCGGGGCGGCTCACCCTTCTTCTCCGCCTCCGCATCCTCTTCCGTGCAATAATCGATCAGGCCGCGCGGGCGGCCGACCTGCGTCATCACCTTGTCGCACGCATCGATGCACAGGGCACAGGTGATACAGCCGATCTGCGGCCCTTCGCGAATGTCGATGCCGGTGGGGCAGACCGCGACGCACTGGTTGCAATCGATGCAGTCGCCAAATTCGCCGGGATGCGCCTGCGCCTTCTTCAGGCTGCCGCGCTGCTCGCCGCGCCAGGCCTTGTAGGTGACGACCAGCGATTTTTCATCGAGCATCGCCGTCTGGATACGCGGCCATGGGCACATATAGATGCACACCTGCTCGCGCATGAAGCCGCCCAGGATGAAGGTGGTGGCGGTCAGCACCGCTACTGTCCCGTAGGCGACCGGCGCTGCCGTGCCGCTCCAGAACTGCTGCTGCAAAGTCGGCGCATCGGCGAAGTAGAAAATCCATGCACCCCCGGTAATGAATGCAATCGCCAGCCACACGGACCATTTGACAAGCCGCCGGGCCAGCTTGGCCAGGCTCCACGGCGCCTTTGCCAGCTTCAACTGCGCATTGCGGTCGCCATCGATGAAGCGTTCGACATGCTGGTACAGATCGGTCCACACTGTCTGCGGGCAGGCATAGCCGCACCAGGCGCGGCCCACGGCGGAGGTGACGAGAAACAGGCCGATCCCCGCCATGATGAGCAACCCTGCCACATAATAAAATTCATGAGGCCAGATCTCGATCGAGAACATGTAGAAACGCCGATGGGCGAGGTCGACCAGCACCGCCTGATCGGGTGCATAGGAGCCACGATCCCACCGCAGCCACGGCGTCACCCAGTAAATGCCGAGCGTCACCGCCATGATCGCCCACTTAAGACGGCGGTAAAACCCATCCACGGCCTTGGGATAGACGCCCTGGCGCTTTTCGTAGAGCGACGGCGAGCCGGACGTCAGCATGACCGCGTCCCGGCCGCCGTCCCAGGCTTGGTCCCGGATCCCGCTTCTCCTTCGCACCCATCATCAAAGGCAGCGGAACCCCGCATCAAGTCCGGGGTGACGAAGAGGCGTCGCCTGCTATCGTCCGGCATCGCCCTGCACCTTATCCGCAGCAACCTTCACCGGTGCGGTCTCGCCGCCACCCAGGCTGTGCACATAGACCGCCAGCATCCGGATCGTCGCCTTGTCCAGCTTGTCGTCCCAGCGCGGCATCACGCCATGGCGGCTGTTCCACACGGTTTCATGGATGGTGTCCGCGTCACCGCCATAGAGCCAGATCGCGTCCGTCAGGTTCGGCGCACCGACCTTGCGAGTCCCCTTCCCCGCCGGACCATGGCACACCGCGCAATTGTCGGCGAAGACCTTGGCCCCACGCTGTGACGCAGGGCCGGGGCGGTCCTGCCCGCTGATCACTCGCACATGCGCAACCACGTCATCGACCTGTGCCGCCGTCAGCAACTGGTCCTTGCCGAAGGCTGGCATCAGCGACTGGCGGGTCGTGGCATGGTCGGGATTGCGGACGCCATCCGTGATGGTCTTCTCGATCATGGGAAGATCACCGCCCCACAACCAGTCGTCGTCATTCAGGTTGGGATAGCCCTTCGACCCCGCCGCGCCCGATCCGTGGCATTGCACGCAATGCACGCGAAAGGCCGCGCGCCCGCCTTCCACTGCCGCCTGCATCAGCTGCGGCCGCGTCGGCAGCACCTCTATGGACGTGTCGGCGATCGCCTGCCGCACCGGCGCGATCTGCGCTTCCCGCGCCGCCAGTTCCTTGTCCAGTGCGCCCCGGCTGGACCAGCCCAGAACGCCGGCGGTCGCCCGATGCAGCATTGGCAACGCCGGATAGGCGATCACATAGCCAATCGCGAACAGGATCGTCGCATAGAATGTCCACAGCCACCATCGCGGCAGGGGCGTGTCCAGTTCCTGGATGCCGTCCCATTCATGATGCTTTATTTCCGTGCCGGTGGCGGCGTCGATCCGCTTGTCATCAGCCATGATCGGCCTCCGCATGATCAGTCTCGAAAATGGCGAGCGCGGCTTCCCTGCTATGCTCGCGTCCCTTGGGCCGGAAATGCCAGCCGATCAGCACGGCATAGCTCGCCCCCATGAAGACCAGTCCCCAGCTGTCGGCGAAATGCCGCAAGGCGTCGTAGCTCATCGTTCGACCTCCTGCGGCCTGGCGCTTTCCACATCGACCAGCGTGCCCAGCATCTGGAGATAGGCGACCAGTGCATCCATCTCCGTCACCTTGCCGGGGTCACCATCGAAATCGCGCGCCTGCGCCTTGGGATAGCGCTTGATCATGTCCTTGGCGTCGGCGTCGGGATCGGCCTGCGCCTTCAGGTCGTCATTGGCCTTGACGATGTCATCCTTGCTGTAGGGCACGCCGACGTCGGTCAGCGCGGTCAGGTCCTTGCGCATGTCCGCTGGCTTCAATTCCCGCTCGGCCAGGAATGCATAGCCCGGCATGATCGACTCCGGCACCACCGCGCGCGGGTCCTTCAGATGCTGGACATGCCACTCATCGGAATATTTGCCGCCCACGCGGGCCAGGTCCGGCCCGGTGCGCTTGGAACCCCATTGGAAGGGATGGTCGTACATGCTCTCGGCCGCCAGGCTGTAATGGCCATAGCGTTCCGTCTCATCCCGGAAGGGACGGACCATCTGGCTGTGACAATTATAGCAGCCTTCGCGGATGTAGATGTTCCGCCCTGTCAATTCCAATGGCGTATAAGGGCGCATCCCGTCTACCTTCTCGATCGTGTTGTCGATCCAGAATAGCGGCGCGATCTCTACAATTCCGCCGATGGCGACTACGATCAGAGACGCGATGCCCAGCAAAGAGACGTTGCGCTCCAGTCTGCCATGATCCCAGAACTTGCTCTTGGTCTTGCTCGTCATGTCTTTTGGTCCTTAAGCCGGCTGGGCAACAAGCGGCCGATCCACCGCCGGATCATAAGCCACGTCACTCATCGGCTTCTCCGCGCGCAGTGGGCTGCCCGCGATGGTCTTGCCGATATTCCAGGCCATGATGATCGCCCCGGCGAGGTACATGAGGCCTCCCGCCGCGCGGATCAGATACATCGGGAACATGGCGCTCACGACTTCGGAAAAGGCATAGACGAGGTAGCCGTCGCTGCCATATTCGCGCCACATCAGCCCCTGCATGATGCCCGCCACCCACATTGACGAAGCGTAGAGGACGATGCCCAGCGTCGCGAGCCAGAAGTGCCAGTTGACGAGGCGCAGGCTGTAAAGCCGGTCCCGCTTCCACAGACGCGGCGTCAGATAATAGAGGCAGGCGAAGGTGATGAGGCCGTTCCACCCCAGCGCGCCCGAATGGACATGGCCGATCGTCCAGTCGGTATAGTGCGACAGGCTGTTCACGGCCTTCACCGACATCATAGGCCCTTCGAAGGTGCTCATGCCGTAGAAGGCCAGCGCCATCACCATCATGCGGATGATCGGATCGGTGCGGATGCGGTCCCACGCGCCGTTCAGCGTCATCAGGCCATTGATCATCCCGCCCCAGCTCGGCATCCACAGCATGACCGAAAACACCATGCCCAGGGTCTGCGCCCAATCGGGCAGGGCCGTGTAATGAAGATGGTGCGGACCTGCCCAAATATAGAGGAAGATCAGAGACCAGAAGTGGATAATGGATAGCCGATAGCTGTAGACCGGCCGTTCCGCCTGCTTGGGCACGAAATAATACATCATGGCCAGGAAACCGGCGGTCAGGAAGAAACCGACCGCATTATGCCCGTACCACCATTGCGTCAGCGCATCCTGCACCCCCGCGAAAGCACTGTAGCTCTTGGAACCAAGCAGGCTGATCGGCATCGACAGGTTGTTGACGATGTGCAGCATTGCGATCGTCAGGATGAAACTCAAGTAAAACCAGTTCGCCACATAGATATGCGGCTCGCTGCGGCGCAGGATCGTGCCGCCAAAGACGATCAGGTAAGCGACCCAGACGATCGTCAGCCAGATATCGACATACCATTCCGGCTCGGCATATTCGCGTCCTTCGGTAATACCCATGACATAGCCGGTGGCGGCCAGCACGATGAACAATTGATATCCCCAGAACACGAACCGCGCGAGCGAGGGGAAGGCAAGCCGCGCCCGACAGGTGCGCTGCACCACATAGAAGCTGGTCGCGATCAGCGCGTTGCCGCCAAAGGCAAAGATCACGGCTGAAGTATGCAGCGGCCGCAATCGCCCGAAGCTCGTATATTCGATGCCAAGGTTCAGGGCGGGAAAGGCGAGCTGCAAGGCGATGTAGAGCCCCGCGAGAAACCCCGCCAATCCCCAGAATACGGTCGCGATCACGCCCCAGCGGATCGGATCGTCATCATATTTCCCCTGATCGCTGGGCATCTTCACCAGACCACGCGCGATGCTTGCGTAATCGGCGCCGCCGATCGTCACCACCGCCATCAGCAGCGCCGCCGCGCAGGCAATGCCCATATGGACGGCAAATCCGTTGTCCACGGCCATCAGCGACGCCAGAAAGGCGATGACGGCCAGCGCGAACCAGCCGCCCGATTTCAATAATAGTTGATCCATCGGATCCCCCCGCGAAAACTTGTCTGCGGCGCCCTTCCGCAGGGCCCGTCTTCGTGAACCAACCTCTGTCAAAGGCGGGGCGGCAGGTATGTAGGGGAATGTCCGTAGACGGACTGTCGCCACCCCTTCCCCAGGGCCTGGGTCCACCCGCCCTGGAGAAAGCCGGCACCAGCTTGAGAAACGCTGACAGGGCTAACCGTTTCTCGACCTTGCTCGAAGCGGACGGAAGACGGCAGAACGGCTTGACGTCACAGGCGCTCTAAAACCGGGGTTCACTCCCCCTCGGCCATGCTCTCCAGCCGATCGGCAGCACAGATCCGGACGCCCCGCCGCCCGGCGAGCGCGATCACGCCCAGCCGCTTCATGTCGCTGAACTGGCGCGAGACCGTCTCTATCGTCAGCCCCAAAATATCCGCGATCTGCTGGCGCGACAGAGGCAGGTCGATCGCGCCGCTCGGGTCCGCGCGCAGCCGCCGGCTCATGTCCAGCAAGAAGGATGCAACCTTCTCCCGCGCATTCTTGCGCCCGAGCAACAGCATCCAGCCGCGTGTCCGGTCAAGATCGTCCAAGGTCCGCTGCAGCAGCCGATGCTCCAATTGCGGGTGCCGGCGCGCAAAGCCATCGAAAGCGCCGCGTGGGTAAAGGCACAGCCGCGCATCGGTCAGCGCCGTGACGCTATGCGGCGTCCGCGCGCCAAAGGGTCGCCCGATGAAATCCGACGCATAGACCACGCCGACGATCTGCTCGCGTCCGTCGCCTGTCGATGTCGCGAGCTTCAACGTGCCTTCGATCACATTGGCGACGACCATGCTGTCGTCGCCCTCCCACATCACCGTCTGCCCGGCCTGCACCGTCACGCGCCGGCCGATCCGGTTGAGCGCCGCCCGCTCCTCCGGATCAAGGTCGGCGCAGATCGCCTGATCGCGCACCTCGCACCGATCGCAATAACCAGCCGCGCAGCCTCCGGAGACCGGAGTCATCATCGCCGCCATCTCGGGCCCGCCAGACGCCTTTTGCGCCAGATCAAATTGCATATCCATGCCCGCTGCATGCCGCCGTGCGGGTTCCGGACCTATCCGTAATTGTCCCTAGGGCCCTATCCGTCAGCACATTGAACCGCGCCGGCCACCACGGTCCGGAATAGTCCTTATATTCTTGCGAGCAGAAAGATCCGATCTGGATGGCATGACATGGACAACCATACGCCTCGAACTTGCCCGGACCGCCGATTTCCCCAATGGATCGGCGGCGCGCAGCTATGTGATGCGCCTGCCGCTTGGCGGTGACGGGCTGATCGATGAGCAGGAATATCGCCACCATCCCGAATTGGCGACGGTACGCCGCTTCTGGCCCAATGAACCCGACCGGCATGGATGCCTGCTGCGAACGGCCGACGGTTGGGCGCTGTCCTACCAGCCGGGGGAAGAGGATGACGAAATCCTCTTTCGTCTCGACGCGCACAGCATCAAGCCCGGCAGCTATCTGACCCTGACAGAGCCAGATGGCGAGCGCCTGCCCTTCATCGTGAAGGCACTCGCCGCGGCCTGAAGTTCAGAGCTTCATGCCGATGCCGACGCCGAACACCAGCGGGTCAAGGTGCACGCGCACCGTCTGCACACCCGCCGCCGTGGTGGACAGCCGCGCCGTCGTATCCATGTCGATATATTTGACGTCGAGGTTGAGGAAGATCTTGTCCGTCAGGTCCAGGTCGACCCCGGCCTGCGCCGCCCAGCCGAAGCTATCCGACATATGAACCCTGGTCGGGCCCACCGCGCCTTTCAACGCATCGGATGCCTTTTCATTGTAGAACAGCGTATAGTTGACGCCCGCGCCGACATAGGGCCGGACCTTGCCATCGGGCAGGAAATGATATTGCGCCGTCAGCGTCGGCGGCAGCACCCAGGTCGAAGCGAGACGGCCGATCGCGCCCGTCGTGCCGCTACGCCCGCTGGCGCTATGCTTGGTGGTCGCGGCGATCAGTTCAAACCCGATATGGTCGCTCGCCATATAGGTCAGGTCGACCTCCGGCATCACGCTGTTGTCGACCTTGACCTTCTCGCCAGGGAAGCCGGGCAGCACGCTTCCACTGCGTTCGTTGGGCGCGACCATGATGCCGCGCACCCGCACCAGCACATCGCCCTGCGCGGCCTGAACTGGTGCCGAAATCGCAGCGCCAACGGCGGCCGCGCCCAGCAGGATAGTCTTGATGGTCATCAGATTGTCTCCGTCCCTGTTGTCGGTGGCCCTGCTCTGCCCCGGCGGACGGCATGCGGCATTGATCCTGCGCAACCAGCAATTTGACCTGCCTCAATGTGTCAGGGGGCAGTCCATGCGATCCGCTCTGCCATGTGGACCTATCACCCCGACCTGCTGGCCCAGCCGGTGCCGCGCTACACCAGCTATCCGACTGCCGCTCAGTTCACGACTGAAGTGGGCGCGGCGGATCTTGCCGCCCGGCTCGATGGGGTCGATGCGAACGCTCCCCTCTCCCTCTATGTCCACATCCCCTATTGCCACGACATATGCTGGTATTGCGGCTGCAACACCGGCGCGGCGAACCGCGCGCACCGCCTGACCGCTTATGTCGAGGCCCTGGAGCGGGAGATCGCCCTTGTCGCGGCACATCTGCGCGGACGTGGCCGGGTGGCGCGCATCGCATTTGGCGGCGGCAGTCCCAATTCGCTGCCACTCGTCGATTTCGTCCGCCTGCTCCAACAGCTGCTTCTCTGTTTTGATGCGCATCAGCCGGAGATTTCCGTCGAACTCGACCCGCGGCGCCTCGATATACAATGGATCGCCACCATGGCGGCGATGGGGATCGGCCGCGTCAACCTTGGCGTGCAGACCTTCACCCCGCATGTTCAGTCCGCCATCGGCCGCATCCAGCCGCTGGACATGGTGGAAAGGACCGCAGATCAGCTTCGGTCGGCCGGAATCGCGACTGGCTTCGACCTCATGTACGGCCTGCCGGGCCAGAGCCTCGATGATCTTGCGGCGACGCTGGAGGCCAGCATCACGATGCGGCCCGCCCGCATCGCCCTGTTCGGCTACGCCCATATGCCCCAGCTCTTGCCGCGCCAGCGCCGCATAGACGGCCGTGCCCTGCCCGATCTCGCCACCCGCTTCGAGATGGCGGCGCAGGGTCATCGCCTCCTCACCGAAGCTGGCTATGATGCGATCGGCTTCGATCATTTCGCCTTGCCGGACGACAGCACCGCCCGCGCTGCCCGCGAGGGCCGTCTTCGCCGCAATTTCCAGGGCTTCACCGATGATCCCGCCGAAATCCTCCTGGGTCTTGGCGCCAGCGCGATCAGCCAGTTCCCGGACCTCATCGTCCAGAATGAAAAGCAGGCGGGGCCCTGGCGCGAACGCGTGGAACGTGGCTCGCTGACCGCCACGCGCGGCACGCTGTGCACCGCTGATGATCGCCGTCGCGGCCGGATCATAGAGGCGATCCTCTGCCACGGCGAAGCGCATGTAGACGCAATCACGCCAATGCCAGACCTGAAGCGCTTCGAACGGCTGGGCCTTGTCAGGGTAGATGGAGCCGATGTGCGACTGACGCCCGACGCCCTCCCCTATGCCCGCAGCATTGCCGCCGCCTTCGACAGCTATCTACGGCCGGCGGAAATGCGGTTCAGCCATGCGGTATAGCGCGGCTGCGCTCGCCGCCCTCGCCTTCGCCAATCTCTCGGCCGGGCAAGTGCCCTATTATGCCGTGCGCTCGTCCTATTTCTGCGGCATTGCTCCCCTCGGCTGGACGCCGCCGGGGCAGCACAGGCGACAGGACCAGGATAGAAACATCAGCGCCTGTCACGCGTTGATCGGCGGACGCAGTCGTCCCTTAGGGAAGCGGGCGAAACGGCTGGCCGACTGACAAGGGAGTTGTTCTACCGGCGCAGGCAGAGGAGCCAATATGAGGCCGTGCGCAGATCGGATCAGCGGCGCCGATGCCTCCCGCCATCCGCATCCTTTCAGCCGTTCAGGGCGTGTTCGTAATCGCTTCGAAGGTCTGGGTGTAGTGATGCTGGAGCAGGGTGATCGCGCGATCGGCGTCGCGATTGATGCATGCATCGACCAGATCCCGATGTTCCTGCAGCTCATTGCGTTCCAGGACCTGCTCCAGCGCGAGAAGACGGTAGCGTTCCGCGGCGTCGAACAACTGGCCGCTGATCCGCTTGATCCACCGGCTGCCGCACCCGCCGATGAGAGCAAGGTGGAAGTCCTTGTGCCGGCTTTCCCATTCGGAACTTTCGCCCTGGCCCGTCTCCCCGCGATGGGTTCGCGACAGATGATGGAGCGCGAGTATGAGATTCTCCTCCCATGCCAGGTCGAACCGATCGATCGATTCACGAATGGCCAGGCCATCGATCCAGCAGCGCGTCTTGACGAGTTCCTTCAGCTCCTCGGCGCTCACCGGCGCGACACGAAAGCCCTTCTGCTCCTCGAGCGCGACGAAGCCTTCTGAAAGAAGCCGGTTGAGCGCTTCCCGAACGGGGCTGCTGGCCGTGTTGAACCGCTTGCGCAGGGTCCGGCGGCCCACTGTGGAAAGCCAAATCGGGCGAAAACCTGACAGAACTACTCGGCGAAGGATTTAAAATCCGCTCCGAGGCGCTCAAAGCCGCATATGCAAAGCGACGGGTCATTTATCAGCAGGCTTATGAAGATCACCTCAACTGGGAATTCACGGAAGCCGAACTCGCCGAAATTGTCGGATTTCTGAGCAAGCCGGTAGGTCGGCATTATCTCGATGGGCGGTGGAGGACGGAGGCCTACCCCAATACGAATACAGAAGACTTGGA
Organism: Sphingobium sp. LMC3-1-1.1; assembly: GCF_040676285.1. Classification (NCBI taxonomy): domain Bacteria; kingdom Pseudomonadati; phylum Pseudomonadota; class Alphaproteobacteria; order Sphingomonadales; family Sphingobiaceae; genus Sphingobium; species Sphingobium sp. LMC3-1-1.1. Next base: position 29,000 of record NZ_JBEGHQ010000007.1, on the reverse strand, counting down.
GGCGGAAATCGTTAGCGAGGCCGCCTCGACGCTGAGTAAATAGGTCAGTCCGCTTTCGCGCGATCCTATCCAAAAGCGGCGGTCCCGCTCTCCACCCATCCCGGCGATTTGGCCGGGTCAAAGGCGTGGCGGGTCGCGCCAGTGCTGCCGGTCCGGTTTGTATCCGCATGCAATCCAACGCCAGAACGACGCTAATGGGTGGTTTTCCGACAGTCGGGTTTCAGGCTCGACTTTGAGGATAGCTGACCTTTCCAGCCATGCTATCTGGTCCAAACAATGGAGTCAGGTCGGGTATGAACATCCGTGAGTTTCGAGCCTTAACAGACGTGGCTTTTCGCGCTCAGGGTTTTGTCGAGCGGAGGCTAGTAGGCCAGAAGGTTTGGTCGTTGCCTGATGCGGAGGTGATCCGGTTCTTCCAACCCCTCGCATATAGGCGACCTTGGGGTTTTCTCCTCTCGGGTATCCTCGGGATTGAAATCCCGGAGCTTCGGACGTGGCTTGAGCAGCACAAGCCCAACCAAGAAAGCGGCATTTTCCAAGGTTGCTTCGTTGGCTACAATATCGCCAACGATAGCGTGCTTGGCGAGTTCAGATCGCTAATCGACACTCCCGTGCCCGCCGATTTGTGGGCCGGGTTAGTAATGGATCAGCTAGACCAGCTTCCTTCGCGGCTGGATGACCTCATTGACCAATATCGCCGCAACCGCGAACCTCTCGGTTGGCTTGCCCATCCTCATGACCGGTTCGCATGGGACTTTCTGCTGCGCTGGCGACAAGACCCCGATCCTACCCTTCACATCCCAAGAATGTCTCCGACCGGACAGATTGTCTGATAACCGCTTAGAGCGAGCGTACAGCCAACCTTGGATGACCGAGAATGGTCGCGTGCCGCCGGCCGCTTCCCCAAAGCGAACCGGACCGGCAGGTTACCGGTGACGCGAGGCGATTCGCAGGGCTGGAATGACGATGCGGGTGGACAGCGGACTGGCCGATTTCCATATGTGGCACCGTAATAGCTGCCTGTTGTCTTGGCTCCTCAATGTTGTCAGCGTGGGATTTATGCGGATTGAAGCTACCGAATATGAATGCATGCGATCTTGGTTGGGCCATATGGTGCCGAAGGTTTTCGCTGCTGAACTGCTAAATCCTGAAATCCACCCAATCGCCGTGCTTGATCTGATGGCGGCAAAGTCCCCTGCCAAGGCAAGAAGTGGCCTCGGCATGGCAATAGGGGATATGGTGGAATACACGGATGATTGGGCTGCTCCCGATGTGGCGAAGTGCAACAGCGAGCTTTCGGAGAAGGGCTTACCAACGCTGACCGAGGTGAGAGCGCGCTTTTCGAAGGTCGTGCAGCGGGTGGTTCGCCGGGGCCGGATAAAGACCGATGACGAATTTTATGCTCTTCGAAATGCGGTCGAACAACAGGGTATAAACGCAGAGATTTTGTGGCCGCTGCTTGAGGCATATGAAATACAAAGCATGAGCAACTGACCGCTTTCGGGGCGCGCGAACAGGACACTAATGACGGAAATTGGTCGGCGGCCGACCGGCAGCTTTTCCGCTGTCAGATCGACTGCTCATCCCTGGAGGAATGACCGCTTCCTGGAAATGAGAATGAGCCTCCGAACGGCGAAAAGTGGCCCATCGCTGCCACCTTCGACCCTTTTTTGCCATTCAGCTGCCCTTTTTTTTATTTCTAGGGCCGGACTGTCCGGTTTTTCCATTCTACGTGCCAGATCTTATCGACTGCGGAAGAGGGTGCTCGCCGCTGCGGCGACCCGCACTATTTTTGGCCATGCACTCGCTCCAACCAAGTTATTCTTTTCTCAGCCATCCGACAGATGCCCAATGAGCAGAACTTCTCCACTATTTTGAGCTTCATACGTTCTTCAAAAAGTGCCGCTGCGTTTCATCTCGATGCTTCCGTAGATATGCCATGAATGGCGTGCCTCCAGTCCCCACCGCGCTACTGTTGCCCAAGGCGTCTTTCGCCTGCCGGTGGATATAGCTTGCTGCATATTCGAGGTGGCGGGTACGGAAACGGCCGAGACCAGCAACGCAGCGGTTATAGGCTTCGCGCAGATCGGGCCGCTCTGACGCGGCGACAAAATCACGCAGCCCACTCGCCTTTCGCACACGATCGATGAAGGCGCGGTGCAGCGGCGGGCGATAGGCGTGCAATTCGTCCAGGAAAGAGCGAAGCGGATCCTGCGCATGCTGAATGCCGAGCAGGGCGTCCATGGCAGGCACGATCGAACTTTGGGCTCCCGTCTGGCCGCGAAACAGCTGCGGCACGCCGCCAGCTTCGGCAACGCCCTCATAGATCAGGCCGCCGCCAAGGGCCGGATTGTCTTGCCAGCCGTGAATATAGGGCCGGACACGATGGAAGTAGATGTATGGATCGCACCGCTCCGGCATGCGATCGAATATCCTGTTGATATCATCCCAGCCCGCACTGATCATTGTCAGGCCGCGCTCAGCCGCTCCTGCATCGCCCTGGGCCACCGCTTCCATGAGAGCGGGGATTTCTGCAAGCATCGCGCCTGCACGCGCCTCGATCGCGACATGAACCATCACGAACCACGCTTCGTCCTGGCCGCCAAGAAAATGCTGGACCATATAAAGATTGCCCAACGCGATGGGGCCTGATCGGTCCAGCCGGTCCCAATTGTCCAACACATAGGCCGAATAAGTGAGCAGTGGCTTCTGTTCGAGCCGCCGGGCGAGCGCCCATATGGGCACCGCCAGCGGCGCGGGAAGCGAGGCGGGGGCCACCTCTTCGCCCCACACATAAGCCTGAACCAGAAAGGCATAGCGCACGAAGGCGGTGCGGATCTGATGTTCCGGCGCGTCCGCGCAGAAGGACGTCAGTTCCAGCAGGGGAAGTTGCTCAAGATGAGACCGGATGCGGCCGGTGGGCAACAGGCGTGGCAGATCATGCGCCGCTTCGGCAATCGGAGCCAGATCGCCTGACAGCGAAACGTCAGCCATATCATAGGCACACAAGAAGCCGCGCTGTCTGCTGATGGCGTGATCGGCGATGTCGAGGCTCGGCGTCATAGACTGCCTCCCTCCGTTCGGCGGCCCACACCCTATCTGGGCACGAAATGGGACAAGACAAGGGCCATGGCGGGCAGCAGCACCGCCTCCGCCTCCGCCTCACCGATCGATCCCGCTGCTTTCGCCGCGGGTTCGTGCTATAAGGAAAACCTGCCGTCTCGCCAGGCATCAAGCCATTGGCGAAGGGATGGTAAGGTGGAATGCCCGTGAGGCATTGGACGATCCTCTTCCGGTGCGGCATCAGCCGCCTTCTTGCCCAATTGGGCAGCGTCATCCTGCTGTGCCTTTGCGTCACGCAATCCGGGCCATCGGGCGCCGCTGCGCCTGCGCCTGCGCCTGTCATCATCCTCAATCTCGACGGCGTGGTGGGCCCGGCGACGGCCGATTATGTCCGCAAGGGTCTCCGGACCGCTGCCGCGCGCAAGGCGCCGCTTGTCATCCTGAGAATGGATACGCCCGGCGGCCTTGACACATCCATGCGCCTCATCATCCGGGCGATTCTCGCCTCGCCCGTTCCCGTCGCTTCCTACGTCTCCCCTAGCGGAGCGAGGGCAGCGAGCGCCGGGACGTTCATCCTCTATGCCAGCCATGTTGCGGCGATGGCGCCCGGCACCAACATGGGTGCCGCCACCCCCGTTCATATCGGCGGCATTGCGCCGGCAGGGGACAACGATCAAAAGAACAACCCTCCCAATCCCATGGAAACAAAGACGGTCAACGACGCCGCTGCCTTCATCAGGTCCCTGGCGGAGCTTCGCGGCCGTAATGCCAGCTGGGCGGAAAAGGCCGTCCGCGAAGCCGCCAGCCTTCCGGCTTCGACCGCCTTGAGCACGCATGTCATCGATATGGAGGCACGAGATGTAGCCGACCTGCTGCGCAAGCTGGATGGCAGGATCGTCAAGGTCAGCGCTGGTGCCGTGAAGATCGACGTCGCCCACCGCACTATCGAGGAGATCGCACCGGACTGGCGAACGCGACTGCTGGCGACGATCACCGATCCCAACGTCGCGCTGATCCTGATGACCCTAGGCGTTTACGGATTGGTCTTCGAATTCATGAATCCGGGGTCCTTCCTGCCCGGAACGCTGGGCGCAATCTGCCTGCTCACCGGACTTTACGCCTTCGCCGCCCTGCCGGTGAATTTTGCGGGTGTTGCCCTGATTGTCCTTGGTATCGGCCTGGTGGTTGCGGAAGGCTATCTCTTTTCCCACGGCGTTCTGGGCATTGGCGGATGCGTGGCCTTTGCGCTCGGCGCGGCGATGCTAATCGACACCGACACACCGGCTTTTCGCATCTCCTGGCCGTTGATCGCGGGACTGTCCCTGGCGACTGCCGCTTTCGTCCTTCTGGTTGTCCGCACGGCGCTGCGCGCGCGAAAACGCAGGATCGTAAGCGGCGCGGAAGAGATGACCGGCGCCATCGGCGTCGTACAGGATTGGAGCGGCGGCAAGGGCCATGTGTTCGTCCATGGCGAGCGTTGGGCAGCGGCCGGCCAGGAGGCGTTCTCTCAGGGCCAACTGGTCCGGATCGTCAGAATTGCGGGGCTCACGGTCGAAGTGACCAGCGACGCGGCCAAGGAGGTTTAAATGCTCACGGATCTCGCCTTCTATCTCCCGCCGATCATTGTGCTGTTGCTGTTCCTGTCGGCAGCGATACGGATACTGCGCGAATATGAGCGCGGCGTCATATTCACGCTGGGCCGCTTTACCGGCATCAAGGGACCGGGGCTGATCCTCCTCATACCATTCATCCAGCAGATGGTCCGCACCGATCTGCGCATGACTGTGCTCGACGTACCCCCGCAGGACGTGATTTCCCGCGACAATGTTTCGGTTCGGGTCAACGCCGTGATCTACTTTCGCATCATCGACCCGGAACGCGCGATCATCCAGGTGGAGGACTTCCTCACCGCCACAAGCCAGCTTGCCCAGACGACCTTGCGATCGGTCCTCGGTAAGCATGAGCTCGACGAGATGCTCGCCGAACGGGACAAGCTCAACAATGACGTTCAGGAAATTCTCGACAGCCAGATCGCGGCCTGGGGCATCAAGGTCGCCAATGTCGAGATCAAGCAGGTCGATATCACCGAAACCATGATCCGCGCCATTGCACGGCAGGCCGAAGCGGAGCGCGAGCGACGAGCCAAGATCATCAATGCCGAAGGCGAACGCCAGGCCGCGCAGCAACTGCTGGAGGCGGCCACCATCCTTGGGCAACGGCCGGAAGCGATGCAGTTACGCTATCTCGGTTCGCTCAACTTCATCGCCGGTGACAAGAACTCGACCATTGTTTTTCCATTTCCCATAGAATTCGTTCAATGGCTTAAGGACGCGCCCAATTCTGAAATTGGCAGATCCAGCCGCCACAATGAGCGCTAGAGAGGCTAATGACCCCGCAGCTACTGCCATATTGTCCTATCGTCGATTATCTCGTCCAGATGCACTAACATTCTGTGTGGCGCCTACAAGCACTCGCGAATTTTGCTCTCAAAATGGGAACCCGATGCAATCGACCCTTGTCGGACTCTCAGCACTCTATTTTTTCGTCCCAGGTGCGGAAGGTCCGCTATCCGGCAGGTGTCGACCAGCTTCGGCCGTTCCGCCCGCCATCTGGGAAGGGCTGGACCTGGGGAAGGCGGACATTGTAGCTGCGTGGGTCTACGCGAACTCTGGAGTAAGAGCCCCCGGCGAAGCCGAGGTAGTTCAGTGCATGATCTGGCTGAGAAAGCCCCGGGTCCGTTCGTGTTGCGGGGCATGAAAAAACGCCCCAGGCGCGTTGATCTCGATGATCTGACCGGCGTCCATGAAGACGATCCGGTCGGCGACCTGCCGGGCGAAGCCCATCTCGTGGGTTACGCAGATCATCGTCATGCCATCCTCGGCGAGGCTGGTCATTATGTCGAGCACTTCCTTTACCATCTCGGCGTCGAGCGCCGAGGTGGGTTCATCGAACAACATCACATCCGGCTGCATACACAGCGCACGCGCAATCGCGACACGTTGCTGTTGTCCGCCGGAAAGCTGGCCCGGATATTTGCCCGCCTGCTCTGGAATGTGGACACGCTCGAGGAAATGACGGGCGCGGCCTTCCGCTTCTGCGCGCGGCAGCCGCAGCGCCTGGATCGGTGCAAGCGTGCAATTTTCCAGGATGGAGAGATGCGGGAACAGGTTGAAGCCCTGGAACACCATCCCGACACGCCGTCGGATCGCCTCGACCGCCCTTGCGTCTGTGCCCAGCGCGGCGCCGTCGATCGCGATTTCCCCGCCATCATGCGTTTCAAGGCCGTTGATGCAGCGGATAAGGGTCGACTTTCCAGAACCGGAAGGGCCACAGATAACGATGCGTTCGCCCTTGAAAACGCTGAGATCGATCGCCCGTAGCGCGTGATATTCGCCATACCATTTGTCGACGCCCGACAGTGTGATGATCGGCTTGCGTGGCGTAACGTTCATCGCCGGTGCCCCATGTTCATCCTTGTCTCCAGGAACAGCGAGTAGCGCGAGATGCCGAAGCAGATCGCGAAATATATCAGTGCCACGAATGCGAACGTTTCGGCGAAAGGCGCTGGCCAGTCGGGATCCGTCAAGGCCGCCCTTGCCGAACTCAACAGATCGAACAGGCCTACAACGAGGACCAGACCCGTGTTCTTGATGATCACGACCACCGTATTGGTCAGCGCGGGCAAGACCTTGCCGATCGCTTGCGGCAGAACGATGAAGCGCAACGTCTGCCAGCGCTGTAATCCGAGCGCAGCGGCCGCCTCCGCCTGGCCTGGCGGAATGGCCTGGAGTCCACCGCGCAGCACTTCGGCCAGATAGGCCGCCGAATAACAGCATAAAGCCGCAAGAGCGCGGGTGAAATTATCGATCGTGAAGCCCTCAGGAAGCATGATCGGCAGTAGCACCGCCGCGATGAACAGCATGCTCAGGAGCGGCAGCCCGCGCACGATCTCGATGAAGCCTATCGACATCCAGCGCAGGATCGGCGCGGGCGACCGCCGGCAGAGCGCCAGCATGATCGCAGCGGGAAAGCCGATGGCGAGCGACAGCACCGTGAGCAGCAGCGTGATCGGCAATCCACCCCACGCGCTCGTTGGGACCGGTTCGAGGCCCAGCCACGCTCCGCCCATGACAAGCAACGACAGCAGGATTCCAACGATCCACGCGATCAATGTCCTTCGTGTCCAGTGCGCGGGTGGCAGCGTCCAGAGCGCCAGCGCGGTCAGCGCCACGACTACCGCGATTGCCCGCCAGCGTTCGCCGGGCGGATAGATGCCGAAGAGGATCTGCGGCCCCTTGGCCGTCAGGAACGCCCAGCAGGCGCCCTCGCCCGCACGGCAGGCCGCCGGCCCGCCATGCCATATTCCGTTGACGACGGCCCACGACAGCAGGTGCGGCGCGGCCATCGTCAGCAGCAGGGCAATGGTCACGGTTGCCGCACTGCTGGCGAGACCGGCAAAGAGCCCTTCATGCCAAGCCATCCTAGGCGCGGCTGGCGCAGGGCGCGGGGGGAGCGGCGCGGATTGCACAAAGGCTTCGACCGGGCCGGTTGCTGCGATCATCGGACCCTCGATGCCAGACGCCGGTTGAAGGCGTTGAGGACTGCCGACGCGGCAAAGTTGATCACAAGAAAGATCAGCACCAGGATCGCCACGCCTTCGATCGCTTGTCCGGTCTGGTTGATCGTCGTCGCCGTGACGAAGCTGATGTCGGGATAACCGACCACGAGTGCCAGCGTCGAGTTCTTGACGATATTGATATACTGACTCGTCATCGGCGGAACGATCACGCGCAGCGCCTGCGGCATGATCACGAGCCGGAACAGCCGCCGTTCCGGCAGGCCCAGCGCGCGCGCCGCCTCCCATTGGCCCAGCGGCACCGCCTCTATCCCGCTGCGGATGATCTCGGCGGCATAAGATGTCGAATATAGCGTGAGCCCGACAACGATCGCGACGAATTCCGGCGACAGGACAAGGCCGCCCTCAAAATTGAAATGTCCGGTGATGGGGCTGCTCAGCAGCCATCTGCCGTGATCGAACATCGGCCACGGCAGATAGAGGCCACGATTGGTAAGGAAGACGCCAGGCGCCGGATTCAAGGCCGCATGCGGTCCAGGCAGGCTGAAGATCAGCGCTGAGTAAAAAAACAGAAGTTGGACAATGAGTGGCGTGTTGCGGACGGATTCGACGAAGATTGCCGTCAATCCGGACGCGAGTGGATTATGCGATCGCCGCGCTTGTGCGAGAAGCAGGCCGAAGGCCGTCGAGAGGATTGCGACCAGCATAGACAGCAAGATCGTATTGCCCAGCCCAACCGCGAGCGCCCAGGCAAAGCTATCGGAGGGCGTATAAGGCAGCAGACTTTCCGAGATCGGAAAACGGGCTGCACGGTCGAGGAAGTCGAAGCCTGTCGCTATCCCCCGACTCGCCAGATTGTGTACGGCGTTCGTCGCCAGCCATATGACGAGAGCGATCACAGCGGCCAGGGCCACGAGTTGCAGCACGAATGATCTGGCAAAGTACCGGCGGCTGGAGCGCGACATTGCGGGAGGCCTCAGTTGAACGGAATGGGCACCATGATGCCCCCGTCGCGTTGCAGTCGGTTCAGGCCGCGAGGGATCTTGAGCTTACTCGCCGAGCCGACGTTACGTTCATAGAGCTCACCGTAATTTCCGACCTGGCGGATGATTTGGTAAGCCCAATCCTCATGCAGGCCCAGGGCGGCGCCCACGCCTGGTTCTTTGCCCACGAAGCTCCGTATATCGGGATTGCCGGAGCTTCGCTGTTCATCGATGTTTTGCCGGGTGAGTCCCAGCTGCTCCCCCATCAGCATGGCATCGATCGAGGCCTTCACAATGTCGAACCATCGATCGTCGCCGTGCCGGACAGCCGGCGTGAGTGCCGTGATGACGTCATCCGCCGGAAAGATCCGATAATCGTCTGGATTCGTGGTCATCGTCACCTTGACCGAGGCCAGCGCCGATGCGTCCGTGATCAAGGCGTCGCAACGGCCGGAAAAGAAAGCCTGTCGGCTTGCCTGCGTCGTATCGAATACCACGGGGTGCAGGTTCAGCGCATAGCGACGCGATACATTCGCGAACGTAACCTCGGTTACCGACCCCGTCTGGATACACACCGACGCCCCCTTCAGATCCTGCGCACGGACGGCGCCAGAAGCCTTCCGAACCATGAAGCCGGTATAGTCGAAGAAATTCGGGACCGTGAAATTGATCCCGTTCGCGTCGCGCGCGAGCGTCCAGGTGGTGGCCCGTGGCAGAACGTCGATCTCGCCGGTCTGGAGTGCGGTCAGGCGCTGCTGGCCGTTGAGCGGCACGAACCGCACCTTTTCCTTGTCACCCAGGACAGCCGCGGCAATCGCACGGCAGGTATCGACATCCAGCCCTCCCCAATATCCTTTGTCATCGGGTGTGCTGAAGCCGACCGTGTTCCCGCTCGCACCGCAGCGCACATACCCCCGCATGCGAACGGCCTCGAGCGTGCCACCGAAGCGGGCCGCCGGCGCGGGTGCCTGGCTGCATCCACCGAGCAGCGCGAGGATGGCTGTGCTGGCAAGAAACAGGCGGGCCATTCGAGCATTCTCCCAAATTGGCTGTCAGGCCAGGCTTGCCACGTTTTTGGGCGTCGGCGCGAGTGCGGCGAACAACCCTTCGAGATCGGCCCACAGATCGTCCGGATCCTCCAGCCCGATGCTGAACCGAAGGATGGTGCCACTTTCGGTCCACGGCGCCACCACGCGGTCGTTCTTGACCGACATCGGTGCGACGAGACTGTGCGTACCGCCCCAGGACGCGCCGATTGCAAAGATCCGCATCGATGAGAGCGCGGCTTCGAGCAAGGCTGCGGTTTCCGGGGCCAGAACGACGCTGAACACACCGCTCGCGCCCGCGAAATCCCGCTGCCAGAATTCACGGCCAGGGCATGTGGACAGTGCAGGATGAAGCACCCGCTCGACCCCCGGCAGCCCGGCGATCCGCTGCGCAAAATCGGCGGCGACCCGACCGATATGCGCCATGCGCACGCCCATCGTCTCGATGCCGCGCAAGGCAAGCTGGCAATCGTCCGGCGAAACCCCGATGCCGATCATCCGCATTGTATCCTTGAGGCGTCGGTGGAGTGCGATATCGGCCACCGATACCGATCCAAGCAACAGGTCCGAATGGCCGCCGACATATTTGGTAAGGGCATCCATCGAGAAATCGACACCGTGAGCAAGCGGCTTGAAGAGCAGCGGCGTGGCCCAGGTATTATCGCATCCGGTCAATACCCCACGCGCCCTGGCAGCCACCGTGATCGCCGGGATATCCTGGAACTCCATCGTCGTCGATCCGGGCGATTCCATCCAGATCAGCCGCGTATGATCGTCGATCAGTCCCGCGATGTCCGCGCCAATCAGCGGGTCATACACGTCATGATCGATTCCGCGTTCTGCGAGATAGTTCGCGCAGAATCCGCGAACCGGTGGGTAGGCCGTGTCGGGGATCAGGACTTTGTCACCGGGGCGGAGGACCGTCATGAAGACGATCGTGATCGCGCATTGGCCGGACGGCGTGATGACCGTGCGCTCCGCCCCCTCGAGGGCCGATAGCTGCGCCTCGAGCGTACGGGTGGTCGGTGTTCCGTGAAGACCGTAGCTATAGCCGTCGGGGCCGCGACACTTGCGCGCGGCGTACGCGCGGGCATCATCGAACACGATCGTGGAGGCACGATATGTCGGCACCGCAAGGCTATGGAAGCCTTCCCGTGAAACCACAGGATGGTGCACGACACGCGAACGATCCTTCATTGAAAACTCCCTTTGAACGACCGGCACCCTGTCGCGGCCGATCTAGAAGTTCAATTGAGTAATTTGTACAACTCGATGCCTGAATGTTATAGCCTAAGGAGCCGCAGCTGCGCCGCCAGATCGGGCCGCCTCGTTGAGCGCCCGTGTGAATTCGCGCACGAGCCGCGCTCGCTGGGCATCCGGCCGATATAATATATGGGCCTTAAAATAGACCGGGGGCTCGAACGGTCGCAGGATCAGCCCGCGTTCCTGAAAGCCATCGGCCGCGGCCGGATTAACAAGTCCGATCCCGGTGCCCGCCAAAGCCAGAGCGCAGATCGTGGCCGAATTGGGGGTTTCGACCACGATCTGCGGACGCACATTCGCGGCTTCAAAGGCCTCGGTCATTCGCGCCCGGGCGCGATCTTCGGGTGCGAGCGCCAGGAACGCCATGCCATCCAGATCCCGCGCATGGATATTTGGCCGATCGGCGAGCGGATGATCCGCCGGGATGACGCAGACCGCGCGAAAGCTGGCGAAAGCACTGTGATCGACGCCCGACAGGTCCACCTCATCGGCCGCCAGGCCGATATCGAATTGGCCGTTGATGACCAGATCACGCACGGCAGCCGAGGACGCGATCTGAAGCGTGATCGCGATCTGCGGATTGTTGATCCGGAATATGCGAATGGCGCGCGGGACCAAGGTTGAACCCAGCGCGGCCAGACTGGCAATGCGAACCGTGCCTGATCCGAAATCCCGGATGCGGGCCGCCGCCGCACGGAGGCTGTCGAGCCCGACAAAGCTGGTCGTCACGTCGCGGAAGAAGAGTTGGCCTTCGGGCGTTGGAATGAGCCGCCCCTTCACCCGGTCGAAAAGATCGAAACCGGTGCGCTGCTCAAGTTCTGCGACGGCGCGACTGACGGCCGGCTGGGTGATGCCCAGTAGCTCCGCAGCACGCGAGGCGGAGCCGCTGACCATCACGGCGCGAAAGATCTCAAGCTGTCGAAAATTCACGGTGCGACGCTGCTCCTGTCGGATAATATATAAGGTTTAGGTATAGAATCGTGCATGATCGTCAATTGAATTTCTATTCTTGCGGTCGATGATCAGCGCCAGGCCAGCAGCCCGGAAGCGGCTGTGGATGAGTTCTCGGGAGATTTGCGAAACCAACGCGCCACAGGGGGGCCAAGCGATGTTTCCTGCCACTACACAGAAAATTCGTCTCTTCACATCTGCATCGGTACTTTCCGTCGCGCTGAGTGCAACGCCGACCTATGCTCAGGCGTTGCCCGCCGACAGTAGCAATGCTTCGGCGACACCAACCTCCGAAATCGTCGTCACCGGTTCGCGCTTCGGGCAAAGAACCGCCACCGATTCCCCGACGCCGATCGATTCAATCGGCGCGGACCAGCTGGCGCGGAGTGGCGCGACCGATCTGCAATCGATGTTGAAGGTTGCTATGCCGACCTTCAGCATTCCCCGGCCCTCCGCGGCGGGCGTGTCGGATTTTCTGCAATCCCCCACGATGCGCGGCCTTTCGACCGGCGATCTGCTGCTGCTGCTCAATGGCAAACGTCGTCACACCAACAGCGATCTCAACACCAACAATCAGATTGGGCGTGGCGATGTCGCCTATGATTTCTCGGCCATCCCGGCGTCAGCGATAAAACGCATCGAAGTGCTTCGTGACGGTGCCGCCGCACAATATGGCTCCGATGCGATCGCGGGCGTAACCAACATCGTGCTCGATGACAGCCTGGGCTATCTTGCCCAGGGTCAGTTCGGGCAGACGACGCACGGGGATGGCGCACATTATCAAATCGATCTGGGGGCGGGCTTTGCGTTGGGCGACAGCGGCCGACTCCGCATCACCGCCCAGTATATCGATCACCACCATACCGACCGTGCGCTGCCCGACACCCGCCAGCAATATTTCGGATCGGGCGGGACGACCTTACCATCGGGCAATTATGGGTCCGGGATCGGCCTGACTCCATCGAACGGAAGCCTCGATCAGCGCGAAGCGACCGTCGATCGCGGCAACTGGATCTTCGGCGAGCCTGACTATAAGAACCGCACGATTTTCGGGAATCTCTCGCTTCCGCTATCGCCTTCGGTGACGCTCTATGCGTTTGGCGGCTACAATAATCTCAAAGGCTATTCCTACAATTTCCTCCGGCGCGCGGGGCAGGACGAAACGGTGCGCGCCCTCCATCCCAACGGCTATCTGCCGATCAACCTGGTCCAGCTCGAAAACGCATCGGGTGCAGCCGGCATCAAAGGAGATGATCTGGCCGGCTTCGGCTGGGACCTTTCCACGGTATACGGTTATAGTTCCTCCCGGCAGTCCGATCTCAATTCGAACAACGTGTCGCTCGGCGCCGCCAGTCCTCTCGACTTCTTTCGAGGTGCGGAACGCTTTGGGCAATGGACGACCAACCTCGATATCACCCGCGAGATTCCGATGGCGGACGGAGAACCGATAAAGATCGCCTTCGGCGCGGAATATCGGCGGGAATGGTTCCACCTCGTCGCTGGTGACCGTGCAAGTTACGTCAATGGGGGCATGCCCATCCTCGACGGGCCCAACGCCGGCAACGTGGCGGCGGTGGGTTCACAGCCTTCCGGGGGTATTTCGCCAGCAAATGCGGCCAGGGGAACGCGCAATTCCAAGGCCGCTTATGCCGAAATCGAGAAGACCTTCTTCGGCCGGCTGCTTCTCGACGCGGCGATACGCCATGAGAATTATTCGGATTTTGGATCGACCACCAACTACAAGATCGCCGGGCGCTTCCAACTTGCCAAGCCCTTTGCGATCCGCGCGTCCTATGGCACCGGGTTTCGCGCACCGGCGCTCGCGCAGATCATCTACAATTCGTCGACGACCAATTTCTTCAATGGTCAGCCGGTCACCATCCGCCTCATCTCGACTAATGATCCCATCGCGCCGCTGGTGGGTGCGCCACCGCTTCGGCCGGAAAAAGCGCGCGATCTGACGGTCGGCGGCGTATTCAACTCAGGCGCCTTCTCGGCATCGGTCGATTGGTATCGGCTGGAATTGAACAATCGGCTCGCTCTATCCTCGGCTTTCTCGAGTGCGGCGCTCACCAATTATCTTGCAGCCAGCGGTTTCGCTGGAATTCGATCCGTCTCGTTCGTCACCAACGGCGTTGACACGACGACGCGCGGCGTCGACGTGACAGCTTCCTACCGGCGGCGATTGAGCCCTGACGATCAATTGAACATGACACTGGCCGCCAATTTCAACACCAGCCGCATCGATCGCATATCCGGCACGCCGGCACCGCTCGCCGCCCTCGGCATCACGACGCCACTCGAGGATCTCACCAATCAGGTGCGCCTGACCCAGAGCGCCCCCGAGAACAAGATCTCGCTCGATCTGAGCTGGACGCATGGCCCGTTCCGGATGAGCCTGATCAATACGCGTTATGGCAAGGTCTCCCAGGTCGCGCTCACCAACAAGACGGCGGCGCAGGTTGCCGTACTGACACCGGGCTATCACGTCAGGCTCGTACCAAACGGTTCGAACTACGACATTATCCAGACTTTCGGGGCGGATATCGTCACCGACCTCGAGGTCTCATACGACCTGCGTGAAGGGATTCGACTGGCCGTGGGAGCAAACAACCTGCTCGATCGGCTTCCCGACCGGCAGATCGCCTCGACAGTCACCTCGGTCGCCGCAGGAACGAACGGTGCCGATAATAACGGCATCTTCCCGTACGCCTATATCGCTCCGTACGGCACGTCGGGCCGGTTCGTTTATGTCAAAGCATCATTCCGTTTCTGAAGAAACCAGCGCAACGAGGGCTTGTCACCATGATCGCTCAACCATGTCCGCGCCGCCGTCCGATCGGCGTTCTGGCGTGCCTGCATATTCTTGGGTGCAACCGAGGGACGATCCTGAGCCTCGACAGGCACGGCCATCGCCAGCGCGGCAGCAGTTGCGGTAGCGATCTTCATCGTTTCTCCGCTCAACAGCGTTGCCCGCTCAACAGCGGCGTTCGTCAACACTAGGCTCAGGACTCACTGATCAAAGCCAGAAGATAACGGTGGCAGCGAGGGCGATGGCTGAGAAGAATGCGTTGGGGCACCGGTCGTAGCGCGTCGCGACCCGTCGCCAGTCCTTGAGGCGGCCGAACATGATCTCGATGCGGTTGCGCCGTTTGTAGCGGCGCTTGTCGTGTTTGACGGCCTTGTTCCGGGATTTGCGACCGGGGATGCAGGGGGTGATGCCCTTTTCCTGCAAAGCATCGCGGAACCAGTCGGCATCATAGCCACGATCAGCGAGCAACCATTGGGCTTTGGGAAGTTCGTCCAACAGGGCGGCGGCACCGATATAATCGCTGACCTGCCCTGCGGTCATGAAGAAACTGATTGGGCGGCCGTTCGCATCGGTAACGGCATGGAGCTTGGTGTTCATGCCGCCTTTCGTGCGTCCGATCAGGCGTCCCGCGCCCCCTTTTTTACCGCAAGGCTCGATGCCGTGCGGTGGGCCTTGAGATATGTCGCGTCGATCATCACCGTCCAGCGTTCGGAAGCCTGAGGCGCTGCCAGACCTTCCATCATCCGAAGGAAAACGCCCTTGCCACCCCACCGCTTCCAGCGGTTGTAAAGCGTCTTGTGTGGGCCATAATCCTTCGGCGCATCCCGCCAGCGCAACCCATTCCGGTTGACGAAAATGATCCCGCTCAACACCCGGCGATCGTCAACACGCGGTTTGCCATGGCTCTTGGGAAAGTAGGGCTCAAGCCGAGCCATCTGCTCGTCCGTCAGCCAATACAGGTCGCTCATCTTCAATCTCCTCGCGGAGCCTGAATCAGATCGAGCCGGGCATATCAATGGGTCCTGACCCTAAGGTTCCGCCGCATACGAGACTGGATGAGCGACAGCTTTATATGGGGTCACGGAAGTTGCCTGTCCGGACACGGCCCCGTTGCAGCCTTTGAATAGGCATGTACGTAGGGCAGATTTCGACGAGCTAACCTGGGCCAACGAGCGACGGCTTTGTTGGCGACTCCGGACGAGATGTAGTGCGACCCCTGAATCGACAGATGTCGACCAGCTTCGGCCGTCCCGGTGAAGCTCCAGCAGTGTCGGCTTACGCCGGAACCGGTCATGGTGGGGCCAAACAGCGGTCGAGCAGATACGCGCCATGTCAGTCGTTCCGTAGCCAGAGGCGACGGTCCGTAACCAGCATTGTCGGAAAACACCTGTTTATCGCACATTCGATGAACCAGCGGCGGATGACAGGAAACCGTAGTTATCCGGCGTGGTTATGCGGAACTCTGTGGTCGTTGATCTTTTCCACGGGCATCGGCCAATGCGATGGCAGCTCCAAACTCCTCTGGTGTCGGAGATTCCGCAAACAGGGGAACGCCATCCGCAAGAAGCACCCATCGCTGCTTCCGCTTCACCCAAATGTGGGCTATCGGTTCAAGTCGTTCACTCTCAAAAAGCGTTCCTGCCCGAAGAAAGATCGTGCCGGGAAGCAAACTGTTGCGGTTGAATAGCCGGGTATAACAATTTCTGCAAACGACCTCCTCAAAATGGATATCGTTTGCTTCACGGCAATATGCTTCGACTTCGCCCTCGCAGACAAAAGCGGATGCATGGACCATTGCATGTTCGGCGAATGTGCAACCGCTCCTGGTCTGACAGTTCAGGCAGTGACAAGCATAAACTTGTAGAGAGCAAACCTTCATTGTGTAGGTGACCGCGCCGCAGTCGCAGCTTCCTGAAAGAGACATCGGAATGTTTGAATCCGCACGAATATGTTCGGAACTATTTGCCATGCATCCGTTCCGTTGTCCAACCGCAGCCGACGGGAAACCCATCGCGCACGGCAGGTATTGCCTGTTGGTCGTCCATCTCTATTGGGACGCACATCAGGCACATCAAATGTCCGACCTGAACCATGCTCAGAAAGCAGATCGCATTTACGAAATGTTTTCTGCGAGTGCTCTGGCACCTTGTTCCACCAATGACAGCACCTCTTTCTTGCGTTCGTCTGGCAGAAAATCGCTGACCCAGAGGAACTTGCAACTCAAATCATCGATCGGCAGAATTTGCATCGATGCCGAATGATGCTCGAACATGTCACCGAGCACGTAATAGACAAGCCGTTGCCGCTGCTCATCAATCGCAACGATCCTTTCTCGAACTACAAGACCGTTGGCGAACGTGACGGTCCGGACGTCGTCCTCCATAACGCCGTCGGTTAGGACAGGAGCAAATAGCTCTTGCGCCTTATCGACGCGTCGAATCGCCGCCCACGCTTTTGCCGCCGGAGCCGCAATCGGTTGCTCCCACCATATCGTAGCCATCAGACATTCTCCCGATTGCAGACCGCTTCGATATTATTGCCGTCCGGGTCGAACAGGAACGCGGCAAAATAGGAAGGGCCATAATCCGGTCGCAAGCCAGGCAGGCCGTTGTCACGGCCGCCGTTCGCAAGACCGGCCATATGGAACGCCGCCACCGCCTCCCGATCAGGCGCCGTAAACGCGATATGTGTGCGGGATGAGGCAGACTCTGCACAGTGTAGCCAGAACATGGCCTGGTCCGCAGGGCCATACCCCACGACCTCCGGGTCATCGTAGCAGCGCGTACATTCCAAGGGTTTGAGCACGGCGTCATAGAACGACGCACTAAACTCGATGTTTTTGACCTTCAGACCGATGTGGTCGATCACCATGCTTCTCCTTTTTGAGGCGGAAAGATCCCACGAAGAGCGCGAGCGGTAACGGAAACACACTGGGACGGACTTGGGGAAAATTGCTAAGTTGCCCCTATGACATTGAACGCACGGACCCTTGCAATTGGCGATGGCTGGCAGGCATCGGATGTACGATGTCAGGCGGGGCCGATGGATGCCGCTTTCGAAGAGCAACACGAGCGAGTCAGTGTGGCAATCGTCCTGGAGGGAACGTTCGGTTACCGGTCATCGCGCGGCAAAGCGGTCCTTGCCCCAGGTGCGATCCTGCTGGGCAATCCGGGCGACTGCTTTGAATGCGGGCATCAACACAGCGTGGGTGATCGATGCCTCTCGTTCCATTTTACCCCGGCATTCTATGAGATGATCGCAGCGGACGTCGCCGGTGTCACACGTCTTCATTTCAATCGCGCGGCCTTGCCGCCGCATGGTGCGGGCGCTGATCTGCTATTGAACGCGGATCTCGTGTGCGAAGAGCCGGGTATCGCCGAGGAGTTTGCCTGCGAACTTGCTGCGCGCGTGGCCACGGCATTGCTGGACGAGCGGCCGACTGTTTCATCGACGGGAAGCAAGACCCGACGTATCCAAGAAGTAGTCCATTGGATTGAGCAGGAAGCACACGAGCCGCAAACCCTTGCCGATTTCGCTCGAATGGCGTGCATGAGTCCCTTTCATTTCCTTCGCGAGTTCAAGCGCGTGGTCGGAATGACCCCGCACCAGTTCGTTATCTCCATCCGTATGCGCCGTGCCGCCGACCACCTGCGGCGTCAGGGCGGCTCGGTTTTGCAGGCGGCGGTAGAGGCCGGCTTTTCCGACCTTTCTGAATTCAACCGCAGATTTCGTCGCGTTCTGGGAGAAACCCCCGGCGAATATCGGGCTCGGATAGGCATAAGAGGTAACAAATCGAACATTTGCCGCTGACGGAAAACACATGTTTCTCGTACACGTGGAGGTAATTCCGCCAGTTGCATGTCGCGCGCGCAACTTCTTGAGCTTCGAACGGGGGGCGATGCACGACAATCGCTGTCGGATTGGCGAAGTGTCGCATGCCCTATCAGATAAGGTTTTACGACATGCCTTTTCGGCAGCAATTTACGTTAATAGACCCGAATCCGATAGGCCGAAATCGGCCAGCCTTTCCCTTGCCTTGACGCTGCGTGCTCTCTTTCGAACGTCCGGTGTTCGCCTAACTGCCGTCCTATCGACGCCGGCCCAGAAACGACAGCAAAGTCCCAGAACGCGTCTGCGAGATGAACAGAGGGCAAAGTATCAGGAGGCGGCGCAGGCGCCGTGAAGGTCGCCTTTGTTGGCGTCAGCGGTCATTCACCGTTTGGACCTCGAATGTCCGCGATCCTCAGTTCGTCACCCGGAACCCGACAGTCGCGAAAGTCCCCTCTCCGGCACTCTTAGCGATCGGGAAACACAGGCTCTTAGCATATATCTGTGCCCCTTTTATGTGACGCCGCCGATCAGATACGACACGTGCCGTAACCGTCGCCGCAGCTGCATGGTAATTATGTTCCGAAGTCTCAATTGCGAAACAGCAAATCTTAGTTGTAGCTCGTCAAGTAGCAGATATATAAAGTCTCCTCTTATTCATTTCATGTCATTGCCAAGAACTTTTCCTGCCCGCTCAGATAGAACACGTATAACGTCCTTGCGTGATTTCGATTTGAGTTCTTCCACGATGTCAACAGTCTCGTTGAGATGAACGACCGGACCATCGCCGATAGCATCAAGGCAGGCCAAGGCAACGTTGCGAGGGTCCGCGCCAGGCGCATTCGGATCATCGACGGGATAACCCTTCCGTCCAAGCTGGGGCGTCTTGGTCACGCCCAGCATCATCACCGAAACATCGACGCCCTGGGGCGCAAGCTCGAACCATAGCGCTTCGGCAAGATTCCGCTGGAAGGCCTTTGATGCTGAATAAACCGCCACGTACCCGGTTCCCACCTCGCCGGAACCAGAACCGACCAGCATTATCGCTCCGCGCTGCCGATCGGCCATGAGCCTGCCGAAGTGATGAATCAGCCGGATCTGACTGGTAATGTTGAGCTGCACTAACCGGAGGTGTGCTTCAACATCCTGCGCGATGAAAGCGCCCAACGCAACACCGGATCCAGCGTTGCAAATCAGCATCCCGACCTCGACGTCGGTGACCGCGGCCGCAACCTGATCGGCCGCTTCCGGTACCGTGATATCAAGCGCCAACTCCCGCACTTCAACGGGTGTCTGGTCAACGATACTCTGTTTCAATGCCTCCAACGGCTCGGTCCTGCGGGCGACCAGCAAGAGATTGACGCCGTCGTGCGCCAGCGCCCGAGCCAATTCAGCGCCCACTCCTTCGGAACCACCAAGGATGACTGCCCAAGGTCCATATTTTTCTTTATACATGGTGTGCCTTTCGTACTCCGGTGTCCTTCCCGACCTCAGCGATGCGAATAGCCGCTAATATCTCAGTTTGAACGAGCAGTTCAGGCCAACCGACATGTCGGACGAAATCGGCATGCGCCTTCAGGGTATAGTCCAGCCCTCCGCGCGGAGGCAGGCAACTGAATTAAATTAGGCCGACCGCAAGCCCGAATTTTCGAGAATGCTTCATGGCAGGGATCATGTCCGTGTCGCCGGACACCAACAAAATGCGATCACCGTCGCCCTCATCTCAGGATTTGTGGCCTCCGGCAATCTCGGGGGAGGGGGTTAACGCCGGCCGCGGGCCAAGCGCGTCCGGGAACTCACGTCGTTTGCAGTTCTGGAATTTGACAGGCTGCATCTATGCCAAGCACATGTGCAGCGCGGCCGAGACCGATCCAGCCCGCACAGCAATAGGTCAGATCGACGATCTCTGAGTCGCTAAGGGCAGCCTTCAGTTCAGCCCAAAACGCTTCGTCGGCGGAGAGTGATCGCGGTTCGGTGCCCATTTTCTGCGCGAAGCGTACGGCGAGGCGCTCACGAGCGTCGAGCATGGACAGATCGCCCGCCAGGACCGCCTGGTAGAAATTCTCGTCGGGCTCATCTCCCGTTTTGTTGATGCTGCCTTCGACACCCAGTAGCCGGACATCGCGCGCCGAGCGCCAGTTCATACAAATGGTGCAGCCGTTAATCACCGCAGTGGCAATGCGCGCCGCCTCAAATAGCCGCAGCGGCAGACGGGAGTGCTGATAAGTGGCATGGGAGAACCCCCCTGCCGCTTTCAACAGTTCGGGCAAATACTGGGAACTGAGATCGCCTAGCGGCTGCCCTGGCTTTTGCTCGAAAGCTACACGCATTGATTTCTCCTCTCTCCAAACCAGGCCCCGCTTCGCCGTCGCGTGGCGCTTCCCAGCCGGGTTCGGCCAAGCAAGCCAGTACTACACTGCTCCATGCATATAATCCACGTAGGAGTTGGCAGGGGCCAAGCGCCCACGAGCAGGCAATGCTCCTGAGGATTATAATGGATGGTTTATTGATGCACTTGAACAGAGCTGTAGCTTCATCGGGTAGATACCGGCGGCAAGGTAGCCACGACTACGCGAAGCGGAGGTTTCGCCAGCGATTTTTCAGGGAGGGTTGGGGCTTCATCTCCACGACGAAGCCCCAACCACAACCTCAAACCTGTACCATTGATGTTGACGGCGAAGAATTACGTTAGCACCCACCCTCGATTCATGGGGGGGGGCATAAGACTAGAACTTCACCTCAAGCTGTCCCGAGATGATGCACGGGGCGCCTGGGATGATGTAATCGCTGGTTCCGCTCGAAGTGCCGTATACGCCCCCTCGTCACAGACCTTTTCATCCCTCCAAATCAGATGACTCGCTCGATGGATGGTAAGAGGGGCAAAACCCCGGGCGCTCAGGCGAGAGCGCAGCGGCGAGCGACGACTTCGGGTAGATACGAGCCGTTACGTTCACCTCGATGAGGCGGTTCAGTCCGCGGTCGAGCGTGTTTCGGCGGCTATCGCTTCCCTACTCCATGGCGCTGTCGATCGGCCGGCACAGCCCAATATCAACGTCTTCTCAATAGGCTCACCGACGCTACTGACGGGAGCCGGATTCGGCTTCACGGGCACGGTGACCGCTCGCCGGAGCGCCAACGCCTAAGAGGCTGGTCTAAGAGCCTGTCTTGAATCTCAAGCGTAACGAGCTCAGGATTCTTCTCGCAGAATGTTCCGAGACTGGGAAGGATAAGCCCGTTTGCTAAATTCTCAGCCGTCGCTAGCCGGACTTTCCCCGACACTTGCGACTGGAGCGCTGCACCCGAGGCAAGTGACAGAGCTGCCGCCTCGACAAGCTCGGCCTTCTCGATGAGATCCGATCCGTCCTCGGTAAGTTGATAACCGCTTTGATGGCGCACAAAAAGCGGAAGCTTGAGCGCGCCCTCAAGTCGGTCGATCCGCCGCGACAATGTGGCAACTCCAATGCCAAGCGCGTCGGCCGCCGCGCTCAACGTCCCGCAACGCGCCACAGCCAAAAGCGCGCGCGCATCATCCCAGACCATCCTAGAGCTTGCAGGTCTTCCAGAAATGGAAATCTGATTGCCGGGAATGTCGAGTTTTTTCATCTTCCGGATATGGCATCAGGGCATCCGAAAAAACAAGGAGATTAGCGATGCGGATGCGGATGCTTGGTAGCCAATTGCAGGTATCGGCCCTGGGCTTGGGTTGCATGGGAATGAGCGAGTTCTATGGCCCACGCGATGATGCGGAATCCCGCAATGTCCTTGCACGGGCAGTCGACCTTGGCATTGATTTCTTCGACACGGCCGACATGTACGGCCCCCATCATAATGAAGAACTGATCGGATCATTTCTTGTGGCGAGCAAGGCCAGGATCAAGATCGCTACCAAATTCGGGATTGTCCGGAGGCCAGGGGAATATAAACGAACTTTGAACAATAGTGCCGCTTATGCCCGGCAATCGTGCATAGCTTCGATGCGGCGTCTCAAAGTCGATCATATCGACCTCTATTATGTGCATAGGATCAGCCCATCGAGGATACTATCGGAGGCCTTGCTCGCCTCGTAGAGGAGGGCAAGATCGGTGCAATTGGCTTGAGTGAGGTTAGTGCGGAAACCCTGCGCCGAGCGCATAAAGTGCATTCCATCGCTGCGGTCCAGACGGAATATTCGCTTTGGTCGCGCCATGTTGAGGCGGAGATATTGCCCACCTGCCGTGAACTGGGCATTGGCTTTGTCCCTTATTCCCCGCTTGGCCGAGGTTTTCTCACGGGACGCTATCAAGCCAGCCAGGATTTCGCGCCCGATGATTTCCGCAGCCAGCTTCCGCGGTTTTCCGACGCGGCTTTCACGACAAATCACCGGATCGTCAACGTCATATCCGCCATGGCGAAGGACAAAGGCTGCACGACCCCACAGCTCGCAATCGCGTGGTTGCTGGCGAAGGGCGACGACATCGTTCCGATACCAGGGACGAAGCGCCTGAAATATCTCGAGGAGAATGTCGCCGCAGGGGACGTCATCCTCACCAACGAAGAGTGTGCCACCCCGGAAGCATCCGTCGATGGACTGCCGGTTGTAGGTGAACGCTACACCGCTGAAGGCATGAAAGGGCTAAACGCATGACCAATGTTGGCGCGCATGGACCGCCGTCGCCACGCTCGGCATCGGCAGTTTCGCTATCGTCACCGGAGAACTCGCACCTATCGGGCTTTTGTCGCAGATCGGTAACGATCTGGGCCAGGCTCCCCAGCAGGTGGGCCTCATTGTGACGCTCTATGCATGGATCGGTGCGGCGGCGGCGCTAGTATCGGCGGTCGCGATGGGACGAATGCCGCGGCGCGCCCTGCTCATCGCACTGATGCTCCTCCTCGCCCTCTCGGGTGTCGGAGCAGCCGTGGCAGATAGCTTCGGCCAATTGATGGCGGCGCGGATCATCGGCGCAGTCGCTCATGGTGCCTTCTGGGCCATGATCGGCACGCTGGGCGCACAGCTCGTGCCCCCACATCAGGTTGGTCTCGCGACTTCCATAATCTTCGGCGGCGTATCCGCAGCCAGCGTACTGGGCGTGCCGCTCGCCAATCTCGTCGGAGCCGCTCAGGGCTGGCGCACAGCCTTCGGTTGTACCGCTGGTCTCGCCTTTCTTGTCGCCGGTTCAGTCTGGCTGACGGTCCCTCCCATCGGTGGAGCGGAAAGTGTCGGTACCCAGGCCATGACGAAGGTGCTCACAAACGGGCGCTTTCAACGCATTTTCATCGCCACGCTTCTTTCGATCACCGCGCATTTCATGGCCTTCACCTATATCGAGCCGTTCTTGGGAGAGACGACGCGCATACCGTCAGGCGTTGTCCCCATATTGCTGTTCGCCTTCGGCGCAGCGGGCCTGCTTGCAAACTCGCTCACCGGCGCACTCATCGATCGACAGTTGAAAGCGATCCTGATGCTATCGTTGGTATCCGCATCCTTGGCTTTGCTCGTCCTGGCTATCGGTGGTGCCTCGCTCACTATCTGGGAAGCGAGCGTTGCACTCGTGGTGTGGGGCGGCGCCATCGCCGCCGTGCTAGTCGGGCTTCAGACGTGGATACTGAAGGAAGCGGGGCCGAACGCCCTTCCTGCCTCGGCCATCTATGTGGCGCTCTTCAATGGTGCGATCGGACTCGGAGCGATGATTGGGGGTGCGGTGCTGAATTCCGCATCGTCGGCCGCTGTGTTCCTAGCAGCAGCTCTTTTTGTCGCCCTGGGGACGCTGGCCATACACCTTCTGCGTGAACCGATGAGCAACGAACCCGCTTAACGGCGAGCCTCCAGCGGATTCATTGTCTCTGATCCAATGTGTCAGCCAATGGTTTTGACAGGCTCCGGACCATCGCCACGATCCGCGACACTGTTGGCTGGCTGACGCCAAATATGCGAGCCATCTCGGCGGCGGATTTACGGCCAGACATCACACTCTCGGCAATTTCGGCACGTTGTTTGGCATTGAGTTTCGGACGTCGGCCACCGACACGGCCTTCGGCGCGCGCCTGATCCAACCCGGCCTTCGTCCGCTCCCGGATCATGGCGCGCTCGAACTCGGCAAAACTGCCGACCATCTGCATCATCATCTTCGCCCAGCAGTCGATGCTGGTTTGAGAGCGCAGATTGGAGGATGAGCATGGCCGACGAACCAGACAGCGCGGGTGTGCGCTTCCCTCCGCCCTTCGTTTATCTGGGAGCGCTGCTGTTGGGGCTGGCGGCGGAGCGGTTCGTCACCCTGCGCTCTTTAGGCATCGACTGGCGGCTGCTGGTCGCGACGGGCGCGCTGTTATTCGTTGCCGGCGCGACGATCATGCTTGCGGCGGCGGGGCTGTTCCGGCGGTTGGGCACCAATATTCCTCCGTCGCAGCCAACAACTCTCATCGCGACGACCGGTCCCTATCGGTGGACCCGCAATCCCATGTATCTCGGCATGGCACTTGTTTATGCCGGCCTTGCGATCAGCTTCGACGGGCCGATCGCCTTGGCCTTGCTCCCGTTGGTGCTGATCGCGATCCAGACGCAGGCGATCGCTCGCGAGGAGCGCTATCTCGAAGCAAAGTTCGGCGACGACTACCGCCGCTACAAGGCCGAGGTTCGCCGCTGGCTCTAACCATTCCGCCGCTGCCGCCTGGGCCTTCTGATAAACCAACACGGGCTTCCTTGCCGCGAGCTATCATATTCTGAAGGTTGCAGGCCGGTGTCACGGAAAACCGGCTGGCCGGCGGACCCCGCAGTATACCCGGCGCCTGAGGAAACGCACATGTCCAAGACCAGAGACACCGAAGACAGCTTCTGTATCTCTCGTCCGTTTGCTCTTGGCGAACCCGTAACCAAGGGCGGACAGGTCGCCACCGACCCAACGTCGGTCAATTGACGCTGGCACCCGTACAGGGTTGGAGCGTCTGCTCTCTTCAAAAGCCGCCGTTCAAGTGGCGCCTCGGGGACGACGGCTTCGTCCCACGATCCGGCGCTCGCTTCCGGCGGCAATCGACCAAGCCCGGTCGTTCTGCCGGTGCGCCTGATGTTGGGGAGCGAGTAGTTGCGGAGATGCCAATCGCGTCGCTAAACGGCCGGTAATTGTGCGAACCAGAGTCAAGTTGAACATACTGGGCGTTATCGCACTTTCGCGCTTCGGGAGCGGCGGGCGAAAAAACGGCGCGATCCGGAGGCATCGATCGCCCCCTGATGATATTCGACCCATCCCAAGCGCACAGAGGCCCATCTTCCTCCCCGGGGGTCAGACTAACCCGAGCAGAACCTGTCGGCCTACGGCTTTATATTGAACTTCCCATATTGCACATCGATGCGCGGTTCGAGCTGCCGGGCAATGGTCAGATCCACGGCTCCTTCCTTCTCCCGTCCCATCCGACTGAGAACGATGCCCCGGAGATATCGGCTTTGCGCAGTGCCGGGGGCATCATTCAACACGGCGTCAAGATCCTGCAGAGCGTCATCATAACGCGCCAGACGGAACCAGACCAGAGCTCGACTGTCCAGTGCCTGATAGGCGGAAGTGCTGAGTTCAATGGCTCTTGTGCAATCCTTCAGCGCGGTATCGATCATGACTGATCGCGTTGCCTTCACCCAGCATCGGGCGTTCAGGAGGGACGGGCTGCCCGGCTTGTCCGAAATGAGACCGTCAAGGAGCTTGAGTGCCTCCTGCGGATCGCCATATTCTCCGATCAGGTCAGCCTTGATCTGACGATAGCCATCCCGCGCGTTGCCTCCGAGCGCTATGCGCTGATCGAGCAATTCTCTGGCGCGATCCAATTTTCCGGTTTCGGCAAGCATGCTCGAAAAGGCGCTGTTGGCCTGGTCCGATGAGGGATCAAGCGACCGCGCCTTCTCGGCATCTGCCAGCGCTTCCTGCATACGCCCCAGGTCCCTCAGCACGTTAGCGCGCTTAAGATAGGTATCCACATCAGGGGCTATGGAAATGGCTTTGGTCAGGTCAGCCAGTGCCCCGGCCTTGTTTCCGATCCCGTTCCGCAGGCTGGACCTCGCAAGATAGCCGCTCGCGTCATCCGCATCTGCCTGGGCAATGGCCTGGGCAAAAATCGTTTCGATAGCCGCGACTTGGGTCGCGCCGACCGGGTCTCGCCCCTTCAGCTCCCAGCGCCGCCGCGTGTCCGCGGGAGCGACCAGCCGCGGAAGTCGTATTTGCGCAGTAGAAAGCCGATCGCGTTCGGCGGGAATGTCCTCCACCGCGATTTCCGCGCCCGTCGTGTCGAGCCGCTCATCTACGGTCACGATGCCCTTGTCGATGCTCATGCTGCGCGTCAATTCGCGCCCTGCAACCCGTTCCACAGCATTCTGCTCGCCCTCGACCGTGCAACCCTCGCCACCGTTCGGCAGGCGAAGCCGCAACCGATAACGGATGGCGTCCGGGTCTGGCGTTGCCACGGCGATGGTTGACCAGCTCGATTTGGCGCGATCGGGATTGAAAACGATGTCAGCGAGCGACCGTATGACCGGCCGCTTCATATGCCTGTCCTGCCAGGACCAGAGAGTCGTCGTCGCTCCCTTGGCGGTAAGCGTGGTCGTTCCCGCAGCCGGATCAACAGCCAGTGATACGTCGGAATATTGCCCGGTCCCTATCAGCCGGCTGAAGAACTGGGCGATGAATTCGTCGCGCTGCTTGCGATCGAGTTGTGTCGTGATCAGGTTCAGGCCCGCAGCGGACGGCCCGCGCAGGATAGCCTTCGCGCTGAAGGCACTGGGCAGATCGACGCTGGCACTCTCGTCCACATCCATTGTCAGGTCGAGGGAGGGCCGCGCCACCTTGCGCTGCACCAGCGGCATCAGGTCAGCGCCCGCTGGCCTGAGCGGCAAGGCATAGCGAAAAGGCGGCGTATCCCGCATATCCTCGATCCGGGCGCCCATGCCCGTGGCGTCCAGCCAAAGGCTTTCGCCGTTGATCACCGCGCGCACGATGACATGATCAAAGGCCCCCACGCTGGGCAGGCGATCAGAGACCAGATCGCCCATCTGGCTGTTCACCAGTACAGCCTCCGCTTCTATGCCGGCCCCGCGCAGCAGCGCCAGCAGCAGCAGAGACTTCGCCTTGCAGTCGCCATAGCGAAACGTCCAGCTGTCCTCAGGCTTCTGCGGTACATAATTGCCGCCATTCATGCCAAGGGCGAGATAGCGAACATTCTCCTGCACAATTTGCAGCGCGCGCTGCGCCCGTTCCATCGGTGAGGGAAGCGCCTTTACCTCCGCAAGCTGCCGGCTGAGTGGGCCACCCTCCCTGATCAGGCCATCAGTGGCATAAAGCGGAGCCATGACTTTGGATACGGCCTGCCAATCAGCAAAGGTCGACAGTTCCAGCAGGGGCGGATGTCGGAAACGAACTGGAGAATCGTCCGGTATGTCGGGCTGTTTGGCGATCGGCAACGGAACGAGAAGTTCAGTATATCCGCCGCTTCGCGTTGGTTTTACTGCAACGTTGCTGGCCAACACTTTCCAGCGTGCATCGGTCTTCGCATCCCACTGGACCCTGACCCTGCCAAATTTCACCCGCACCGGCGCAGGTATGAGCGGGCTCATGCTCTGGATATTTCCGGCAAGCGCAGGGTCCGACATGGTCACGGAATAGCGCAGCCTCAATATATCGCCCACCTGCAGGCCTTCGACCGGCATTGTGGCAGAGAGGAGGCCGTTCAACTGCCGTTGTTCAAGCCCCTGCTCGCGGCGCAACACGGTGAAGCTCTTGCCGCCCCCCAGAAGGTCAATCTCCTGTCCCGCCCGCAGGATTGCAAGATCGTGGATGATGAGATCGCCCTTGTCGGGCATCCATGGCAGGGTGATCGTCGCGAACTGGCCCAGCATTTCGGCCGATGCGATGCGCGTAGCGGTGTCGGAATAGGTCCAGAGCTTTTCAGCTTCGATACGCTGTTGATTGTCGAAGATCAAAAGAGCGGGCGCGTCGGCATCCGTCTTCGTCAAATCAAGTGCCGCCTTGTTTACCCAAGCGGGCGCGGGCTGATGCAACGGGGTCTCGCCAGCATGGACCGCCATTACAGGCCCAAGCAATGCAGCAATAGCCAGAAGTGGCTTTGGCATAAATACGGAATTCCCCCTATTTGGCGTATGTGTGCGCCCGGGGAAATCAAATATCGATAACAACTTGAAGACTCAAGAGGAGGAAGCCAGGTATGGGTGCCAACTGGCTGCACGCAACCCAACGCAGCATAAGTTATGCCGTTTCCGACCCATGCCGGCCATCCAGTGGCCAAATTTTCATCGCCGGCAGCAGACCTTCCGCTTTTGCGATGTTCATAATTGGTGCGTGACCGCCGCAGCCTAAGGTCCTGGCTCCTCGCAGCGACAAGGAGCTAGGCGATGTTGACAAAAGAGGTTTTCATTTGGGCTGAGTTCTGATTCAAGGCTGCTTTTTTGGGGCAGCGATGTTTCGGGGCGATTTGTCGGATGAAGAGTGGGCGGTGATCGGCGGACTTCT
>NZ_JBEGHQ010000006.1:0-110305 GCF_040676285.1 Sphingobium sp. LMC3-1-1.1 | reverse complement strand
GTGGACCTGCGCTATCTGTTCGTCCTTGAAGGGCAAAAGATCGCTGGGCTGGAGATCACGCTGTGAGCGTGCCCGTTCCAGGCGGTAGCCATCCGTTCCTCGATCTGGGCGGAAAGCGCGCGCTGATCACCTCCGGCACGCGCGGTGCGGGCGCCGCAACCGTCAATCTCTTTCGGGAACTCGGAGCGCAGGTTCTG
The DNA here is from genome assembly GCF_040676285.1 of Sphingobium sp. LMC3-1-1.1. Classification (NCBI taxonomy): domain Bacteria; kingdom Pseudomonadati; phylum Pseudomonadota; class Alphaproteobacteria; order Sphingomonadales; family Sphingobiaceae; genus Sphingobium; species Sphingobium sp. LMC3-1-1.1. Next base: position 110,108 of record NZ_JBEGHQ010000006.1, on the reverse strand, counting down.
ACGACCGCCCGAACCCTGCCCGATGACTTTCCGGAATCGCTGTTCGTCGCGGCCGATCTGACAAGCGCGGACGGTTGCTTAGCATTGGCGGCTGCCGTGAAGGAACGGATGGGTGGCGTGGATATCATCGTCCACATGCTCGGCGGCTCCTCGGCTCCGGCTGGGGGCTACGAGGCCCTCAGCGACGCGATCTGGGCAAGCGAACTCGACCTCAACCTCATGCCGGCCGTGCGGCTTGACCGGGAACTCGTTCCGGCCATGGTGACGCGCCGTAGCGGCGTCGTCATCCATGTGACGTCCATCCAGCGCGAACTGCCCCTGCCGGAGGCGACCACCGCCTACGCCGCAGCGAAGGCTGCTCTTTCGACCTACAGCAAGAGCCTGTCCAAGCAGGTCTCACCGCAAGGCGTTCGCGTCGTGCGCGTATCGCCCGGCTGGATCGAGACGGAGGCATCCATCGACCTGGCGACGCGGCTCGCGGCCGAGCACGGCGGAGATATCGAGGCGGGCAAGAAGATGATCATGGACTCGCTCGGAGGGATACCGATTGGGCGTCCGGCGAAGCCGCAAGAGGTGGCGGACCTGATCGCCTTCCTCGCATCCGACCGTGCGGCCAGCATCACCGGCACGGAATATGTGATCGACGGCGGTACGGTGCCGACGGTCTGAGCAACCCGGACGATCACCGGCCGCGAGCAGGAAAACTCAGTCCGCTTCGGCCGGCGTCTCGGACACCGCCCAGCCGCCAATATGCCGACAGACAGCGTTACGCAGTACGTTGATCTCACCGTACAGTTTTGCGAGGGCAGCAGGTGTCTGTCCCGATGCCTCAAGCAATGTGTCGCCCAGGCATCCCGCGTGAAAACGAAGCGCGTCGCCTTCCTTCGTGAGTGCGATGACGACCTGTCGTTCGTTGACCGGGTTTCGCGTTCGGCTGACCATGCCTGAGCGTGCTCGATTCGGGGGCGAGTTGCTGAGCCACGCTGCCAACGGTTTGGGCATCCGGTCGGGATGCCGCCGCACTCCCGATTCCGCTACCGACCAGAAATTGCCGCTGAATGTGCGGATGGCGCTGCTCGAAAGCGGACGCTAATAAAGCCATATGCGTTTGCCTATCCGTAATAAAAGCGACCGTCCTTTGATGGTGTTCATCGAGTTGCAATGCGACCAATTTGAGATTCCTGTAGGGGGCGAAGCAATCGTCCGGCTTGCAGATGGCCACCCTCATTCGATCGAGGTTGATGACGGTTGGGTGACTATTTGGGACGAAGATGGCAGCGCTTCTGTCGAGGTCGTCACCAGCGAAGACAAGCGCATAGATGAAGCTCTGATGCTCGCCCGCGTATGGCGCCATCGGCTTGACGCAAATGATGAAGCGCTGCTGATTGATGCTGCGGTGGAGCATTTCGAACTGAAAATCGGATATTTTGCAGCAAGAAACCAAGTGTTCCGCGCCTTCCATGCAGGCTTCTCGCACGAAGAAAATTCTTCGCTCAACGACCCGACCCTTCATGCCTGTTATAATGCAGGGGTAGCGGCGGCTCGCCTCAATGAGGCTGCGCGCGTGGCGCAGTCATTCCCCGAATTAGGTTGCGCCCCTTTCGACACGGACACCGCCCGTTCGGCGTTCGACCGGGCGCTCGGCAATGTCTACTGACTGCAACTAGCGTCTGATTTCTGCCAGTCCGCTTCCCACCCCTCCCGGCAATCTGGTCGGGTTAAAGGCGCGGCGAGTCGCGCCGGTGCTGCCGGTCCGGTTTGAATCCGCACGAAATCCAACGCGAGAACGGCGCTGACGGGTGGATTTCAGACGGACCGCAATTAGGTGAGATTGGTGAGAAGCGGTCGCAATGAAGTAGCTCTTGGCCTTTTATCACCCTATCACGTGTGAGATGAATCGAGACGTCCAGCATTTTGTTAAACGCGCCCTTTTGTCGGCAGTAGTCGGTAGCGCGATTAGTGGTATCGCATACGCCACGTTCTTATTACTGTTCGGCGAGGCAAGAGGCAGCATTGTTTGGCTTCCTGTCTCGCTACTACTTTTTGGCCCACCGGCGTTCCTCGCAGGGTTGCCGGTAGCGGTGGCAGCAATGGGCCTGATCGTGGCACCCATCACTTGGCCGATGCGCCGTCTGCTCGTGCGGCATCGCTTTATCTCTGCTCTCCTGTTAGGCATCGCAGGTTGGCTTCTAGGCAGGTGGATTTCTGTCCAATGGCTTAGGGGTGGGGCTCCCTCGGTTCCATACGATCCTGACGGCAATGCGGGGCCGATCTTTGGCTTATTGTGCTGTGTAACGTGGGCCATGCTGATGCCAGCGGCCCCGCATGATCTATCCACTCCAATTGGCGCTAAGAAGGATGTCTTGCCTGGTGAGGTTGGTGCAGCCCTGTCGGGTTCAAAAGACGTTTGACGTCTGCTTTCGGTATCGACGCTGGGCTATTTGAACGGCCACTTTTGGTCGCGAGCCGTCCGGCAGCTTGCCCGTTCCGGACCGGACGGTCGCCAATGGAGCGGCTCTTGCGCGAATCGGGGCCGCTTATGGCTGGCGGGGGTGGTGAGTGGACTGTCGGCTCTGGAAGTTGAAAACGCTATAGCTGCCGTTCCGCAACGACAGTATGTCGCTAGCATGACCGATGAAGCCTCAACTGACACTGATTGCTATTGTGGATCGCTGACTGATCTTGCCGTGGTCCCGATGGGTTCCGATGGTTTGGATGAACGCGTGTTTGCGTCCTTTGAGCGGCTGGTCGAGCATGGAGGCGATCAATGGTGGCTCTATATCTCAAACTGCCACCAGTGTTCGCAGGATTGGATGATCGCATCCGACGAGCGCATTTACGACAATCACTATCTGCGCCGCATCACGCCGTCCGTGCGGCAAGCCGCCGTGGAAAATGGGCAGTGGCCCGACGAGTTCATGACCTACGAGCAGGTTTTAAGGATCGGCCGAACCATGAGCACACCGTGGACATTTCTCGACCGTCGTTCGCCGGGATTGGTATGGACAGCCGAAGACTTACGTCGAGAAAAGCCCGACATCTCATTTGCTGAGATTGCCTATCTGCTTGGCATCCCCGAACCTGATGCTGTTCGCTTGCTGCAAAAGCCGACGCTTATGGACCGCTTTCGGGCATGGCTCTTGCGCCATTGAACGGCAATTTCTGGTCGCGTGCCGCCGGGCCACTTCCCCAACGCGAACCAGACCGGCAGGTTACCTGTGACGTGAGGCGATTCGCAGGGCTGGAATGACGATGCGGGGTGGTGAGCGGAAAGGCGGCTCTGGATCAAATTTGCCTGAAAGCAGAACCCTATCTTCAAAGAAAATTAGGCAGAATTGGCTAGGCGCTCCGTAAGGGAGACATGTATGCGTCGGATAGCAGTGCTGGGTATTGTGGGACTAATGGTTGCTAGCCCTTCGCAGGCAGAGGCAGCGGACACACCCGACCTTGCTACGCGGTTCTTCAACACCATTCCGGATGTTTGTTTTCAAACGGCGCGGGGGAAACCGCCCACACGAGAGACGGCGGCGAGCCTTCTCCTCGAAATTGCGTCGGAAGTCCCTCCAACGGTGAAGGCCCATTTCAGTCGGGTTCCCTCATGGTTCCGATTGAAGGCGCAGCCAGCCGAAGTTTTTATCGGTGTCGGGGACAGTCCGGGAGCCTGTCATGTCGTTTTGGCTAATACAAAGCAGACGGTGGAAGTCCGCAACAAGGTTGCCGCCCTTTTGAAGGCTGGAGGTTTCCAAGTTGTCCATGAAAACACCATCCCCGGCTCCGACATTGACATGCTTTTTGTTTCAAAAGCGCCTGACGGCTACATGCTCATTTCGCTTCAAGCTCCCCGGAACGTGGTGCGGGATGGCATAGGGGATCAAGGGGCCGTTCACGTAAAACTCATGCCAGCGGCAATGTTTGAATCGATGATCCATAAGCGTCAATAGGTCCGATTTGAGGACATTCGCAGTAGTCGTGCAACGTCCGAAACTGGTCGACGGCCGACCGGCGGCTATTGCCCGCCTACCATAGTGCCGGGCCATGACAGCGGAAGGGCAGCTTTCTGCTTATGTCCGCCAATAACCGGACCGTCTCAAATCGGCCACGACCCGGCGCTCGCTCCTGGCGAAACCGACCCTTTGTCGCCGTTCAGTCGACCATTTTCTGCTCCCAACTGCGGACCAGCCGCTTGTCAACATCGTGGGCTCAAATGTCCGTTAGCCGATTGACCGAGGCCGTCGGCGAACATCTGATCATCGTCTAATTGAGATGGACGTGACCGGTCGAATGCACATTGGGCATCCCCGATCCCGGTCGAGAGACGCTAGGACCGGTCAAACAGGCGCAGTCTCTATCGGCTCTCGGGGAAACATAGCCGGGGATACCCTCAAACTGGTCAGCTGAGTTCTTCCTTGATGATGATCCCGGACAGACCTTCGCGCATCTCCCTGAAATACAAGGTGGATATCGTGCCGCTGCGGGCTATGAAAATATCATCATTGCCGAAATGGAAAGTCATCAATGGTCCTCCTGTCAACCATCTCCTTCTTCCTGACGCAGCATCCCTTCTGGTCTTGGCTGCTGATCCTGATCTTTGGAGTGCTGTTGTCCCATTTGCTGGCGAGGTGGCGCAGAAGCGGGCGCTGGTATTTTCTGATCCTGCCGTTCTTCATCTACGGTCAGCTCAATATCTTCGTCGCACATGTCTTCAATACCCTGTTCCTCAACGCCTTCGGGGTCCTTGGAACAGGCGTCGTCACGCATTCGGAGGTTACCAGTTCGACCTTGAATGACCAGAATGTCTGGGCCTACAGCGCGGCGCTCAAGACGGCGGATGGCAAGGATGTGGTGGCGGAGTTCGATACGATGTCCGCCAGCATTTATCCGATCACCAACGCGATCCAGATCCCGCGGGAGGGCGAGCGGTTCATTATCAAATATATTCCCGGATTCCCGCAGAACTTTGCCATCATGCGCACTCTGTCGCCCTATGGGATCAGGCAGATGGTCGATGAGGATCGCGGGCCGGTGGAGAAGGCCGCTAACCAGCTTGCGGCCAGCCCCGCCAATCCCGATTTCCTCGCGGAATATCGCGGCGCCCTGAAGAAATTCCTCGACAGGCACCGGACGGATGCCGATCCTGCGCTGATCGAGAGATATCAGCGCACTCTTGATGCTCTGCCGCGTAGATGACGGATTCACCGACCGAGCCCGTTCCGATGGGGTGAGGGATGATCGCAAGAAAACTGCTCGGTATCACCGTCCTGCTGACCATGGCGCCCGTCGTCATGCTCGGTCTGTCGGGAACACCGAACGAATATCGGGCCATGGGCATCGACGCCGTCGATTGCGACGACCCGATTTCCGTGCTGATGTTCGCAGTGCCAGCCCTGCTTGTTTATGGCATCGCCAGCGTCATATTCCTTCACCGATGGAGGCAGATGCGCTTTCTCGTTCCCGGTCTCCTCTGTGCGCTCCTGTCCGCTGGACTATTGTGGAATATCGGCCGTGCGGGGGTGGAACTAAGGAAAAACAGCACTGAGTCCATATGCGCATCCGGGTAATAGGGGGCACAGCGCCGCGTCACAGCAAAGCCGCGTTATTTCTGCTCCGCAGCTTCCTTGTCCCACGCTTCCATCGCCTTGCGATCGGCCGCATCGACAAATTCACAGGCCAGCAACGTCTTGCCTTTGAGCGCATCGCCCTCCCGCGCGATGATGGAGATCAGCCCCATCTCTTTCATGCTCTGCTGGGCGTCCGGCAGCAGGCGGGAGAAGCCTCTGGACGAGATCCCCAGCAAATGGCTGGTCTCCGGCGTTAGTTCATAGCGCTTGGCAAGCTGGTCCGCGACGTTCCCTTCCATCAGCACGCCGATGGTCATGTTGGCGAACAGAACATCCTGCGTCGTGAAGCCATCCCGCTCGATCGGCGCGGGAAGGTGATAGACGGCCGCTCCCAGGGAAGATTGGTCGGGCTTGGCGAGCTTTTCAGCAGCTTCGTAAAGGACCGTTGCACGATCAATCGAATAGGGAGGTAGGCAGAGTGCGGCGTCGAAAAAAGCCGACATGGGTAGCGCATCTTCAGCCGAAGCGTGCGTGGCTAGCAGCAAGCCAGGCGCGAGATACAGGGAAGAAAGACGAATCGACATGGTGGCAGGCTGCCCCACACATCTTGCCCGATCAAGCCGTGCGGCACATAGGCTGTATATCTCCCATGGGAAATTCCGGCCTTCCCCAGCAATCGTCAGAGGGCCAGCGACCATGTCTGATCGGCCAAATCATGCCCGAACGAATGATGCGGTGCTTCGTCCATCAGCGGCTTTCAGGAAATGACCACGCTCACCGTTTGCAGATTGGCGGCTTAGTGGCGGTTGAACCCAAGCAAACCGCCATTGCTCACCGGGGAAAGTCACCCAGCCGCAGCCGACCAGTTTCAGTCGTTCTGGGACGAAGGTATAAATGACTGCTAATTCGTATCTCGGACGGCGCTCCCTGTGCGCGCAGCCTGACAATCGATAAGGAACTTTCATCATGATTATACGACAAGAACAAAAGCATGATTATGACGCGATCAAGCAGGTGACCGCTGACGCTTTTGCGTTGATGGAACACAGCAATCAGACGGAGCCAGCGATCATTGCCGCCTTGCGTGATGCAGAGGCGTTAACGATTTCGTTAGTTGCCACGGATGGAGATGAGATCATCGGGCACGTCGCATTTTCGCCGGTCACGATCGACGACGAAGATTGCAATTGGTTCGGGTTGGGGCCGGTATCGGTCCGGCCTGACCTGCAGGGCCGTGGCATTGGAGGCGCTCTGATCCGGCGAGGTCTCAACGAACTGCGCGCACAAGGTGCGGCAGGGTGCGTAGTCCTCGGAGATCCCGGCTATTATCGTCGCTTTGGGTTCGAGAATGAATCCGATCTGCGGTACCCGGGCCCGCCGCCAGAATATTTCATGCGACTGACTTTGGATGGCAGTGATCCAGCTGGCCATGTCGAATACCACGCGGCCTTTGGCGCTCAATAAAATGAGGGAGGCGGGCCACAACGTGTAACCCGCCTCCACTGACATAGATGTCCGCTTTGTCGCTTCTCGGCCCACAGGCGGGTTGCCTGTTATCCACCCTACTCAGGCATTCGCGGTCAAATTCGACCATCGTCCGTTAACGACTGTAGTTGGCAGAAGCTGCCGCTCATCTCTGCCAGCGGTAATGGCGGGAAAGTCCGGGTTCGCCCGCCCGCCGCCTACCGACGTCGACCCATTCCGGCCATCCAGTGGCTAAATTCTCATTCCCGGCAGCAGACCTTCCGCTTTTGCGATTTTCATGATTGGTGCGTGACCGCCGCAGCCCCGGTCCTGGCTCCTCGCAGCGACAAGGAGCCAGGCGAGCTTAGATTTCTGTGCCCTCTGCGAGAGTTAAAGCGTCCTCCACATCAACTCCGAGGTATCGGACCGTGCTTTCGATTTTCGTGTGCCCAAGTAAAATCTGGACCGCGCGGAGATTCCCGGTCGCCTTATAGATTATCGATGCCTTGGTCCGTCGTAGAGAGTGGGTCCCATAATCCTCGCTGGGCAAGCCAATTCCAGTGACCCATTCATCGACCAGACGCGCATATTGCCTTGTGCTGATGTGGGTTGCGTGATCAGTGCGGCTGGGGAATGCAAAGTCCTCCAAGGATCCACAGCGCAGTTCGAGCCATTTCAGCAGGCTTGCGCGAGCATCGTCCATCAGCTCAAACTGGACTGGCCTTCCGGTCTTTTGCTGAACGACTGTCGCACGCGTTCGAATTTTCCGATCGCAAACGATATCGCTGATCCTAATCTTCACCAGATCGCAGCCGCGCAATTTGCTATCGATGGCTAGATCGAAGAGGGCGCGATCCCGAGTGCGCCCATGTTGGTCGAGAAAGAAGCGGATCGCCCAAATCTGACGAGGCTTCAGCGCCCGCTTTGCGCCAACCTTGCGTCCGGCGTTCCACGATACCCGCTCCCGGGCGGCGGGATCAAATTCTGATAATCCCATGACACGTCTCCTAGGGCCATGATGGCCGCAGGGATAACGCTTCAAAATCGGTCAACCCTTCGTAGCCAATATGGGTTCAACGCTTTCCCTCGAAATCTGTTTTGCGAATCAGAAGAAAACTGATGTCGCTCCTGCGAAACCAGCCTCTCCGATCGCCTATGATGTGCGTTTTGAGATAAAATGCGGACCAGAATAGACGCGCACAGGATTGCCGCGCTCCAATTGTTTGTGAGAAGTCCATTCTGCCTGTCGCCCTTTGGCTTGTGAATGGGCCCGTTGATCCTCGATCAACATCGCCAGCTTCAGTTTCGCCAGTTTCCGGTTGGCGTGTTGGGATCGTTGTTCCTGGGCGGTGGCGACGAGGCCCGTGGGGCAATGCGTTGCACGCACAGCGCTGTCGGTCTTATTCACATGCTGGCCACCCGGGCCACTGGCCCGCATCGCTTGATAGTCGATATCCTCCTCTCGCAAATCGGCAATCGCATCGGCTTCTGGTGCGATGCTTACGCCGACGAACCAGTTGCGACGCTTGTGATGAGGTCGGAATCGGCTTTCGCCCTTCCACAAGATCGTGCCCACACGCCCGGATACAAAGGTCGCCGCGCCCTCACCAGATATTCGAAGCAGGAGCGAAGACGGCAGGCCATCATGGCTTTCGACCAGTTCGCAGGCAACACCAGCCTCCTTCGCTTCCCGCGCGAAAGCCATGGCCAGCTGGGCAACGACCCAGCGGCACTCCTCCGGCCCACTGCCGGAAGTCAGATGCAGAATAATTTCGCTCATACGCGCCTCGTCTTGTAACTGAGCAAGGGACGCAGAAGCGCGATCACCCGGATCAGGCCAGCATCGTGCAGATCGCCAATCACGCCGCCGATATCCTTGTAAGCCTGGGGGGCCTCCTCGAAGATAAGTCGCCGATCTTCGCAGATCACCCGACTGCCAAGCTCCGTCCGCTCCAGTTCAGCCGGCCGATAGCGACGGGACAGGCGGGCATGGGCATCCTTGCGGCTCCATTTGCGCCCCGCACCATGTGCAAGGGAATGGAGCGCAACATCGGCGCGATCAGCCAATGGCTCGACCAGATAGCTGAAATCCCCCCGCGAACCGGGGATCGCGACGAGGCCCCGATCAGCCGGTGCGGCACCCTTGCGATGCAGCCATCCACCATGATGGGGCGTGACGCTGTTGTGGCAGATATCGAGGACGCAACGCCCCTCGAATCCGAGCTTTTCCGCGAAACGCCCGGCGATGATCCGCCGGTTGAGCATGGCCCAGTTCAGGGCCTGATCATGCCGGGCGAGATAGGCGAGACCGTCCGGCTGATCGGCTTTCAATCCGGCACTGCCATGCTTGGCCGCATGCGTTGTCAGGATCGCATGGCCCAGCCCACGAGATCCGCTGTGAACCATCATCCACAGTCGGTCCCGGTCAAGTTCCAGTTCGTCAAACCGTTCGCTATCGGCGACTTCCTCGACCCTTTGCAACTCGACAAAGTGATTGCCGCCACCAATGGTGCCCAGCGATGGATCGGCCATGGCCGCAGGCAAATCGGCCGCAATGAGCGCGCCTTGGCTGTCGCCTTGCCAAGGCGTGTCGAGATCATGCAGCTTCCGTTCTGCCGCTCCCAGCTTGAATTTGCGCAGGGCCAGGTCGGTTTCCCATAAGGCCATGCCGCATCCAATGTCGCTACCGACCAGATGCGGGTAGATAAGGTTTTCCGACCAGAAGGCTGCGCCGACCGCAATGCCATTGCCGGCATGGAGGTCGGGCAGACCGACCACGCGACTGATGCCGTCCAACCGTGCCGTGGCGTGAAGTTGATCAATCGCGAGAGGATCGACGCGAGCAGGATCGTTCGCGATGAGGGTAATGCAGGACTGTTGCATCATGCACCTCCCTCCCTCGACCGATTGGCAGACGGCAGCCTGTCCCGGAGTTGGGCATAGTCCTTCAAAATCCCATCTTCGGGGTCCACGAAAAACTGGCGACGCCGGAACCAACGGCCTTCCCGTTCGAGCACCTCCCCCTCGAACATCCATTCGCCATGACGGCCAATGGAGATGCGGGTGAGGACATAATCCTCGAGATGCTGGCGAACATGCATCTTCACCGTGCTACCGGTATCGAGGCCCGCACAGATCTCGCTGAATACCGTGTCCCAATGCTCGCCGCGCCTGCTGCGCAGGAAACGAACGAGCGGGGCGAGGTTCTCGTTGAGCATCTTGGTATAGGGAGCCGCAATCTTGGCATGGCGCTTGAGGCCGATTTGCTTGATCCCCTGGCTGGCTTTTGCTTTCAGCTTTGCGGAACGGGCATGGCTCGCGCCCCAGCGCGGCCGTTCCACGATGACCTTGAACATGTCAGCGCGCATGAACGGCCTCCTTCACGTTGGAGAAGGCAGTTGTGTCGCTAACGTCGAAATTATTGAAGTTGACCTGACCCGCGCAATGCAGGCCAGCGATATGCGTCAGGTGAGCGAAGTCACCTGCAGGAAAATTGCCCATGCAATGTCATCCTGAATGTTCTGGATAAGAAGAATATCTGGCTGGCGTGCAAATGCTGCTCGCATGTCTTTCTCCTTTCCGCATTCAGGACCGGCCGGGATTGGCTGTCAGCCCTTTAATCGATTCACCGTGACTTGGCAACGCGACAATATGGGCGGCCAACCATACTCCGCGCGGTACGGAGCATGGCTGCATCTTCATCGGACGGTCAGCAGATGCATTCCCCCTGGCTGCTGGGTAAAACTAAGCCGCCGGTCTAGGAAACACCCTATCACATCGATTGCCGTCAGGCTGTGCTGGCTCGGCTTGACGGTCGTGAAGCTGCCTCCGCCGGCAAGTGCGAAGGGAAGCAGCAACTGATCCGCCATATAGGGACCGGCAAAGGCATTGGACTCCAGGAACCCCAACATCCGCCCAACAGCCTTCTTGGACACACGCTCGGCTGTTACGCCCAGTTGGCCGAAGCCACTGACGATCTCGGTTCCATGCTCGAACTGCGCTTCCAGCAACAGGATGTTGCCCGGCCCCTGATCCTCCGGCAGTTCGCGCACGCAGGCTTCTCGCTCCGACCAGCCCAGATCCCGGCGCACGACATAGATCTCGCGCTCCGCAATCTCGAACGGCAGGCCGGCAAACAGCGCCTGACCGCTGACGCCCATGAGCGATCCCCGCTCCAGGCAATCGATCGGCCGCAACGGCGCCGGGCTGATGTCGACCTCGATCCGCCCTCCCCCGCGCGGGTAGAAGCCGTGTCGTACAAGTCGAGCCTCAACTTTCGGCCCCATGCGATTGATGATCGGCAGGAAGCATTTCGCGATGAAGTCGAAAGGCGGCGCCAGCATGTTGTGCGTAGGCCAAATCCTCGTCGGGCAGGTGGATGGCCGCCACATGCTTGAAGACGAAGGGCATCTGCGCCGCCTTGCGCAGCTGCTCATGTGCCTTCTCGTCGACGGGCACGCCGCGCGTCCACAGCTTGATCGGCTTGCCGCCCTCGACATGCTGAACATCGAAATTACTCAACTGGGTCATTACGACCTCCTCATTCGCTCTCGGCGTCCGGCTTCCACCTCAGCCACATCTGGTCAGGGCGGCAGGATTTGAACCTGCGGCCTCCTGCTCCCAAGGCAGGCGCTCTGCGCAGACTGAGCTACGCCCTGTGAATTCTCCGGTCCTTGGGGCGGCCAGCCCATTCCGGCCGCCCCAGTTCCGCCTGCCGGCCGAGTAATCCGCCTCGGCCAACGCAAATCTAATTTGCAGGAGGTGTGCCAATCCGCAGATTGCGTCGCGCGAAAATCACATAACATTGAAATATAGCGATTTATTTTCTAACCCCGCGATGCAACTCGCTAGACAGTAACCAAATTTTATATCGTAAAGGATATGCTTTTATCCTATGGTATAAGAATGAAACCTCTGACCGTCATCGGCTTCCTTGGCTCTACGCTCGATGCGAGCAAATTCGGGCCGTCACGCTGGAACAAGTGGCGGCCGACAGTCGCACTCACGATGCATGAAGATCTGCGGGTCGATCGGCTGATACTGCTCCACGGCACCGCTCACCGGCGTCTTGCCGAATATGTCGCGGAGGATATCGCCTCGGTCTCACCGGAGACCCAGGTTGACATGCGCGTGCTCGACTTCCGCGATCCGTGGGACTTTGAGGAGGTTTATGGAAAGCTGCTCGATTTCGCGCGGGCCGAGCCGTTCGATCCGGATGAGCAGGATTATCTCCTCCACATCACCACCGGCACGCACGTCGCGCAAATATGCCTCTTCCTGCTGACCGAGGCGCGCTATTTGCCGGGGCGCCTACTCCAGACCCAGCCAGCCAAGCGCGCCGAGGATGGCGGAGCACCCGGCCGCTGGAGCATCATCGACCTCGACCTGTCGCGCTATGACAGCATCGCGACCCGCTTCGCCGTCGCGAGTGCGGAGAGCACGTCCTTCCTCAAGTCCGGCATCGACACGCGCAATCCTGCTTTTAACCGCATGATCGACGAGATTGAGCAGGTCGCGCTGCGATCTCGCGCGCCGGTGTTGCTGATGGGGCCGACCGGCGCAGGCAAGAGCCAACTCGCGCGTCGGATTTACGAACTCAAGAAGGCCAAGCATCAGATTGCCGGGCCGTTCGTGGAAGTGAACTGTGCGACGCTGAAGGGGGATAGCGCGATGTCGGCTCTGTTCGGCCATCGCAAGGGTGCCTTCACAGGGGCTGTCGCCGACCGTCCCGGCTTGCTCCGCTCGGCGGATAAGGGAATGCTGTTCTTGGACGAGATCGGCGAACTCGGCCTCGACGAGCAGGCGATGATCCTGCGCGCCATCGAAGACAAACGCTTCCTCCCTGTAGGCGCAGACAAGGAGGTCGCGTCGGATTTCCAGTTGATCGCCGGCACCAACCGCGATCTGGGCGAAGCGGTGGCATCGGGTGTGTTCCGCGACGATCTTTACGCGCGCCTGAACCTTTGGACCTTCCGCCTACCCGGCCTCGCTGACCGACGCGAGGATATCGAACCCAATCTAGACTATGAGCTCGATCGGTTCGCCGAGCGCGAAGGCGATCAGGCCAGTTTCAACAAGGAAGCGCGCCAGCGCTATCTGACTTTCGCGACCTCCGGAGAGGCAAGCTGGCCGGGCAATTTCCGTGATCTGGCCGCTAGTGTGACGCGCATGGCGACACTCAGCCCGAAGGGCCGGATCGATGTGGGCTGCGTCGACAAGGAAATCGAACGGCTGCGGCGGCTATGGTCAGGTCACGCTGACAAGGGCGCCGATATTCTGTCCGAGATACTTGCTGACGAGCAGATTGTCGAACTCGACCTGTTCGATCGCGTCCAACTCGCCGAGACGATCAGGATATGCCGCGTCAGCCGGTCGCTCTCGGAAGCTGGGCGAACCCTCTTCAACGCCTCACGCGCGCGCCGCAGCAGCTCGAATGATGCGGATCGCCTGCGAAAATATCTGGCACGGTTCGATTTGGAATGGTCGGTGGTGAACGGCTAAGATGAACGACCCTTATCGGCCGCTCAGCCGTCAAATCTTGCGCCCAGCTGCGGACCGTCAGGTCTCTCATTCGATGCGAGCGACTGGCCGATAAGCAAATGTTCAGTCCGGAGCGAGGTCGCAGGGATAAGACCACCGCTTCTGGCGAGTATATGAACCATTATGTCGAGGAACGGGAGACGGAGATGCTCCCCAAAAGCCGCGACCGCGACCTTGACCTAAAGGCGCCTGGAGTTGAGCTTGCGGGGCGGAAAGCTGAGCTGATGGAGGGGCTGGCAATAGCCGATGAGCGACAAAGTTGGCCTGAGTTTCACGCGCCTCCATGGAAATCCGAGAAATGATAGAGGCGCGGCCGGCGCAAAAGCGATCCCTCCCCGACACCCTGCTTTCAATGAGAGGAAATTTGGTTAGAGCTCAATGCCTCGACATTCCATTTCCTCTACCAGCGCCCTACTATGCGGCGTCAGATGTTCGTGATCATCGCATGAGCACCAGCGCCTGAGCAGTTCATCTTCTCGCATGCGTGAGTGTTGCTCGACGTCGCCTGAATCATCCATGTTCGACCTTCGCTCCTGTCGCATACCGGCTAAGCGGATTGACACTACGGCAACCCAGTCAACGCGGGTGGGGCAAGGGTGTTCCGGCGATGAGGCCGCCGCATCTTGTCTCGGCTACATTCGGAACTTGTTTGGCGCAGCTTCGGCAACCGCATGAAGCGCACATCACCTTTTCACAGCGAGAGCCGAAGCTGCTAAAGATCTTGAGGCAAAGGAATTTCCTGATCTGCGTCAAGGCGGCGGTCGATCTCCTCTCCTAGCTGGTCAAGTTGATCGAATGTCGCAGGTACAGCCAGCACTGTGCCATCGTCCAGAGTCAGGCGCAGGCAGTATCGATCGCCATGTAGTTCGACAGCAAAATGCGAGAGTGACGCGGTCATCATGTTCTCCGATTCAGTTTTTCGCCGTCGATCCGCGCGAGCCTGCGTCCCGTTACACACGTCTGCCCTACAAACAGCAGGATCAAGATGGAGCCCACGCCACCAACGAACAGATCAAAGCCTGACCAAGTTCCGAAGAAACCGGGCCCCGCTCCCAGCATCATCATCATGACGGTGAGGCCAATAAGCATGATCCTGAGTTCTGTCGGGCCGGCTGAGAGATAGGAGAGCTTGAATTCGCCCAGCACGCGAGCGGAGAGAAAAGCATGGATTGATAAGAGGAGATAACCAGCTAAGGCGATTAGGGCCACATCCATGCTGACGAAGGGACTGAGGCCGATCCCCGCCAAGATCAGCAGGGTCGCAAGACCATCGCAGCTGTGATCGATGAAATAGCCGTAGGAGGGACGCTCGATCCGGCGGTACCGGGCTAGGCTGCCGTCCATCGAATCCCCAAACCACTGCACGAGATAACCCAATATGGCGACCAGCAGCCACGCAGCATCGGCATTGCTCGCCACATATCCCGCAAAGGTCATTCCTGCGCCGATCATGCCAGTTGCCGTCAAGCGGTCAGGAGTCACCCATCCCGGCATGCGTTGGCACAACCAATTGAGAATTCGACGCTCGTTCGCGGCGAGCCAATTTTGTTGGATCCGGCACAATGCGGCCGGGGCTTCAAGTTTGACAGACATGGGTCCTTATGAGGGAATCTCCGATATCGAGCAATCTGTCTGACGAGGGGCAGCCGCAAAGTTGGTCTGCATGGTGCAATACCCGTTTCGCGCTTGGCTGGCGCAACGCACCAGCCTCCCTTCCGCCGTGCGGGCGGTTGGCTCAGGCTATTTAGCCCTTCACCGTTGGGCGCGGAAGGAAGGCTTCTATGACCCGAGTGATGCACGTTCATGAAACGCAGGCGTGATCATGAATTTACCGCATATATTCTTTCGGCTCACGGCCGCTTCGAAGCGAGCCACACAGTGTGGATGGTGTTTTCTCCGTCCACCACCGCTGCCACCTCAACTTCATCTACAGCAAAGCCGTTGTTTTGGAGGCGTGCGACAAATGCATCGTCACTATAAGCGGACCAGATCGCCAGAATGCCCCCGGTCTTGAGCGCTGCATGGGCCGTGCGCAGCCCCCAATTGCAATAGAGACGTTCGTTCGCAAGATGGATCAGCCCGTCAGGGCCATTATCGACGTCCAACATAATGGCGTCGAACCTGGCTGCGGCGCTTGCAATCACATCATGAACGTCGCTCAGTTCAAGAACGACACGGCGGTCGGTAAGATGATCCTGGAAAAGATGGGCTAATGGGCCTTTTGCCCAGTCCACGATCTCAGGGATGAGTTCTGCTACCATGATCTCGGCGGTGAGCGGCAGGGACCGCAAAGCAGCGCCAAGCGTGAAGCCCATGCCCAAACCACCGATGAGAACTCGCGCATCTCGTTCGGCGATGCGCTGACACGCCAGAGTAGCCAGCGCTTCTTCAGAATGACGAACCTGGTTTCCCATCAGTTCGTTATCGCCGAATCTGATGGAGTAGTCCTGACCGCGGCGTAAGAGGCGTAGTCGGCCTCCGTCAGGAAGCTCTGCCATGCCGATTAATTCGACCGGAATGGTCGCCGCTTCGTCAGGCGATGCCAACATTGGTCTTTTCCTTTAGTGCTACGACGCGCGTAAACAGCGCCCGGCCGAAATCCGACATCCGCAAGAAGATAGTCGCAGGGCGAATTTTAGTCGCCCGAATCAGGAAGGAGCTTCACTTGATGGCAAACTGTCCGGGTTCAGCCTTGAACACGAGGCGGGCATGGCTTCGGACTGCAGCAGCCGTCTTGAAGCTCTCCTCCTGTAGGTGGGATGTCACGAGAGGATAGCCCTGGGAGTTATACCGTGTTTCTCGGACCGTGAGCCGGAAATTTCCGTCCTCGTCCTTCGTGATGAGGAAGGGGGCAACTTTTTCTCGGCTCATGGTGGCTCCTTATTGGATTGCGAAAAATCGGCAGCGTGTCCGGCTGCCGTTATATACAGGTTCAGCCAAGCATGGCCGCAACGATCTGCTTTAACTCACTGGTGGACAGAACGCCCGCAGGCGCGGGTACGAACGGTCGCTCCGGTCTTTGGCTAAAGGGCAGACGGCGAGTGGCGCCATTGCTATTCGGAAAGATAACATTCATTTGATTAACCTCGCGGCATCCGCCGCGTCGTTTGTAATTGGAGTTCACGCGCTAAGGAGCGCGGCATTTTTGGGCCGCCCAAGACTAACGACAGACGACTGGCAGCCGACCCGCCGACACGACGCGACCCAGTGGAGTTCGGTTCCGACAAGGTCCGCGCAGGGCCGCTCCAGAATTCATTTTCTTGGATTGCGGCTTCCACAATAGTGCAGGACACGCGTCGTCAGGATGATGCGCGCTTCTTTCGCGCGAGATATCGCGCATCCCGTGCAGCCTTTTTCTCAGCTTCTGTGAGGACGGTCCTCTCCCGGAGGGCGCTCGCAGCGGCTGCCTCAAGCGCCTGCGCACGTTTCGCAGCTTTTTGCTCCTTGGCCAAGAGCAGAGCCTTCTGGCGCTTTTCGCGCGCAGCGGCCTCTTTGGCCTCCCGGAGTTCCGCCTTTGCGGCCGCAGCGGCTTGGTCAACCGGCGGCTTGTTTTGCAGTTGCTGGAGACCCTCCGTCCGGGCGCGCGCCGCTGAGGCAATACGCTCCTGGAAGGGTGGCTCTTTATATCTCTTCATGCAGGGAATTGTCCTGTGTTCAAGCATTCACCTGAAGCCGCCGGGCAGAGTTAACCGCCCGGCGCCATTTCAGGCCGGCTGGAGATTGACGGCCGAGGTCTTGCCGCGGCGGTCCTGTTCCAGATCATAAGTGACGCGCTGGTCCTTTTCGAGGGTGCGCATCCCTGCTTGTTCAACGGCAGAGATATGAACGAAGGCATCGCTGCTGCCATTTTCAGGAGCGATGAAGCCATAGCCCTTGTCGGCATTGAAAAATTTGACTGTTCCGGTGATCATGCTCGGTCTCCTTGTCGCATGTCCTGGGAACGCGCGACCATTCGCGCACTCCGGCTTAAAAGAGGCAATGTGGGGACAAGGGAGAGCCGAAGCGGCCCGATATCCGTCAAAACGCGACGTTCAGCAAGGTGCTGATAACACAACTCATGGGAAATGCAAAATCGAGCTGGGCGGATCAAATACACCATAGATCGAAATCTGCTGCAGCGCCAGTTCTTGAACAGTTTGCACCGCGCGAACGCGCGGGGGTCGGCAACACCTCCGCCATTTCTATTTACTTCGGACGCGCCGCTTCATCCCGCTTCGCCTGCGCAACCGCATCGTTCAAAGTCGCCTATCGCCAGTCACGATAATGAAAGCGATATACAGGCACCTTGGTGATGCCATAGC
This sequence comes from Sphingobium sp. LMC3-1-1.1, assembly GCF_040676285.1. Taxonomy (NCBI): domain Bacteria; kingdom Pseudomonadati; phylum Pseudomonadota; class Alphaproteobacteria; order Sphingomonadales; family Sphingobiaceae; genus Sphingobium; species Sphingobium sp. LMC3-1-1.1. Next base: position 92,245 of record NZ_JBEGHQ010000006.1, on the reverse strand, counting down.
GAGCCATGAGTTCGGTTTCGTCAGCAGGTTCCACAGCCATTTTGCTCCCCGATCGTCACAAGCAAGGGGCGACTGACAAGATCACTGGCGGCCGCCAGCCGGGGGTTGTGCGAGCAGCTTTACTGCATTTTCCACCGTTGAGTATCCGGTCGGGTCGGCGATCGCCAGATCGAGCGGCCTCGCGCCCAACGACACGTTGTGGGTGTTCAGAAAGCGGATCGCCTGCTCTTGGCCTAGAAGCACAAATGCGAGGTGAGTGATTAATCCCTGCCGCCTCGCCTGCTCAGGAGAGATCTTCATCTCCCGATTAACGAATGCCCGCCTCCGCGGGCGTACGGGCGCGGTTGTCTCCTCTGTCATGCAGTAATGGCCCGCTCTGGCGCAGTGCCAATTCGGACAGTCCATGGCAGCCAGCCAGCCGAAGCAGGCGCGTTCTTCGATGAAAGTAAATCGAATATCTGACCGCCGATGACTCCGGCGGCACACAGATGCTCGCGCCGGGCCGGCTCGCAAAGCGCGTCCGCGGCGCGCATCAACGAAATCTGATGCTCGGAATAAAGGTGATTGATATCCATGCAAAAGCTCCCTGGTAAGCGGGAGCGCGATGGTCTCTCAGTCAAGAACGCCTACTATGCCTATGCCCTTGATGGTGTCCATATAGGACGCCTTCTCTATCAAACAAGGGGCACTGCCTAGGAGCCGTAGAAATATATCTGCTGAACTTTCTGTTTCTAAAAATCATCATCCACGGGAACATGCGCGCTCATCAATGTTGAAAAAAGATTTTCCTGCTGCCGCCGATCATCCTAAATCATTATAACAGGCAATACGCCATGATTTACTCAGTAGTACTTCATTACTTTGAATTGGTATTCAAGGTTATTCAGTTCCAAGTCCATCGACTATTAGCAGATGCACTATTGCTCAACTGACTGGACGAACCGGTTCGTTGCTCGGCGGCAAGGCACCCTTTGGCGGACGCGATGCCGGGTCGGGGGCCTTCATGCTCGAGTAAACCATGAAACCGAGAACCGCGACTCCGCACAACAGAATCGCTGCGAGAAGTAGCAAGCAGCTCGCTCGGCGGCTGGGATCGTTCACAATCGTTTCCTGCTCGGTAGATCATCTGGCACGCGGTCAAGCCTGTCTATCACCTCATCGAATGGCGTGTCTGTACCGATCGGGCAATGCCGCCTCACCCATTGCCGCAGAACTTCAAAGTGTCTGTTGGTCAAGTGGCCGACTGAGATGATCTTCTTGACCATACCGTTCTCCTTCACTTGCGAACCCTCCTGGTCGAGTGAAGTGCCCAAAATTCCGCCTGCGATACGACATTCCGCCTGGACGAGAGCGTAGATTGATCGGCCGCACTGCCACCGGAACTTAAATCCTACCGTTCTGTTGTAATTTCGCCGGACACATTGATGGCTCCCCGCTCATGTTCGGTATCTTGAGGCCCGCTCCTATTTCTCCGGAGCGGGCCCTTCAGTCATTCAGGTGAGAGATCCGATGGACACGCCAACCATAGAATTTTGCAGGGCCCAGGCAGCTACCCACTTGGCGCGAGCGAAAGCCAGCAACCTGCCGAACGTCCGTGCGGTCGCTCTAACCGCAGCCAAAACCTGGATGAGAGAAGCCGAAAGCGCAGAACGCATTCTTGAACGGCGCAAGCGGAATGCCTCTGCGAACGTCGGGTAAATAACACGCCTCGCGGGCCCGTTAGAGATCCGGGGTACTGTTCGACACGAAGCCTTTCAGCCGCCGAGATAACTCAGCTCTCCGATGAATAGGATCTAGGGGCGCTCGGCACGCCACGAGCGATGCCGACACCTGCATGCTTCTCTCCCGCTTTTTACGCCGACGGGGATTGGACCCCATGAAGCCGCGGAGCGTTGAGATCCCGTCACAGGAGAGAATGATGAAGAGAATATTTTTAGTTCTGGCAGTTGGAGCTCTCGCCGGGTCGGCTGTCACGGCCCTCGCACAAGATAGCAACCCCGCAATCAAGGACAGCAAGGTCACTCATGTAGGGCACGCTGCCGAGGGCGCAAATTCATTCACTGAGGATCAGGCGAGAGGCCGCCTGACGAAGGCTGGCTATACCAAGATCAGCGACCTTCGGAAGGACGATAAAGGCCATTGGGTCGGCACAGCCGTGAAGAAAGGGAAGAAGTCCAAGGTGGCGCTCGATTATAAGGGCAATGTCACTGTTCTGCCGCATAATAAGTGATTGGAGAGATCGTCATGACCAAGACCGTGACCCGACTGTTCGATGATTATGGTGACGCTCGCAGCGCCGTTCGGACGCTTGAAAGTGCCGGCTTCTCCCGCGATGACATCAGCATCATCGCGAACAAGGATGCCCATGGCAGCCATGACCGTGATGATGACAGCATCAATGAAGATGGTGATGTCACCAAGGGCGCCACGACTGGGGCCGTCCTAGGCGGCGTCGGCGGCCTACTGGCTGGATTGGGCTTGCTCGCCATTCCTGGGTTAGGTCCGATCGTCGCTGCTGGATGGCTCGCCTCCACGGCGGTCGGCGCCGCCGTCGGTGGTGTTGGCGGCGCGGCAACCGGAGGCATAGTCGGAGCATTGAAAAACGCCGGACACGATGACGACGAAGCTCATGTCTATTCCGAAGGTGTGCGTCGTGGCGGCACATTGGTCAGCGCTCGCGTACCCGATGAGCGGAGAGCTGAAGCCGAAGCCATTCTGCTGCAGCATCGCTCCGTTGATGCGGCAACGAGGGGCGCGGATTATCGAGCCGGCGGATGGAACACGTTCGACCCGGATGCTGAACCTTACACAAGTGATCAGATAAGCGCCGAACGGGCGCGATACTCCTCGCATCCGTCGACTACCGGCCTATGAATTATGGGAGCTCCGCCACTTACAGCGGGGCTCCTTCTGCTTGGGCCAGGATGGTCAGCGGGGTACGTCACCGCGCCGCGGGTGCTCATCGTCAGAGCAGTTGGGTCACACCTGGGCCCCGCCTCGCTTTGTCGGGGCGAGGCTTCCCCCCCCCCCCCGCTGCCCCGTGCAAAATGTACCGCAGTGGCCTTGTTGCCGCGCCTCTTGGCTTCCGCTCAACTATCCTTTTCTGTTTCCTGCGCGCGCACGCTTGATCGCTCGCGCCAGGCGCTCGCCAGTATAAGGCTTCTGAAGCAGATGAAACCCGTGTGTTCCTTCCGCGGCAAGGACATGGCTATAGCCGCTCGTGAGAACGACCGGCACGTCGGGATGGCGCGCGCGCATGACCAGTCGCCGCTCGGCGTCGCGCTCGGCGGTCCGATCCCGCACCATCTTTACGAAGCCTTCTCCGCCTTTGAGCTGCATGAGCAGGCCCGAGCCCCAGAAGCGGCTACCATCAGCTCGAACATGGAAGCGCTCGTTTAATGCCCGCCCCTGTACGGAAGCGCGCGCGAATTCGTCCTCCGCGGTGCCGGCCGCCTGATCTTCTGGTGTAAAAATGAGGCGACCATGTTGGCCGATCGCCTCTTCAAGGGACCAGCCGAGCAGTGCCTCAGCTCCGATATTCCAGCTGGTGATCAGTCCCGACTGATCAAAGGTGATGATCGCGAAGTCAGTTGAACTTTCGACGATCATTTGTGCGAGCTGGGCGTCGATCATCGGCATTTTTTCTTGTCCGCTCTGAGCCGACCGACAGCACGGATGTTCGTTGCGAAAGACCGGCGGTGGACCGGGTTCAAGAAGTTCGACCAGCCTGCCGTGCGGCACGCGCCTTCGAGCTGGTTTAAAGGTGGCGAGTAGCGGACGTGCTCGCCCGTCATGTTCCATCCGGCATCCATCCAGTCAATACAGCCAAACTGGCAGTTCGTTCCCGGCCGATGGTCGGCCACCAATTTTCGCGACCGGTCGCCAGCGAGGGTCCTCAGGCTTGCCCGTCACTCGCGCAGAACAGGATCGAAAGTGCCTTCACCTGCATCAAGGACTTCGGAGCGCAGGAAGGATATTGCTGCCGCCATTTTCCTGTGCACTGCCAGCTTGAGCCTGTCGGTATGCGGAGTCTCGAATAAAATGATGGGTAGCAATGCATCCAATAGAAACGCGGATTCCAAATGAACTAGGTGGAGACCGCCGGTTCGAACTCCTGGTTAATGCCGTCAAGGATTACGCCATATATCTGCTCGACCGCGAAGGTTACATAGCAAGCTGGAATGCGGGCGCTGAGCGGTTCAAGGGCTATAAGGCTGACGAGATCATTGGACAGCACTTCTCCAAATTCTATACCGAGGAAGATCGGGCAGACGGGTTGCCGCAGCGCGCATTAGCCACAGCGGCCGAATTCGGGACGTTCGAAGCTGAAGGTTGGCGCGTCCGCAAAGACGGTACGCGCTTCTGGACAAGCGTCGTCATCGATCCTGTGATCGACGATGAGGGCATCTTGATCGGCTTCGCCAAGGTGACGCGAGACCTCACAGAGCGCTGGCAGGCGCAGCAGGAAACAGAACGCGCCAAGGAGGCGCTGGCGCAGGCCCAGAAGATGGAGGCGATGGGCCGGCTCACTGGAGGCGTTGCGCACGATTTCAACAATCTCCTGACGGTCATTAGAGCGTCTGCGGACCTCTTGAAATTACCGAACCTGAGTGAAGAGAAGCGCCAGCGCTACATCGATGCGGTTGCAGATGCCGCCGATCGGGCGGCATCACTAACGTCCCAGTTGCTCGCCTTTGCCCGGCGACAGCCTTTGAAGCCAGAGGTTTTCGATGTTCGATCACGAATAGAGGGGATGCGCCAGATCATCGAGACAAGCGTGGGATCACCCGTGCTCGTCTCCCTTGAGGCACTCACCTCTGCCGCCGTGAACGCGGACGTCAATCAGTTCGAAACCGCCCTTCTTAATCTTGTCGTCAATGCGCGAGATGCCATGCCGGCGGGAGGGCAAATCACCATCACGACCCGCATTCTCGAAGGGGTACCTGCCGTTCGCCGACATGCGGCAGCGAAGGGCAGCTTCGTTGCCGTCGAGGTGGAAGATAGCGGCAGCGGCATCGGCGAAGACGTGTTGCAGCATATTTTTGAACCCTTCTTCACCACTAAGGGGCTGAATAAAGGCACCGGTCTTGGCCTTAGCCAGGTTCACGGCTTTGCGAAACAATCCGGCGGTGAGGTCGATGTCCGCAGCGAAATCGGGACAGGGACGAAGTTCACGCTCTACCTTCCCTTGGCGCAAGCCGAGCAGGTCGAATCTGCATCGCGTCAGGCTGCCTCTCGCGAGCAAATCACGACCCGTCGGATCCTGTTGGTGGAGGACAATGAAGTAGTAGGCCAGTTCGCACGGGGACTGCTCGAGGAATTGGGCCAAGTGGTGACGTGGGTAGAAAATGGCAAAGCCGCAATGGACGTTCTCGAGACGTCGGCGGCAAAGTTCGACCTGATCTTCAGTGACGTTATCATGCCAGGAATGAACGGCCTGGAGCTGGCTCGCGAGATTGCCGGGCGGTGGCCTCAGCTCGCGATAGTGCTGACCAGCGGCTACAGCCACGTTCTTGCCGAAGAGAGCAGCCACGGCTTCGAGCTGCTTCGCAAGCCCTATTCGATGGAAGCTCTTATGACGATCCTTGGCCGAGGTACTTAGGTGCCGGGCCGAGCAGTGTCAGCTTTCGGAAAGATGCGGAGCCGCAGGGGCGGCAAAAAATGGCGCTTGGCAGACGCAATTTGGAAGCTGGCTCCCCGCATGTGCAAGGAGCCAGCCGCATTCAGATTTCCGTGCCTTCCGCCAGGGTCAGGGCGTCCTCCACATCCACTCCGAGATATCTGACGGTGCTTTCAATCTTCGTATGCCCAAGCAGGATCTGGACCGCGCGCAGATTCCCGGTGGCTTTGTAGATGATCGACGCCTTCGTCCTCCTCAGCGAGTGCGTACCATAATCCTCGCTTGGCAGGCCGATGCCTGTGACCCACTCATCCACTAGGCGGGCATACTGGCGGGTGCTCATATGGGTCGCGTGATCGGTGCGGCTCGGGAAGGCATAATCCTCCAGGGAGCCTCCCCTCAGCTCCAGCCATCTTAGCAGGCTGGCGCGAGCGTCATCCATCAGCTCGAACTGAACGGGCCGCCCGGTTTTTTGCTGGACGACGATCGCTCGCGTCCGGATTTTCCGGTCACAAACAATATCGCTGATCTTGATCTTCACCAGGTCACAGCCGCGAAGTTTGCTGTCGATCGCGAGATCAAAGAGCGCCCGATCCCGGGTTCGACCATGCTGATCAAGAAAGAAGCGAATCGCCCCAGATCTGGCGGGGCTTGAGCGCGCGCTTTGCGCCGACCTTGCGTCCAGCGTTCCACGACACCCGCTCACGAGCGGCGGGATCAAATTCTGATAATCCCATGACACATCTCCAGTGGCCATGATGGCCAAGGGGATGAACGTTCAACCAAGCGGGATGCGGCATCGAGGGTTCACCGCAATGTGCATCAAAATTAGCGGAATTCGATAAACTCGTCCAACTTCCTTATAAATCACCTCTGACAGCGACCCTTCCCGGTTGTTCAGTGCCTAATTTTTCAGTCCCAGCTGCAGACCGTCAGGTTCTAGTCTGTGTGCCACAACGAGGAAAGGCGTTTGAATCACGGACATGTACATGGCGATCGCGTAGGCCGTGAGAAGCAGGAGCAGCTGCTTCGGCCAATAAATTGAGTGTCCCCCAAGATGGAACTCGCGCGGGGCGCGCGCCATTTCCCTATCATGGTGCAAAAGAGCAATCCGTTCAGCCTCGCCATGGACAGCTGGCAACTCGGGCTGGAGGCATGAACCGTGATTGGCCTGCGCATACCGAGGCTCCTGACTGGGAACCCGGCCGCTGCGTTGGAGGCTCAGCGCATGATCGTCGAGAAGATCGAAGCTGTCAGCATATTGCAGTGGAGAGCGATGACAGGCGATCTGGGAATGAACTCCGTTTCCGCGATGCGCAATTCCATCGCCCATTATAGAAAGGCCGTGGGTCGCAACCGGCGGCGCCTTTCCCGTAAAAAATGACCCAGTCCAGCCTCTTCGATGTACCCGTCATACCTGGGCTCGATTATGGGGAGGACACCGATCTCGACGTCTATGCCCCCGATCGCTGGCGCGATGACGCATTGTTCGCGCCCGAAGTCCGCGCCGCCTATCAGCGCCTGCTCAATCAGGGATGGAGTGACGCGATCCGGCAACTGCATGCGGACGAGGTCATCTACAGCTTCTGGAAATATTGGCGTGGCGCATTTGAACGCAATGCCGGGCTACGGATCGATCATGCGCTGCTAAACCCGGTAGCCGCTCGCAAGCTGGTCGCTGCCGAAGTCGATACCCGGCCCCGCGCCTGGGAAAAAACGAGCGATCATGCGCCGGTCGTGATCACGCTGGATATCGGGCAGGGGGAGACATGACTCGGCCAACTGCTACCTCGGACGAAGATCAGCCGATCCTCCTTCCAGTGCCGATGGAAGCGCGGCTGGTTGCTGAACTGCCCCTGCCGCCCGGCTGGCAATATGAACCCAAATGGGATGGTTTTCGCGCTGTGGTCGGCCGTGATGGAACGCGCGCCGACATACGCTCCAAGTCCGGAAAGTCGCTAGCCCGGTTCTTTCCGGAAATTGTTGAAGCTCTGCTGGCGACGGCTGAGCGCCGCTATATTCTCGACGGCGAGTTGATCCTCCCTTTGAATGGCGCGCTTTCCTTCGATGCGCTTCAGCAGCGGCTGCATCCAGCGGAAAGCAGGATTCAGCGTTTGTCACGAGAGACCCCGGCGCAGCTCATGCTCTTCGACTGCCTGGCGCTAGGCAACAGCGATCTTATGGATGCGCCTTTGCAAGACCGCCGCGCTGCCTTGGTGCGCTTTCACGCCAGGAATGGGACAAGGATGCTGCGGCTGTCGCCAGCGAGCGACCGGATAGAGAATGCGATGCGCTGGCTGGAACGGAGCGGCGGTGCGCTGGACGGGATCATTGCCAAACAGCTCGACCTGCCCTATCGCTCCGGCGACCGCACAATGATGAAGATGAAGAACTACCGGAGTGCTGACTGCGTCGTCGGCGGCTTTCGTCGAACTGGGGACGGGCAAGGCGCTGCTTCATTGCTGCTGGGGCTTTATGATGAGACAGGCGCGCTGAACCATGTCGGTTTCACCTCCAGCTTCAAGGTCAGCGAGCGTCCGCTTCTTTTGCAACGGCTCGAGCCGTTCGCAGGCGGGCCGGGCTTCACGGGCAAGGCGCCGGGTGAACCCAGCCGCTGGAACCGGGGCGAGGAAAGCGCATGGGAACCGCTGCGTCCGGAACTGGTGGTGGAAGTGATTTTTGATCAGGTGACCGCAGGCCGCTTCCGCCACGGCACACGCTTTATGCGCTGGCGTCCGGACAAGGCGGCTGATCAATGCACATGCGATCAGTTGCAGGCAGAGCTGCGGCCTGCCGAGGTCGACCAGCTGTTGAAAGGCTGACTCCCTCGCTGCTGCGCCATTCGGCCGAGAATCCACCCAACCCAGACGTTAGCGGCGAATTTATGATCCTAGAACCGAACGGTCACATATTTAAGATTGCACAACTCAACTAACCCGATCAGCCGCCCTGTCCGGCTAGAACAAGCAGCTCCCATCGTCACCCACAATAAAAGGGCCGCCAGTAATGGGCGGCCCTCGATACCATAATCAGCCTATCACCGCTGCTGACCGCCAGGACGATCATCGTCGCGGCGTTCCTGCTGACCCGCGCCGCCCTGCTGACGGCTTTGTTCGTCCTGCTGATTTTGCTGGCCAGGATTGCGTTCCTGTTGGCCACCTTGCTGCCCGCCACCCTGCTGGGTGCGGCCGGTATCCTGCTGGTTCTGCTGACCAGGATTCTGGCTCTGTCCGCCTTGCTGGTTGCCCATTTGATTGTCTTGATTCTGATTTGCCATTTGAGGATCCTCTCTCGCGCCGAAGTGGCACATCGTCAAAAACCCATGACATCATGTGGCCGTTCCCGATGCCAACTTCCCACCAACGTATCTGCTGGGCAGTTGAGCGCTGCAGTTTTGCCCGTCGAAGTCCAAACCCGGCAAAGCCCTTTATGCCGGGAAAAGCCGCGCTCGCGCCGCGCCGTGCATTGCCTCCATCCGCATTGGCGCCCCTCTGACCCACAGCCGATCCACGATGATGCATTTCCACCCGGACGGAAGGATGACTGGGCGCCGTCCCCAATCCGACGGATCGGCATCCGAAATCTCGACCCCTGGCAAACCAAACAGCATCGTCATCAGCATTCCGCCGATATTTGCCATGAAAGGACCGGCAGGCACCTTGGAGTCCGGATGATCCTCGCGATATTCCAGGCACTGGTGGAACCGCCCCTTGTCATAAGCGGCATACCCTTCCTCGAACAGCTTGAGCGCCATCGCCCGATCCCCCCGCATCGCTGCCCAAACCGGATAGAAAGCCGGCAGCATCGGCGATCCCACATAGCCCGGCCAGTGCGACAAAAAGAGGTCGAGCGTCGCCTCATGCTGCCGGACGGTCGCCGGATAGTTCATCGGGAACAGGCCAGCGAGCGGCGAGGGCGTCGCCCCCTTGGGCTCGCTGATGCGGAACTCGTCATGCGATGCGATGACGCCATCACTGCGGATCGGCAAATGGAGATTGTCCGCCATATCGCGCCAGATGGCGGGCACCTCCTCACCGATCGACAGACCGATCCGGATCGTCCGGCGCAGCAGGTCATAGGCCGTCATCAGCGTGAAGCTGTCATTGACGGGCGGCTCAGGCACCTCGGCCGGTCCGGTCGCCCGCAATAGTTCAAAGCCGCGCCCCGTCTGCGTCAATCGGGACGCCAGCCAATCCGCTACACCCGACAATATGGGCCAGCCCGTCTGGCGCAGATAACGCATATCCCGAACCGCCTCGGCCTGGAGCGCAAAGGCACGCGCGACATGCAGCGACACATGCGCCGCATGTGCCGCGCCAGATCCGGGGCCGGGCGTCGCTTCCTCGCCCGACCGCGGCGCCGCCTCCCACGGGAAACGCATTCCATCCTTGTTGTCGAGCATCGCATACATGTGCGCGGCATCGATATGCTGGGCGCGAAAGCCGAGCAGGCTGCGCGCCGCTTTGGGCTGGACGAGTAACAGGGGCGGAACGCAGAAGGCGTCGATGTCCCACATCACATGTCCAAAATAATAATTGTAATTGGGCCAGCTCGCGAGCCCGAACATCGAAGTCGCGGCGGGCGATGACCTGTGCGCGGAGCTGTTCAGATAGAAGAATCCCGCGTCGATCAGACGTTGATGATCCGAGTTCGCGCCATCGACCACTATCCGGCTTTGCCACAACTGCCGCCAGCTTTCCCGATTGAGGTCACGCAACTGATCGAAGCCCAGCTCTGTGCCCTTGGCAAGGCGCCGAACGGCCTCGTCCATCGGGCGATGATGGACGAGGGAAGGAACGAGAGCGGCGATCTGCTCCAGCCGTACGGCTCTGCCCCGCCTCAACTCGACCGAATGTTCGGCCGTCAGCGATCCCGAGCCGTGCTTCTCCCGAAAGCAGGGCTCATCCTTAGCTGCACGGCATTCGCTGTGAAAAGCGATGCCGCAGCAACTGAACGCGCCCTCTGGCACCCAAAGCATCGCGCCTTCGCCCGGAGCCGCTTGCTCGCCCACCTTCCGCTCGTCCGCTCGCCCGCGCGCGCCCGCCGTTGCGACCCCCGCACGCAGCCTGATCGTGCAGGGACTGTCCGCCGTCAATTCGATGCGTTGCAGTACCAGCGCAGGGTCACTGCGGCTGGCAAAGGTCAGAACCTCTACGTAGAGCGCAATTTCGCCCACATGAAAAGCAAATCCGCTGAAAAGTTCCCCGGCAGCGAAATCATATCGCTGCGTCGCATCGCTGATCAGCCAGGGCTGCTCGGTCAGCCAAGTCTCCCCGATGCCGATGTCGGCGGCAAGCGGATAGGGGATGGGGACGGCGGCCTCGACCGGCTCTTCGACATGCAGGCCCACTACACCGCTGACGATGGCGGAACCGGGCAAAATCGGAATCTCGCGCACGCGAAGACCCACAAGGCCGTTCGCCACATAGGCTGGGAGGTCATCGCCCCGAAAGCCTTTAACCGGATCTGGACTGAGCGGCTCCCATCCCACGGATCACCTCCGCTGTAGCATTCACGGGCGGGAATCCCGCCGATCCTTTTCCGGATAATCTTCCGGCTTTACCGTGCCGACATTAGGGCGATCCTCGACATCCTCCTGCCGCTGGCCGCCGCCCGTCCGGGGATCTTCTTTTTCCCGTCCCGGCAGTGTGTCGCCCATCGGCCCGCGCGGCATTTCGGCATTGCCCGGCTTATGCTGCCCTTCACTCATTGTCATTCTCCTCTGCTGTGCCGGGCTCGGCCATCTTGCGATGCTGCTCCGACAGGATGGAGGCGGGCGTGACATGCGCGGCCGCGGCCTGAAGCTTGTTCTTCCAGCCCGACACGATATGCGCCTTGCCGGCCATCAGCGCGTCCCAGCCATCCCTGGCGACCTTGGCAGGATCGTCCTTCTCCTCTGCCCCCACCTTGGTATCCAGCATGTCGGCGCGGTCGAAAAATTCCGTTTCCGTCGCGCCCGGCATCAAGTTGGTGATCGTGACGCCCTTGGCATCCTTGATCTCATTACGCAGCGCGTCGGCAAAGCTGTCGATGAATGCCTTGGTCCCGTTATAAACTGCCTGAAAGGAGCCGGGCACGAACCCGGCAATCGAACCCGTAATCAGCACCTTGCCCTCATTGCGGGCCACCATCGATTTCACGACCTTTTGCAACAAATAAAGGGTGCCAGTGATGTTCGTGTCGACTACCCGCCGCCAGTCTGCGACCTCCTGCTCCAGAAAGCCGTGGCCCAGACCGCGGCCGGCATTGGCGCAGAGTAGATCTACCTTGCGCCCCTTCGCCGCGTCGATCAGTCTCTCGACGCCCTGTATCGTCGCGAGGTCAGCCTCCACTGCCTCCACCTTCACGCCATGCCGGCGGAAATCGGTGGCCGACGCCTCGATCAACAGTTCGTCGGCCACGACCAGCAGATCATAACCATTCTGCGCAGCGAGATGGGCCAGTTCAAAACCAATGCCGGTGGAAGCGCCGGTGACGATGGCGAATTTAGTGGCTGCCATGGCGGCTCTCCTCTTTCGGGCTGGGGGTCATGCCGGGCTTCAGCACGACCTTGGTCACTTCATTCTGATGATCGTGGAACATGCGATATCCCTCCGCCGCCTCCTCCAGAGGCAAGCGGTGGCTGATGAGGAAAGTCGTGTCGATCTTGTCCTCCATGATCGCATTGAGCAGGCCGGGCATATAATGCTGCACATGGGTCTGCCCGGTCTTAAGCGTCAGCCCCTTCTCCATGAAGGCGCCCAGCGGAAATTTGTCGACGAAGCCGCCATAAACGGCGGGCATGGACACCCGCTCGCCCTTGCGGCAGGCGAGGATGGCCTGGCGGATGGAGTGCGTCCGGTCGGTGCCCAGGAAGGTCGACACCTTGATCTGGTCCCACACATTATCGGCGAAGAAGCCATGCGCCTCCAATCCGACCGCATCGATGCAGGCGTCCGGCCCGATGCCGCCGGTCATCTCCATCAGCGCCTCATAGGTTTTGGTCTGCTCATAATTAATTGTCTGCGCCCCGAAGCGCGCCGCCAGTTCCAGCCTTCGCGGAAAATGGTCGATGGCAATGACCCGCTCCGCCCCCATCAGGAACGCCGACTGGACGGCGAACAACCCAACCGGCCCGCAACCCCAGACAGCGACGGTATCTCCCGGCTCGATCCCGGCATTTTCAGCTGCCATCCAGCCGGTGGGCAAGATGTCCGAAAGGAACAGCACCTTGTCGTCCTCCACCCCATCGGGAATGACGATCGGGCCGATATCGGAAAAGGGAACGCGGACATATTCTGCCTGCCCGCCCGCATAGCCGCCGGTCATGTGGCTGTAACCGAAGAGGCCCGACATGGGCTGGCCATAGATGGTTTGAGCAATGTCCTGATTGTCGGCGGGCAGGCCATTATCGCAGGCGGAATATTGATGCTTGTTGCAATGGAAACATCCGCCGCATGCAATGGTGAAGGGCACGACAACGCGCTGCCCCTTTTTTAACGTGGAGCTCGGCCCCGTTTCGACGACCTCTCCCATGAATTCATGGCCCAATATGTCGCCCGCTTTCATCGTGGGAATGTAGCCGTCATAAAGATGAAGGTCGGATCCGCAAATCGCGGTCGAGGTAATCCGGATAATCGCATCCCGAGGGTTGATGATCTCCGGGTCATCGACTGTCTCCACCCGAACATCATGCTTGCCATGCCATGTCAGCGCCCGCATCAGACTTCCTCCTCCTCATGCGCCTGGCGGGTACGCGCCGAAGTCGCTATCTCGCCCGTCTCCATCAACTGTTTGAAACGCCGCAGATCGCGCCGCGCCTGAATGCCCGGTTCCCGCTGAAACATTTTGGCAATTACCTTGCCGATGATCCCGCCTGGCGGGTCATAAAGGATCGTCGCGCTCACCCATGTCCCGCGCCCGCCCGGCGCGTCGCGGAAATCAATCCGGCCGCTATTGGGAACGTCAGCGCCATCCTCCGAAGCCCAGACGATCGTTTCATCGGGCCTGTCCTCGGTAATGGCAGAAATCCATTCCACCGTCTTCCCGGCGGGAGCCTTAACCGTCCAGTGGGTGCGCCCCTCTCCCACCGGCTCGACCGACACTATATTCTCCATGAAACGGGGCAAATTGGTGAAGTCGCGCCAAAAGGCATATAGCTCTGCCCTGGGCCGACTGATGGTCACCGTCTTGCTGGCGAGCGCATCGCCCTGGGGTTCTGGCAGTTGGTCACCCATCTGCTCGATGCGATCTTCCTTGCGCGTGGTAAGGGGTGCGTCGTCGCTCGGGAGCGGCGCCTTTTTGTCGGCCATGCTGAGCCTCCTGAAGAGTGATCAAGGCCCCAACTAGCGGGCGGGGAAGCTCGTTCCCTCCATTCACGACAGACTGAACACGTCTGCTCGATAATAGTGATAGAGCGTTCCTGAGGCAGGCTGCGGAACATGTGCGAATAGCCATCGTTGACCGGCCATCAGTCAAAGGGAGAAAGCCCATGGCGCTTCATACCCATTACCCTTCCCGATCCCAAAGCCTGCTACTCGGCGCTGGCCTTGCCATCCTCGGTCTTGCCGGGCGCAAGCTGATGGTTCAGGCTCCCACCATGCTGGCCGGCGACTGGGACAAGGCACTCGCGACCGAGCATAAGGCAGCTCTTGCCCTGTTCGACGGCCTTGCCGCGACTGACGATGCAGCCAGCGGCAGGCGCCGGATGATGCTGATGCAACTTAAACATGCTCTGGGCAAACATGCGCTGGAGGAGGAGAACGCCATTTATCCCGCCATGCGCGAACATGGGATGAAGGCGGAGGCTGACGCACTTACCGGTGAGCATGGCTATGTGAAGCAATATCTCTATGATCTTTCGGACCTGCTGGACGATAATCCGGCCTTCCAGCAGAAACTGGCAAAGTTCCGCGCCGACATCGAAGGGCATATGAAGCAGGAGGAGCAGGAACTTTTCCCCCGCCTCCGTCAGGCGCTCGACGACAGCGCAACCAGCCGCCTCACGCGGCGGATGAATCAGGAAGGGCTTAAACTGGCCTGAAAGACGGGACATGACATATGAACACTCCAGACCCTGATCGGCGCACCGTGCCAACGGAACAAACGCGCGAGCCCAACATCTCCACTGAAAATCAGCCCAAGGGCTCAGGCCGGCGGCCCAGCGACACGCTAGACGGGCCGGAGGCGGACAGCGGTTCGGGCGGTGGCAATCTCGCGCGCGACATCGGATCGCGCGATGAGGAGCGGACGGCCACTGGCGGCGATCCAGAGCCGACGCGGGTGACGAAGCAGGACAAGGTGCAGCCCGACACCGGCACGCAAGCCGACAATGAGGGCGCGCAGACCTCGAAGGATTAGGGTTACAGCCTCCCAACGCACAACTGTTCTGTATTCCGCCTATCCGATCAGTCCGGAGCCGGTCCTAACGCCGTGGCCAACTCATCCAGCCAAAGGCCCGCCGTGCCATCCGAAGGCGCCCGCCAGTCGCCCCGCGGCGACAGTGCACCGCCAGAAGAAATTTTCGGTCCGTTGGGCAGCGCGGACCGCTTGAACTGGCTGATGGCGAAAAAGCGATAGAGGAAATTGTCCAGCCAATGGCGGATGGTGGGCAGCTCATATGCGACCTTGCCACTGTCCGGATAGCCCGCTGGCCAGACGCCATGCTCAATGTCCCTCCAAGCGTGCCAGGCGAGAAACGCGACCTTTGAGGGCGGCAAACCCTGCCGTACGATATGGTGCAGGAAAAAATCATTCAGCGCGTAGGGCCCGACCCGCGCCTCCGTGCTCTGCATCGCGCCACTGGCATCGGCTGGAACGAGTTCCGGGGAAATTTCGGTGTTCAATATCGCATCCAGGATACCGTCGGTCGCCTCGTCGAACTGCTCCGTGGCGATGCACCAGCGGATCAGGAACTGTATCAGCGTCTTGGGCACCCCGCTGTTCACGGCATAGTGGCTCATCTGGTCGCCCACGCCATAGGTGCACCAACCCAATGCCAGTTCGCTGAGATCCCCGGTGCCCACGACAAAGCCTCCATGCCGGTTGGCGAGCCGGAACAGATAATCGGTACGCAGGCCCGCCTGCACATTTTCGAATGTCACGTCATAGACCGGCTCGCCCCGCGCGAAGGGATGGTCCAGGTCCGCCAACATCTGTCGCGCCGCGGGCCGGATGTCGATTTCTTCCCCCGCCACGCCCAGCGCATTCATCAGCGCCCAGGCGTTACCCTTGGTCTGCTCACCGGTCGCAAAGCCCGGCATGGTGTAGCCAAGGATCGTTGAGCGCGGCAGGCCCAGCCGATCGCACGCCTTGGCGGCCACGATCAGCGCATGCGTGGAATCGAGGCCGCCGGACACGCCGATTACGAAATGTTTGCCCGCCGTCGAGCGGAAGCGGGTGACAAGCGCCTCCACCTGGATATTGAAAGCCTCGTAGCAATCGGCATCCAGTTCGGCCAGATCGGCCGGAACGAATGGAAAGCGGTGCACCGACCGTCGCAGGCCGATACCATCGCATCGCGGCTCGAAGGGGAAGCGCAGCTTGCGAAATCGCATTTCCGGATGCCCGGCCGCTTCCACGCTGTCGTTGAAAGTGCCATTGCGCATCCTCTCCAGCCGCAGCCGCTGTAGATCAACATCGGCATAGAGCAATTCCGGTTCATCGCCGAAGCGGCTCGATTCTCCCAGCAACTCGCCCAGTTCATGCACCATCGCCTGCCCATCCCAGGCAAGGTCGGTCGTGCTCTCGCCCGCACCCGCCGCGGAATAAGCGTAGGCGGCAATGCACCGCGCCGATTGGGAAGCGGACAGCAAATGGCGGTCCCGCGCTTTGCCGATGGTGATGTTGGATGCGGAGAGGTTGCAGAGCAGCAGCGCCCCGGCCATCGCGCCCATTGTGGACGGGGGCAGCGGCGCCCAGAAATCCTCGCAAATTTCCACATGGAGGACAAAGTCGGACTGCCCCTCGGCGGCAAAGAGCAGGTCGGCTCCGAAAGGCGCGCTATGTCCGGCAACCTCGATCGTCAGGCCCGCCAGACCGGCCCCTGGCGCAAACCATCGCTTTTCATAATATTCCCGGTAATTGGGCAGGTAGCTTTTTGGCACGACGCCGATCAGCGCCCCTTTCGCAATGACGAGAGCGCAATTGTAAACGCGCGCCGACCGCCGCAGCGGCGCGCCCACCAGCATCACCGGCAGGTCCACGCTCGCCTCGATCAGCCTTCCCACTTCCGCCTCGACACCGTCCAGCAAAGCATCCTGAAGGTGAAGGTCATCGATCGCATAGGATGACAGGCAAAGTTCGGGAAACAGGACAAGATCCGCACCGTCCGCCCCCGCTTGCTGCCCCAGTTCCATCACTGCTGCGGCATTGGCGGCCACATCCCCAACCGTCCCATGCGGAGTTGCGGCGGCGAGCCGAACAAGACCGTGGCGATGAATGGACATGAAATTTTCAGAAATGGTCAATGGCTTCCCCCATCATCTCCAGCGCGACCCGAAGCGATTCGATCCGCACCGGTCCGCGTCCGATATCTCCAAAATGCTCGACGCGGTGAACGGTCGCTCCATTGCGGCGGGCGGCAGCGAAATGGACAAGACCAGCCTCATCTCCTTCCGTCGCCGGACCGGCAAAGCCGGTAATGGCAAGCGTAATGTCGGCATGGGATTGTTCGATCGCGCCCTCCGCCATGGCAATAGCGACTTCGCGGCTCACCGCTCCGCAGACATCAATCTGTTCCCGGCGAATACCCAGCAGCTCGCACTTCGCCTCCTCGCTATATACGGCAAAGCCCCGCTCGAACGCATGGCTTGCCCCCTCGACATCGGTCAGCAGCGAGGCGAGCAAACCGCCCGTACAACTTTCCGCCGTTGCAAGCCGTAGTTCTGCCTCACATGCCGCCTTTAATACGGCCGCGGCTGTGTCCTCCACATCGTTGGGCAATATAGGGGATAGCGTTTCGGCTGACTTCGTTTCTCGATTTTGCGGCTTGCCCATGATGCGTCGCCTTATGCCTGCCTGCTTCTCGGTTATATCAAAGGAGTGTCTGGTGCTTGAGTTCCGCCTCGGGCGATCACGCATGTAGAAATTTTACCCGGCTCCTCCCCATGTATCGTGACAGCGAGCCAACAGGCGATCGCGGACCTTAAAAGCGCGGTTCAGCGTTTCTTTTGCAGCCGATATGGGAGAGCAGCATGCGGGTGTTACGCGACAATGGGCTGACGATCGTCCTCCTGCTTCTATTCGGCGGAAGTATAACAGGCCAATGGATTGCCGGCTGGCACGTGCAGATGGAAGACGCTCGACGTCACGGCGAAACCATGCTTTCGCTCGCGGCTTATACGACAAGCCCCAAATTCCTCTCAAGCGTGTTTGAGAATTGGGAAAGTGAATTTCTCCAAATGTCCGCCTATGTCGTTCTGACGGCCTTCCTGATTCAACGCGGTTCAGCTGAATCGAAAGATCCCGACAGTCCTCCCCGTGACAAGGATCTCGACCTCCAGGCGAGCAAGCCTGGGTCTCCGCATATACTGCGCTGGGGGCCGATATGGCGCGCGGTCTATGCCCGGTCCTTGGGACTTGCCCTCGGCATTCTCTTCATCGTCTCATTCATCATTCACTGGACGCAAAGCGCCCGGGTCGCGGCGCAGGAAGCGCTGTCCCATGGCGAGGCGCCACTTGGCACGCTGCATTATCTGGGCGATCCGCAACTCTGGTTTGAATCCTTCCAGAACTGGCAGAGCGAATTTCTATCCACAGCTGTGTTGATTGTGCTTTCGATCTTCCTTCGGCAACAGGAATCGCCAGAATCCAAAGCCGTCGCGGCGTCGCATGAGCAGACCGGAGAATAGCTTACCACCAGGGTCTGAAAATTCGCTGTCGGTACCGCCGGACGAAACGCAAAGACCCAAAAATTTTCACCGCAGGCAACTCCGGCGGGGCTTTCGGGTTCATGTCGGGACAATGTTGAGCCGGCGGCAGCGCTCGTCGGCTCACGACCTTCCCGACTGACAAGGAGCCGTCATGGCGAAGAAGCCCGCACCCTCGAAAGCCGCCTCGAAAGCTTCCCCAAAGTCAGTCCGCAAGCTGACGCCTCCGGATCTCGTCGGCGCCGATATGGGCGGAGAGTCGCCACAGAAGGTTTCGCCAGTTCCCGCTGATGCGGCCATTTCCTTCTCCTATGCCGAACCTCAGAAACAAGGTGGCGAAACGCATCAGGCGGCTGCGGACGAGGTCGCCACGCTCACCACGCAGCAGGGAATCCCGGTCGCGGACGATCAGAACAGCCTGAAGCAGGGCGCGCGCGGACCGACGCTCCTTGAAGATTTTCATTTCCGGGAGAAAATCTTCCACTTCGACCATGAGCGCATCCCCGAGCGCGTCGTGCATGCACGGGGCTATGGTGCGCACGGCTTCTTCGAACTGACCGACAGTCTGGCCGATGTCAGTCGCGCTGATATTTTCCAGCGTGTGGGGGAGCGTACGCCCGCCTTCGTCCGCTTTTCGACAGTCGCAGGTTCGAAGGGATCATTCGATCTCGCGCGCGACGTGCGCGGCTTCGCGGTGAAGATCTACACGCAGGAGGGCAATTGGGATCTGGTGGGCAACAACATTCCTGTCTTTTTCATTCAGGATGCGATGAAATTCCCCGACTTGATCCATGCGGCCAAGCCCGAGCCGGATCGCAACTTCCCTCAGGCACAGACCGCTCACGACAATTTCTGGGATTTCATCAGCCTGACGCCCGAGAGCTTTCACATGATCATGTGGGCGATGTCCGACCGCGCGATCCCGCGATCCTTCCGCACGATGGAGGGCTTTGGCGTTCACACCTTCCGGTTGCTCG
Organism: Sphingobium sp. LMC3-1-1.1; assembly: GCF_040676285.1. NCBI lineage: Bacteria > Pseudomonadati > Pseudomonadota > Alphaproteobacteria > Sphingomonadales > Sphingobiaceae > Sphingobium > Sphingobium sp. LMC3-1-1.1. The sequence goes on along the minus strand of NZ_JBEGHQ010000006.1, from coordinate 72,800 downwards.
ACGTGGAGGGCCGGTCCACCTTCGTCAAATTTCACTGGAAGCCCAAGCAGGGTCTGCAGTCGGTGGTCTGGAACGAAGCGGTGAAGATCAATGGCGCTGACCCCGACTTTCATCGCCGCGACCTGTGGGATGCAATCAACGGCGGAGATTTCCCCGAATGGGAGCTTGGCGTCCAACTGTTCGACGATGCCTTCGCCGACAGCTTCGACTTTGATGTTCTCGACGCCACTAAAATCATTCCGGAGGAACTGGTGCCCATCCGGGTCATCGGTCGGCTCGTGCTCGACCGCGTCGTCGATAATTTCTTTGCCGAAACGGAGCAGGTGGCTTTCTGCACCCAAAACGTCCCGCCGGGCATCAATTTTTCAAACGACCCGCTGCTACAAGGACGCAACTTTTCCTACCTAGATACCCAGATTAAGCGTCTGGGCGGGCCAAACTTTACGCATATCCCGGTCAACGCGCCCAAATGCCCAATGGCCCATTTCCAGCAGGATGGGCACATGGCCATGCGCAATCCGAAGGGGCGCGTGAACTACGAGCCCAACAGCTGGGGTCCCACGCACGGCGGGCCGCGCGAAGACCCCGTTCGCGGGTTCAGCAGCTTTGCTGAGACCGCGGACGGCTCCAAACAGCGCGTGCGGTCGGAAAGTTTCGCCGATCATTACAGCCAAGCGCGGCAGTTCTTCGTCAGCCAAACTCCGATCGAACAGAAGCATATCGTCGACGCGCTCATATTCGAACTGTCCAAGGTCGAACGCCCGGACATCCGGTCGCGGACGGTGTCACACTTGCTCAACATCGATACGACACTGGCGGCCAAGGTGGCAGATGGCCTTGACCTACCTTTGCCCGATCCGGCAATCGCAGCGCGCAAGCCTATGGACCTGCCGCCTTCCGACAAGCTCAGCATCATAAAAAATGGGCCGGAGAGCTTTCGAGGTCGAAAGCTGGGCATCCTGTTGAGCGACGGGGCGGATGCGAACTTGCTCAAGGTGCTTATCGATCAAGTGGATGCAGAGGGAGCCGTGTTCGAGATCATCGCCCCGAAGATCGGTGGCGTAACCCTGTCCGATGGGACGCGGGCAGCTGCCAAGCACAAGATTGACGGCGGGCCATCGGTGCTGTTCGATGCAGTCGCCATCATCGTGTCCGCTGAGGGGGCAGCGCTGCTGTCGCTCGACGCGGCAGCCAAGGATTTTGTCACTGACGCCTTTACCCATTGCAAATTTATTGGGATCAGTGCCGAGGCAGAGGCGATCTTTGCTAAGGCGGGCATTGCCGGCGATCTGGACGAGGCCTGCCTGCCGCTTGGCAAGAGCGACGACGCCCGCACGTTCATCGCGGCGTGCCGCTCGCTTCGCCACTGGCCACGTGAACTGAAAGTCGATCTCGACGCGAGCCCCAAACCCAAGGCGTCGCCTGCGTAATCTTAGCGGTCGGCGCAAGTTTCTGATGGGAAGGGGATGCACGTTGAATGGGGTGTGGACGACCCTTTGCCGTCGTTCAGCGGCCATTATTCCGTTGCCAGGAGCGGACGGTCTGCAAGTCGCACTGCGCGCTCTAGAGCATCGTGTGCAAAAATGGGAACCGGTTTTGCACTTAAAATGATGCGAAAACAAAGAACTAGAGCACGCGACCTGCGTCCAATTTAGCGCAGCGTGCTCTAAATTGGCCACTCGCAGACTGGCGAACGTTGGTCGTCCCCTATCAACAGGACATTTCAGCAAGTCGACGGAAAAGCGTTTGCCATACATTCACTTCCCATCCTGCCGAAGCGATCAAGCCCGTCGCAACGATACCCGCCACCCAATTCGCTGTCGCCTCGACGCGGTCGTAAATCCCTCTTGCCTGCAACAACGGTGTTCCAGCCAGTGCGTCGAACTCGTCGTTGGAGAGATAGGCATACCCCTTCTGCCGCCAAAGGACCCGAGCGTCTGCCGCCACCTTTAAAAAGGCGCGATTGCTCCGAACAGTCACCACTTGGCTGGTAACGATATATGCGGCGACCAGCGCGAAAACCAACGCATAGGTCGGCTTCATCGTCGCAACCTTGGCAGCATCCATCGAGTATCGAAACGCAATCGTCACGATCGCCACCGCGACGTCGCGCCACAACCCGGAGGTCAGATCGCGGGTCTGCTGCGTGACCTTCCCCATCTCCTCGGCTAACGTCTTGCGCAGATCCGAAAGGCTCTTGATCGTATCCTTGCTGCCCTGCTGGATATGTGCGCGGTAGGCAAGTCCGGCGCTCTCCAGCGCAACCGGAAGGCTTTTCTCCAGCCCGCAAGCGAAGGCTTCGCCATCACGCCACTCCCGGGCTAGCTCGTTGGTGACAAGTGTATGCCGGAGCTCGGCGTCAGGGCCCTCAACGTATACCCAGCGCGCCGCTGCTTGGAGGCCTGCGAATGACGCGGCATCGACATCAGCTTCACCCAATTCCAGACGCCGCGTTGGCGTACCCGCCAGAACCACTCGCACAACGCCGTCAGCATCGTAAATCTCATTCACGAGCGATCGGCGGATGGAATTGATCGAAAAGCCACGCCAAACTGCGAACGCCTGGTCGGTTCGGGCACACTCCCCCTCGATCAGCCACGAACCGATCTCTCTCGGCGCCCTGGTGCTACCAGCAATAGTCCGTGCGAAACGACGTGGACTCGGGCCCGACCCGAACATTTTAGGGGCGGCGTCGCCATCGCCATCCATCCAAGGCTCGATGAGTATGCCGAGCGTTCGAATCGGCTCAGCGAGACCAAGGAGACGCACCACCGAAACTGGTGGAAGGTCGTTCAAGGCAGCAAGGACACGACGAAGACCATCAGCTGTCGCCACATGGACGGCGTTCGCCGGATGGGCGATCTCGACCGTAAGGCGCAGATCGACACCCTCAAGTTCATTTAGATCCGCTACGCGCAAATCATGAATCTCGTCGAACTCGTCTCGGCAAGTGAGGCGACAGTGGTCGATCGCGCAGGCCTTGGCCACCTCCCGCCAAGCGGCGAGAGCCGGATGGGACAGTTGGCCGGTCACCGTCAACGTGCCGTTGATCTCGCTGACCGTTAGTCCAGCGGAGGCGTCAAGTGCTGCGGCGACGGTCGATGGCATCGTCGTCGTCCACGGTGACGCACGTGGTCGTGATCAGGATTTCCGTGTCGCCAGTCTCCAACTCCCGCTTCACGATCCGTCCGCGATCCTCCTCATTGAACAAAATCTGGATACCTTCGACCGTTTCGATACGCCGCCGCGGCGTCCGGGGAATCGCGGCGGGATCAACTTGGAATGTCTCTTCATCAAGCCTCGCCGCCGCCAGCTTGCGCTGATAAGTCCGACGCACCGGAGAATTTTCGGGAAGCACGCCAAACACTGCGTCGAAAAGCTGCCCCTGAGTTTCAGGCCCAAATTCACGAGTGGCACGCAGCTGCTCGTTGATTCGCCGCGCCCCGCCCTTTCGGATCTCGGGATCCAAGTCGTCCCGATGGTGCCTCATTACGTCTTTGAGCACGCGCTCGGCCTTCTTCGTGAACTCGGCTGGAGTTGCAGCCCGCTTAACGCGAAGGAATTTGCCAAAGTATTCCGAGATCCCATCTGGCTTTGATCGGTCGCGAACCATAAGTTCGCCGTCCTCAGCGCCGAGGCGCACGAGCGCAATCTTCTGCAGGGATTCGCGCTTGGTCGAGAATGTCTGTCGGAACTCCTCAAGGATCGCCGTACGGCGACCATCGGCATCAGCGATGTCGTACTTCAGTACCTGGTCGTTGTCGTACTTCACTAGCGCGAACAGCCTCGCACCTTCGAAAGTACTGAGGAGGAACAAAAAGAACACGCCATCGATCGAGTTCTGCCTATGCTCATGCTGGAATGCCGCCGCTAACGCCTCGGACCCTGTTACGAAGCGTGCCTCGTTGGCGCTGACGTCCCGCAGCGTCGCCATGGTCGGCGAATCCGGTCTGAAGCGATAAGCATTTCCACCTAACGCAGACTTGATCCGCTTCAGGAAGAACTCCGTGAAGATAGGTGGATCGAACTCGGCAAGCAGGATCGGGTCCGCGAGATCAGGGCCGACCACATGGAATATCATCCGATCAATACGTAAATCATCGCGTTCAGCATCACTTAGAAACGGCAAATTTCACCCCCTCCAGCGAGCTCTTGTGCATTCCACAACGCTGGTCAGAAAGCACATACTCATCGAGGGACGAAGCGTAAGGCTTTTTCACGCACTTTCACCATGTTGGAGCAAATTATATAGAACATATAGTGAACATAGTCAATTCCGTTTGCAAAGCCTCAACGGAGCAAATGCGGTTGAACCCGGCATGTGACAGCTGCCAGAAAACCTTGCATCTTCGGCTTCTGGACAATCTGTCGAGCAATCTTGTCCCCAAACCGTCCATCCAGCGTCAAAGCGTAGTCGCCCGATCTGAAACGCAGCTCACCCGTCATGTCGGCAAGCTTCTCGAAGATCGGTCGGAAACCATTCCCATGTCCCGTGCTGCGCGCAAAGCGCGAAACCCCTGCTTCGGTCATCGCCTCGAGTGCTTCGCCATAATCGCTCAAGCTTGAGAGTTCGGGATTCTGGGTTAGGCTTTCCAGCACACCGATTCCCTGATCAGCGACGACAAATTCGAACTCTCCCCTACCGGAAGAAAAAAGTGCGACAGCAGAAGTAGGAAACTGGGAATGATCGATCGCATTGCCTATGATTTCGCCTAATGCGGCGACGAGATAACCTGCCTGTGATCCAAATCCGGCATTTTTAGCCGCCATGTGAGCATCCATCTTGAAGCTCCTGACAGTCTCTGCATCCTCCAGCGCAGCACCAGTCGCCACGCCTTGCCGATGATCTCCGGCGCGCCATTGTCGGCGCTTCGCCAGAAATGCGTCCAGCAGCAATTCGTGAGAGCCATCGTTGAGCCAGCGGTTTTGCCTGATCTCCCGCAGCTTCTCGGCTGAACCGAGGCACGCCACTTCTATCAACGGGCCGATCGCCCCCGCTCGGAAAAGCAGGCCGTCCATCCTTGGCGGATGCCCGCGTTGCCAGGCCCTGCCGAGCCCATCGACCACATTGTAATCGAACGAGGGGGTGAGAAGGTCAGGCTGCAAGTTTGGCTTTCGGCATGTTGGACGCGAACCAGAGGTTCGATACACGGATGTTCTCCTCAAGCAGCGCATCGACAGGTTGCCCAACGTCTGTGAGATGCTTGATCCAATCGCGATTCCCGTCCTCGTCCAGGATGGCGACCTCGCGATGTTGAGCCTTTTCGAAAGGTGAGCTATCGATAAAACTCACGTCAAAATTTTCAGCCAGCATGCCGCCCACCATGGACCCGCCGCGAAGAAACAGCCCAAGACGCTGGGAGGAGGCTGTCGATAATTCACACAACCAGCGCGTGTGCTGCATCATCCGTCCAGGGTTGCGAGTGCCAGTTGTGAACTCATAGGCGATGTGCGTGACCTCGGGGTGGTTCGCGATGTAATCTCCCCACCGTCGAAAATCGGTCCGCGTCCGGCCATTCACATGGAGCGCGGCTGGCTGCCCCTCACAAATAAGCTCATGATATGACAGCACGATGCGGCGCATTGAATGAAGATCATCCCAACGCGGACGGTCAACGATCAGACTGAAATTTGGTGTAGTCACCATGGCGATGCCCAGTCGCCTCAAATTTGCTATGGCTTTCTGCCGGCCCTTTCGTTCCAGCTTCCACCACTTTTCGACCTCCCGGTCCTGAGCAACACCTGAAAGGATGATCCGCGAACCAGGTTGCAACTTGAATGCAGTTCGTACCGCCTCGATGTCCGCGAACCGACAGTCTCCATGGCGGTCGAAAAAGCGATAAAGGGGGATGGCAATCGCCGGGGCTGAAACGCCGTCTTTGAGCGCGCTGCCGTGAAAGAATAGCGGAATGTAGGGCGGAAGCTGTTTAACAGAGTGGAATGGGCCTTGCGGCGTCTCAAACTGAAAGCCCTGTACCTCTCGCACCCGGTCAGCGTAGATATGGGCGTTCGGACAAACGATCTGACAGGTGGTCGGATCACCACAGCAGTTATCAAGGCAGCTGAAGCTCGCGCCGTCTACCGTCTGGCCGCCGCAAATACCTTTTTCTGGGCAGTCAATGCACCCCAATGACATGGCCGCATCGGGTCGGCTCCAAAGACGTCTGAATGCACGTTGCTCACGGGACATCTGCCATTTGCCTCTTAGTGGATAGTAACCTCGAACATCCCGCTGATTGGGTCGGATGCCACGACGCTCGCCCGAGCGATGTTGCAGCCCTGCGCTAAAGATAGCCGAAGATTTTGGGTCGGGTTGGAAAGAAGGATGACGGGCGACATTCCGCGTCGCCCCACCAATTGACTGCCTTCCAAGCGGACGGAGAAGGATTCGCCAACAGACACTTTGGCGTTACCTATTGCCTCAGCTTCATAGCGACTGGGAGCCCGGTCCGCCCGCCGCGCAAACAGGTCCGGCGTGTTAGCTGCGAGGGCTGCATTGTCCCAGCATTTTTCAAAAGACCGTTTTGTCTTTGCTTTGAAATCAGCTCCCACCTTCGCCTCCTGCAAATATAGGTTTGTAGGTCTTGGTACGCCCTTGCGACTGTTCGCTAATCAGTCCCAAAGACGACAAAGAGGATAACCGGTTATTCCATGCAGTAACTTTTATGTCGCCCTTTTGTACTTCCATTAGACGAGTTGCTGTCGTTTCACCATAACGGTTCACAAGGTCGAAAGTGAGTTGCTGCATGGGATCCAACGTGCCTACATGACGGCAGCGGATAATTTCTCCATCAACGCCAAGCGTGCAGACCATGACAACGTCGCCGCGAGGCTGAACAACCTCCACCAGATCATCGACAATATCGCTCACTGCATTAGCCACAGCGGGATAATAGTTGGATTTCCGGCTTCGCACGAAGGTGCGAAAGGCGATCACCGCCTCCCTGAGGAAACTCGCGGTGGCGATGTCGATGCCGCTAAAGTCGAGGAAGAGCGGCTCGGGATTCGATGGCTCAGCGGGAAACATCTCCACCAGCTTCGCGTAAAACTGCCGGCCGCTTGGGGCGCCCGACAAAATTTTCTCACCTGCCAGCTTTGCAACACTCAGAATCACATCGACCTCAATCTCATGTTATTTACGTGAGATACATGATTCGGATGAGGACGGCAACCCGTTGGCGGGCCCGGATATGTAACTGGCGCATCGCCCGGCGGACATTTAGATGTATTCACTCGACATTCGATTGGGCAACCGCAAACGGGAAATGCGCACTTGGTAGATGTTTTCACGGCAGCCTTAGCTGGAGCGCTCGCGGAAGTGGCTACCGCTGCCACTGTCAGTACGGTGGCGAGCGGTGTCATTGGAAATCGCGCTGATGCGCTTCTTGTCCGGTCGTATCGAGCGATTTCTGCGGGTTTCCGGCAACTGGCCGCTGGTCCCGATGTCAAAGCCGCGCAGGTTATTGTCAGCGCCGTTCGGTTGGCATTCCAGCGAAGCCTCGCGACTTATGTCGATACGCTATCTTCTCAAGCTACCAACATGGCCGAACGCCTTTTTGTAGAAGACCTGCAGACCGCGACCAGGTCCGGTCTGGAGGACCCTAGTTTGGATGCGATTTTGCAACTCGCTGACACCATCCGCCCATTATTGGCAAGCATATCTGGTGTAGCCAGTTGGAGCGAAACCACGCCTCTGATCAGTCCGATTGTGGCTTGGTGCGAAAGCGTCGCCGGTGCCATGCCGCCCCATTTCAGGGCAATGCTTACTGAACAGGCGCCGAACGGTTCCCCGCCATGGATCATGAACTACCGAGACGAACTTGCAACCGAGCTCCTCAGAAACGCGGATTTCGAAAAGCTGCTCGTGACCAGCCAACTGAGCGAAGTTGCCGACAGCAATGATAGGCTACAGGCCGCGGCAAAATGTATGCAATTTAGTTTGGATGTCGTGGACGCAAAATTAGGTCGAGTTGATGGCAAGGTCGATCAACTGATTCTGCTACATAACGATCAGCTCGCAAAGTTACAAAAGCTCAGCGGACTCCTCCATCAAATTGGCAGTGTCGCAAGTCCTGAAATGTCCGATCGCATACTGGCAAGCGCGATGTATGGCTTGTCAGGACAGATAACACCTGTGGCGCTGATATTTGTAAGCGCGTTCGGATCATACCGGAATGTTGACGGTTTGAGCCGAATCGATCGGCAATTGCTTACTCGAGAAGTCCAGTCACGACTTATGAACGCGGCTGGGAGCTTTTCCTATGTCGGTAGGTTTGATGGGGGCGAGTTTGACGTCATCATAAAAGAAATTGCGGGTATTCAGGACGCGATGGATCGGTGCCATAATATCTTGACCGCCTTCTTTCGACCTTTTGAAATCGGCGGCAGCAGTTTCACGCTGACACCAAAAATTGGAGTAGCGGTCTCGCCTGACCATGGTTTCTCACCCGACGCGCTCCAACGCAACGCTGACTTGGCATTGCGCTCCACCTTAGGTTATGGCGCACGGGACATTGTAATATATTCTCCCGAATTGCATTCCGACGCTGAGGACCGCAGGCAGATCGAAAGCGATCTCAGGTACGCACTCCAAGCGGATGGATTGCAGCTTGTGTTTCAGCCTATCCTATCACTTAGCGAGAGAAAGGTTGTTGGCTATGAGGCGCTTGTCCGTTGGCTACATCCGGAACGTGGCCTAATTTCTCCTGCGATCTTCATTCCCATCGCCGAGGACGCTGGCCTGATTGGCGAGATGGGTGGCTGGATACTGCAAGCCGCTTGTGCCGTAGCGGCGGACTGGCCTGATGATATCTGGGTCGCAGTGAACATATCACCAGACCAGTTCGCGAATCCGGAGTTCCCCTCGACCTTGGCGAAGGCGCTTACAGAAACCAGGCTTCCCTCCAACCGATTGGAATTGGAAATCACCGAAAGCATCTTCCTGAACGAGGACCAAGACACCAACAAAACGTTCAGCGATCTGAAATCGCTTGGTGTACGCCTCGCACTAGATGATTTCGGCACGGGATACTCATCACTTGGGTATCTACGAACAGCACCATTCGACAGGATCAAGATAGACCAAAGCTTTGTTCGCGGTGCCACAAACCCCGACAGTCGAAATATTGCGATTATTGAAGCGATAGTCACGCTCGCAAATAGTGTAAAGATCGAGGTTACGGCTGAAGGCATCGAAACCGAAAGTGAACTGGAGTTGGTCGAGTTTTTAGGCTGCACCCATGTCCAAGGCTACATGTTGGGACGGCCGTTAAGCGCTGATCAAATTTGCGCAGTTGCTGGATAGCCGCTCCAAATCGCGTTAATATTCTTTGGCCAACCTCCGCTTGAGCCATGTTGCTACCTCAGCATAGTGATGATGCCCCGCTTCGGGAAAGCTCCGCGGTCTTGCCCCGCCGGACTGCGCAGGAAGCCCCATCCTTCACTCCGAAGCTGCCATTGATCAGGCTCGAGAACGGCCGCTTTCGAAGGATGACTGCTCCAGACCGGACTGAGCAAAATGTCCCCATGCTAACCGCCCATGCCGGGACCACCGAAGCGATTTCATCTTTGCGGCAACGGATCAATTTGGGCCTATTTTATGCCGTTTTGCACCAGTGACATCATCTGAATGTGGGAAAATGATGGGTAGCAAAAATTTGGAATGCCCTATGCCCCGAAAGCCGCTGCCTGACCAAATAGATCGATTGATCACCGTGAGCGATTTCGCAGAAATTGCACGCCTTTCACGCCGCCAGATCGACCGCCTGCGCACGCGCCGCCCAGGAAATTTCCCCCGAGAATATGAATTGGGCACCGGGAGCAGCAAACACCGCCGCTGCCCCCGGTTCCGACTTTCAGAGGTGCAAGCCTGGCTCGACAGCCGGGCCCTGTGGTGATCGCGCTGCACCTGAAACGGCATCGGCCCCTTCCAGTTGTTCATGCACGCCAGCCCGGCGCGCTATCGCCAGCACCTCATTTTCCCAACGCGCAAACCAGCGCCGCTTCTCCTCTTCGAGATCATAGCGGTCATAGGTCCGCTCAAGTCCAGTCTTCAGATGGTTGAGCATCGCCTCGGCGGTTTCGAAATCGACATGCAGACGCTTCGTATTGGACCGCGCCGTCCGGCGAAAATCATGGGGCGTAAACCGCTCGATTGGTCGTCCGGCCAATTTCGCCATCCGGGCGACGACACGATCCCTGGCCTCATACCAGCCCTGCGTTCGCGGCCCCTCCACCTTTTCCGCTGGGAACAGCCATTCCGAATTGGAACGGAACAGACGAAGGCCCCACGGCCCCAGCGCGATCCGATGCGCCTGTCCGTTCTTGGAACGCTCCGCCGGAATGGTCCAGATACCATCCTGAAGCTCAGCAGTTTTTGCGAAGACGACCTCGGAGAAGCGCGCCGCCGTCAATAACCAGAGGAGCATACCACGACGGAAATCCCGCCGCTCCTCGGCAAGCGCCAAAAGAAGCCATGACAGTTCATCCAGGCTGAGCTTCCGCGCCCGTGGCGTTTCGGGGAAGCGCAGATCGCCCAAGCGGCGCGCCGGATCGACCTCAAGCCCGACCTCCTTTCCCCGCAGGGACGCTGTCCAGCCGAAGAACACCTTCAATTCCGCAGCGAGCCGGTTGGCGCGAACCTTTGCCGTCTTTCCCTTCTTTTCCACCAGCGCGATCAGGTCGTCCTCGGTGACGTCATAGATAATCTTCTTACCCAGCTTGGGCTCCACATCGCGGCTGAATATGGCGATCTTGTCCGCTATCGTCCGCGGTTTATTCTTGCGCTTGGACCGGGAGGCCCGCCCTTCCCGAACCGCCGCCATATATAAGGCATGCGCCCTGTTCACCGTCATGGTGTCGCGGCGCTCCTGCTCCTGCCAGATATCCCGGGGATCGGTACCGGCATCGATCATGGCGTTCAGTTCGTTCGCCCATTCCCGAGCGGCGGCGATGGTGAAAGCCGGATAGGTCCCAAGCGTTCGTCGCAGGAACCCCCGCTTAGTTGGAACCCAGCGCATATATTTCCAGACCTTCTTGCCGCTCGAGAGCATCTGGATTGCCAGCCCGGGGGTGAGCGGATCGTTTAGGGAATCCTTCGCCATTCCGTCGATGAGCGAAGGGGTAAGCGTGATGGTGCGATTCATAGTCCGACATCCTGGTCGGCCCCTATCCAGATAAAATCGCGATAAAAATCGCGATAAAAGAGGAGTCGAATCCGGGCCAAATGAGGCCAACCGGGTCCAACTCCCTGATGTCGCGATTTTCCGATAAGTCACTGAATACAGGCCGAAACTAGAGGATTCGGCTGGCTGGGGCGGCAGGATTCGAACCTGCGCATGGCGGTACCAAAAACCGCTGCCTTACCGCTTGGCTACGCCCCAGCATCGGCCGGACAATGCCGGCGCGGACCGCCATATAGCGCCTGCCGCGCGAAAGGAAAGCCTAGTCATTATTTTCCGGAACCGCCAATATGCACGCCGCCCTGTCCTCTCAGCCTGGAACCGACCGGCATGCCCGCTCCCCCTTCTTCCTCCCCCGCCCCGACGTCCCAGATCGCACCCGCTTCGCCGCTGTTCCTGCGCGAGGACGAGATCCGGCGCGGCATAGAGATGCTCTATTTCGGCTATTCCGCGCTGACCCGCTCGATCGACGAGGGGCTCGCCGCGCAGGGGCTGGGCCGGGCGCATCATCGCGCGCTCTATTTCATCTCGCGCCAGCCTGACCTCACCGTCAAGGACCTGCTGCGCCTGCTGGCGATCACCAAGCAGTCGCTCGGCCGCGTGCTCAACGACCTGATCGAGCAGGGCTATATCGAAACTCGCCAGGGCGCGAATGACCGGCGGCAGAAATTGCTGCGGCTCAGCGCTGCCGGCATGGCGCTGGAGGCAGAGCTGTTCCGCGCTTTGCGGGAAAAGATGGCGGCGGCCTATGCCCAGGCGGGACAAGGCTCCGTCACCGGATTCTGGCGGGTGCTGGAGGGGCTGATCCCGGATCAGGACAGGTCCATGGTGTTCGGTTTGCGCGGCCGGTGAAGGATCGTTACGCAACCTTATCGCCGCCGGGGCGCTTATCAGGTCTTTGTTGAAGGCAAGATAAGGGTGAACCATGCGCACATCATTCCTGGCCGCCATGTCGGCACTGACCGTCCTTGGCCTCTCGGCCTGCTCGGAAAAAGCGGCCGATAATCTGGAAAATGCCGGCTCCGCGATCGGCAATGACGTCAGCAACACGATGGACCAGGCCGGCGCCAGGATCGACCGGGGCCTCGACAGGGCGGACAATGCCATAAACGAAGGGTCCGATCGCGTCGGCGCGGCCATGGACAATGCGTCGCGCGACGCCGAACGCGAAGCGCGCGAAGCAAAGCGCGACGTCGGCGCCGCCATGGAACGCGCGGGCAACGACATGCGCAAGGACTGACGGCCGGGCAAGGCCCCGTGGGCAGAACAGGGCGCCACGGTCCTCCATTTCGCAGGCGGCCCTTGACCTGAGCGCTCATCCGCAGCACCAGCGGCATCATGCATGGCGCCGCGACCGACCCCTCGCCTCCCCACCGGCTGATGATCGGGCGCCCGGAACTGGCGCTGATCGGCATCACGCTGCTGTGGGGCGGCACCTTCCTGATCGTGCATCAGGCCATGCGGCACAGCGGACCGCTGTTCTTCGTCGGGCTGCGCTTCGGCACCGCGGCGCTGATGGCCCTGCCCTTCGCCCTGCCCGTCCTGCGCGGCGTCACGCGGCGCGAATGGCTGGCCGGAACGATGATCGGCTCGGGCATTTTCTGCGGCTACACGCTCCAGACCTGGGGTTTGCAGACAATCCCCAGCAGCACTTCCGCCTTCATCACGGCGGCCTATGTGCCGCTGGTCCCGATATTGCAATGGGCCATCCTGCGCCGGCGGCCGCGCCTGGCAAGCTGGATCGGCGTCGCTCTGGCCTTTGTCGGGCTGCTGCTGATCGCCGCGCCGGCCGAAGGTCTGTCGCTCGGCCGGGGCGAGGCGCTGACGCTGGTCAGCACGATCGCCATTGCGCTGGAGATCATCTTCATCAGCCTGTGGGCCGGCCGCGTCGACGTGGCGCGCGTCACCTTCATCCAATTGGCGGTGACGTCCCTGCTGGCCTTCGCCTGCATGGTGCCAGCGGGAGAGGCTGCTCCGCCCTTTTCCTGGATCGTCACGCTGTCGGCTTGCGGCCTGGGGCTGATGACGGCGCTGATCCAGCTCGTGATGAACTGGGCGCAATGCAGCGTGTCGGCGACGCGGGCGACGCTGATCTATGCCGGGGAGCCGGTCTGGGCCGGCCTCATCGGCTGGATCGCCGGCGAACGCCTGCCCGGCAGCGCCCTGCTGGGCGGCGTGCTGGTGGTCGCGGCCGTGATCATCAGTGAAATACGCTTCGGACGGCGTTAGCGGCGGAAAACTGGCGCGCGCTTTTCGAAGAAGGCCGCGAACGCCTCCTGCGCCTCGGCGGACTGAAGCGTCTCGCGGAAAAGACGCGCCTCTTCCTCGATCCGCTGGTTCAGCGCCGTCAGGTCGCCCTTCATCAGCCGGCGCGTCGCGGCCAGCGCCTGGGGCGGCTTGGCCATCAGCATCGCCGCTTTCCGCCGGGCGTGGTCCAGCAGCGCGTCGCCCGGCACGATCGCGGTGACAAGGCCCGCCTGATCGGCGGCCTGCGCGTCCAGTGGTTCCCCCAGCAGAAGCATGGCGGCCGCCTTGGCATAGCCCAGCGCTGCCGGCGCCAGCAGGCTCGACCCCGCCTCCGGCACGATCCCCAGATTGACGAAGGGCATGACGAAGCGCGCATCGGGCGCCGCATAGACCAGGTCGCAATGGAACAGCATGGTCGTCCCCACGCCCACGGCAAGCCCCTGGACCGCCGCGACGATCGGCTTTTCGAAATTGGCGATGGCGCGGATGAAGGCAAAGGCCGCCTCGCCGCCCTGCGGGCCGGCCATGAAATCCTTCAGGTCATTGCCCGCGCAGAAGGCGTCGCCCTTTCCCGCGAACAGCACGGCGCCGATTTCGGTCCGGGCGGCCGCGTCCGCCAGCGCAGCGGTCATCGCACGGTACATGTCTGCGGTCAGCGCATTCTTCTTGTCGGGCCGGTCGATATGGATCTCGATAATGCCCTGATTTTCCAGGATGCCTATCCCCTCGCTCACGACCGGAATCTCCTTGCTGTTCCTGCGCCCGTTTCCGCGCGCCCTGGTCCGCCGCGACTGTTGGCTGATCGGCGCAGGCGCGTCTATCCTTTTCCGATCATCCTGCCTAAAGGCGACCCAATGCAACGCCTGCGCGAGATTCTGGACCCTTTCCTGCTGCTGCTGATCGGTACGGTGGCGCTTGCATCGCTGCTGCCCGCGCGCGGAAGCGCCGCTGCTGTGGCCGGCGCCGCTGCGGACGCCGGCATCGTCCTGCTCTTCTTCCTGCATGGCGCAAAGCTGTCGCGCGACGCGATCTGGGACGGTACCCGGGCCTGGAAACTGCATCTGGCGACGCTGGGCACGACCTTCGCGGTCTTTCCCCTGATCGGGCTTGCGACCGGACAGGCGACGGCAATCCCACCTTCGATGCGTGCGGGCTTGCTGTTCCTGACGTTGCTGCCCTCGACCGTCCAATCCTCGATCGCCTTCACCGCCATTGCGCGGGGCAATGTCGCGGCGGCGGTGGTCAGCGCATCCTTCTCCAACCTGCTGGGTATCGTGCTGACGCCCGCGCTCGTCGCGCTGACGATGGAAGAAAGCGGGACCGGCAACCTGATCTCGCTCTCCTCGATCGAGGATATCCTGCTGCAACTGCTGCTGCCCTTCATCGTCGGGCACCTTTCGCGACCATGGATCGGCGGCTTCATCAGCCGGCACAGGGCAATGATGGGTCGGGTGGATCGCGGGTCGATCCTGCTGGTGGTCTATGCCGCCTTCAGCGCGGCGGTGGTGGAAGGATTGTGGCAGAAAGTGTCGCGCGGCGAATTGCTGTTGCTGGCGGCGATCTGCATCGCCATGCTGGCCACCGTCCTGCTCTTCACTCATTTGCTGGGGCGGCTGCTCGGCCTGTCGCGGGAGGATGCGATCGTGCTGCAATTCTGCGGATCGAAGAAAAGCCTGGCGACGGGCGTCCCCATTGCCGGCGTGCTGTTCCCCGCCAGCGCGGTGGGACCGATCCTGCTGCCGCTCATGCTCTTCCATCAGATCCAGCTGATGGCCTGTGCGGTGCTGGCGCGCCGCTACGGCGCGGCGGCAGACGCCAGGGCGCATCTGGCTGCGGCGACGTGACGCGATGGACCAGCCGATCCTGACGCCCATCACCATGAATGCCTTTCTCGGTCAGATCGACGCGCTGGTCCGGGCCATGACAGCGTCGCAATGGCGACCCGATCATCTGGTGGGCATGGGCCGTGGCGGCCTCGTTCCCGCCACCTATCTCAGCCATGCCACTGGAATCGCCATGCTGTCCGTCGATCTCTCGGCCAAGCTGCCCGACTTCGGCGATGCGCTGCTCGCCAGACTGGCGGAGCGCGCCGCAGCCGGCGAAAGGCTGCTGTTCGTCGACGACATCAACGACAGCGGACGGACGATCAACGCCGTGCGCCATGCCCTGGCCGCCGCTCCGGCGGGATCGGCGCGCTTTGCCGTCCTGATGGACAATATCCGGTCCGCGGCGAGCGTGGACTATTGCGCGGACAGGATCGACCGCAGCGTCACGAAGGACTGGTTCGTATTCCCGTGGGAAGCCGTGGCCAACCGCGACAGCATATTGGCCGACTGGAGCGACGTGCCGGAAAGGACCGCATAGGACGCGTCCTCCCGCCATTGCCGTGGGCAGGCGATTATTGTACATGTGTAAAACGTGTCAGCTTGGGTGGGGCTAAGATAGTGAAATATGGCATGGAGGCGTGTTCCGACGCGGCATGGGCGCTGCATGCCATCCATTCCCGATGCGCGGAACGGACCCGTCGGCATTTCTTCTCCCGCATACCTTATGCGGGGGATGAGCGGTGGCCGCTTTCGCCCTATGCCGGGCCGTGGCTCACTTTCGACAAATATCCCGCGCAGCCAGGCGTGACGCGGCTGCAGCGCGCAGCGGCCGCGGGATGAAGCCGGCATGACCAGGGCCTATGACGCGGTCATCATCGGCGGCGGCCATAACGGTCTGGTCTGCGCCTTCTATCTGGCGCGCGCCGGGTACCGGGTGCGGATAGTCGAACGGCGCGCCATTGTCGGCGGCGCCGCCGTGACGGAGGAATTCCACCCCGGCTTTCGCAATTCCGTGGCCAGCTACACGGTCAGCCTGCTCCACCCCCGGGTCATCCGCGACATGGCGCTGGCCGAACATGGCTATCGCGTGCTCGAACGGCCGATCAGCAACTTCTTCCCCCAGCCGGACGGCCGCTATCTGAAGCTGGGCGGCGGGCTGGAACGGACGCAGGCGGAGTTCGCGAAGTTCAGCAGCAGGGATGCCGCCACCCTCCCCGCTTATTATGACGCGCTGGAGGTCGTCGCCGACCTGTTGCGCGACATGACGCTGCGCACACCTCCCAATGCAGGCGACGGGCTGGCGATGATCGCCGCCGCGCTCCGGCAGGGCCGGCGGATCGGCGGACTGACGCTGGAACAGCAGCGGGACGTGCTGGAACTGTTCACCCGCTCGGCGCGCGGCTTCCTCGACGGCTGGTTCGAGAGCGAGGCGGTGAAGGCCGCCTTCGGCTTCGACGCTGTGGTGGGCAACTACGCCTCGCCCGATGCGCCGGGCAGCGCCTATGTGCTGCTGCACCATGTCTTCGGGGAGGTGAACGGGAAGAAGGGCGCCTGGGGCCACAGCGTCGGCGGCATGGGCACGATCACCCGCATCATGGCCCAGGTCGTGCGCGACCTGGGGGTGGAGATCAGCCTGGAGGCGCCGGTCGCGTCCGTGCTGGTCGACGGCGCGCGCGCCGTGGGCGTCCGGCTGGAAAGCGGCGAGGAAGTGATGGGCCGGGCGATCATCGCCAATGTCGGCCCCAAACTGCTCTATGAGCGGCTGATGGACCCGGCCGACCTGCCGCAGGATTTCCTGAAGCGTATCCGCGGGTTCAAGGCGGCATCGGGCACCTTCCGCATGAATGTCGCGCTGTCGTCCCTGCCCGACTTCACCTGCCTGCCCGGCGTGGGCGAACATCACCAGTCGGGCATCACCATCGCGCCGACGCTCGACTATATGGACCGCGCTTATATGGACGCGAAGCGCGAGGGCTGGTCGCGCCAGCCGATCGTCGAGATGCTGATCCCCTCGACCGTGGACGAAAGCCTCGCCCCGCCCGGATGCCATGTGGCCAGCCTCTTCTGCCAGCAATTCGCGCCGGTCCTGCCCGACGGCCGCAGCTGGGATGAGGAACGAGAGGCGGCGGCGGATCACATCATCGCGACGGTCGACGCGCATGCGCCCGGCTTCGCCCGATCGGTGATCGCGCGGGACATCCTCTCCCCGCTCGACCTGGAACGGAAATTCGGCCTGGTCGGCGGCGACATCATGCATGGCAACATGACCCTGGACCAGCTCTGGGCGGCTCGCCCGGTCCTGGGCCACGGCGCCTATCGCGGACCATTGAAGGGCCTCTACATGTGCGGCGCGGGCACGCATCCGGGCGGTGGGGTGACCGGCGCGCCGGGGCATAATGCGGCGCGGGAGGTGTTGAAGGACGGCACGCTGCTCGGCCGCTGGCTCGGCCGGGGCTGACCGCGCGGGGGAAGGAAAGGGGGAGCATACTTGCCCTGTCCCCCACCCTCGCCTAAAGGGTGGGCTCATGCCCGACATCACCGTTTCCTCCGCCCCGCCCGACCTGACCGGCCGGGCGTTGTTTCCGCATCGGCACCTGCTGTCCATCGCCGACCTCAAGCCCTGGGAAATCCGTTTCCTGCTAGACGAGGCGGAACATTGGGCAAGGAGCAACCGGGGCGGCGCGCGCAAGCATGACGACCGGCTGGCGGGCATGACCCAGATCAACGCCTTTTTCGAAAACAGCACGCGCACCCTGCTGTCCTTCGAAATCGCGGGCAAGCGGCTGGGCGCGGACGTCGTCAACATGCACGCCGGCCAGTCCAGCGTGAAGAAGGGCGAAACGCTGATCGACACCGCCATGACGCTCAACGCCATGGCCGCCGACGTGATCGTCATCCGCCACGCCAGTTCGGGCGCGGTCGCGCTGATCGCGGACAAGGTCGACTGCCCGGTGCTGAACGCAGGCGACGGCTGGCACCAGCACCCGACCCAGGCGCTGCTCGACGCCCTCACCATCCGGCGGCGCAAGGGCGGGTTCGAGGGGCTGGTCGTCGCGATTTGCGGCGATGTCCTGCACAGCCGGGTGGCGCGCTCGAACATGCTCTGCCTCGCCGCGCTCGGCGCGCAGGTCCGCGCCGTCGCCCCGCCGACGCTGATGCCGCCAGAGGTCGAGATGCTGGGCGCCACGCCCTGCCATCGCATGGACGAAGGGCTGGACGGCGCGGACGTCGTCATGATGCTGCGGCTCCAGAATGAGCGGATGGACGGCACCTTCATTCCCTCCGCCCGCGAATATCACATGCTCTACGGGCTGACGCCGGAACGGCTGGCGATCGCCCGGCCCGACGCGCTGGTCATGCATCCCGGCCCGATGAACCGGGGTGTGGAGATCGCCAGCGTCGTCGCCGACCACCCGGAACGCTCCGCGATCACGGAGCAGGTGGAGATGGGCGTCGCCATCCGCATGGCCTGCCTGGACGTGCTGACCCGTGGCGCGCGCGGCGTGGAGGGCTGGGCATGAAAACCCCTGTCCCGCCATTGGCGCCGACCCTGTCGAAGCCCGGCATTCCCCTTCAGGAACAGCCCCTCGGAAAGCCAAGGGGATGGAGCGCAGCCCGATGACCAGAATCGCCATCATCAACGGCAAGCTGGCAGACCCTGCCGCCACGGAGCTCTCCCCCGGCATCATCCTGATCGAGGATGACCGCATCGCGGCGGCGGGCGATGTCGCCGTCCCGGCCGATGCGGAAACCATCGATGCGGCCGGCCTCGTCGTCGCGCCCGGACTGATCGACCTCGGCGTCTTCGCCACCGACAAGCCCGCCTTCCACTTCGGCGGCATCACCCGCGCAGCGCTGATGCCGGATCAATCCTCGCCCCTGGACGATGCCGGCCTCATCCGCCAGGCGACGCGCGCGGGCAAGCCCGACTTCTGGGTCCACCCCATCGCGGCGGCAACGCGCGGCCTCAAGGGCGCCGAACTGGCCGAGATCGGCATGATGCAGGCGGCAGGGGCAAGGGCGGTCGGCACCGGACGCCAGTGGATCGCCGATTCAGGCGTGATGATGCGCGTGCTCTCCTATGCCTCGGGCCTTGGCCTCACCGTCATCACCCATGCGGAGGACAGCGGCCTGACGGGCAAGGCGGTGGCGACCAGCGGCGAGACGGCGACGCGGCTCGGCCTGCCCCACGCGCCCGCCTGCGCAGAGGCGATGGCCATAGCCCGCGACATCATGCTGGCGCGGGCCACGGGCGGCGCGATCCATTTCCGGCTGGTGACGACCGGCGCCGGTTTCGACCTGATCCGCGCGGCCAAGGCAGAGGGCCTCAAGGTCACCTGCGGCATCAGCCCGGCCTATCTCTTCCTCTCCGACAATGCCGTGACGGACTTCCGCACCTTCGCCCGGCTCTCTCCGCCGCTGCGGTCGGAGGATGACCGAAGGGCCACCATCGCCGCGGTCGCCGACGGCACCGTCGACGTCATCACGTCCAGCCACGACCCCCGCGGGCCGGAGGACAAGCGCCTCCCCTTCGCCGACGCCGCCCCCGGCATGGCGGGGGCGGAAACGCTGCTCGCCCTCTCGCTCAACCTGGTGCGGGACGGGCATGTGACGCTCAACCGGCTGATGATGCTGCTCAGCGCCAATCCGGCGCGGATATTGGGCGTCAATGGCGGCAGCTTCGCGGCGGGCAGCGCAGCGGACCTGATCTTCGTCGATCCGGACGCGCCCTGGATCGTGGATTCGGGGAAGATGGCTGCGCAGGCCGGGAACACGCCGTTCGACCGCATGCCCGTGCAGGGACGCGTGCGGCGCATCATGAAGGGCGGCAATTTCCTCTAGGGCGATTTCCAGGCGATCGGAACATGCGCTCAGTTTCCCGCTTGCTCTCCCCGGCAGGCCACGCTAAAGCGCCCTCCTTCGCTGGCCCCGGCCAGTGCAGGAGTGTAGCTCAGTTGGTAGAGCGTCGGTCTCCAAAACCGAATGCCGGGGGTTCGAGTCCCTCCACTCCTGCCAGGCGAACTGGCCGCGACCCCTTGAAATATCGGGGTTTCGCGGCTAGCTGCGCTTGACGAAGCATGGGTCGCGAAGCGCGGCCGCACCCCCGGACGCCAAACAGGGCGGGATCGGGAGGGCGGACTGTTGCTTCGCGCTTTGGTGTTTGTTCGAAGGGTTTTGAGGCAGGCGATGGCGAAGGTTTCTCCGGGCGAATTCGTCAATCAGGTGAAGACCGAAGCGTCGAAGATCGTGTGGCCCACCGGCCGCGAAACGATCATGACCGGCGTGATGGTGGTCATCATGACCTCGCTGCTGGGCCTGTTCTTCTTCGGCATCGACACCTTCTTCGGCGCGGTCGTCCAGTGGCTGCTGGCGTTCGCCGCCGGCCAGGCATAACGGCCTAAACGGGAGTTTGAGACGGTAACATGGCGCGCTGGTACATCATCCACGCCTATTCGGGCTTCGAGAACAAGGTCAAGGAATCGATCCTGTCCGAAGCCGAGCGCATGGGCCTCTCCCAGCTGGTCGAGCAGGTGGAAGTCCCCACCGAGACCGTGACAGAGGTAAAGCGCGGCAAGAAGGTGCAGGTCGAGCGCAAGTTCATGCCCGGCTATGTCCTCGCCAAGCTGGCGATGAACGACGACATCTATCACCTCGTCAAGAACACGCCGAAGGTGACGGGCTTCCTGGGGTCGAGCGGCAAGCCGCAGGCCATCAGCGAGGCGGACGCCGCCCGCTATTTCGGCGCGCAGAAGGCGGCAGAGGCCGCGCCCAAGCACAAGATCAACGTCGATTACGAGATCGGCGACAGCGTCAAGGTGCTGGACGGCCCCTTCGCCAGCTTCAACGGCACGGTCGAGGAGCTGGATTTCGAAAAGAACCGGGTCAAGGTGTCCGTGTCGATCTTCGGCCGCGCCACCCCGGTCGAACTGGACTTCGAGCAGGTCGAACTGTCCAAATGATTTCACGTCACCCCGGCGCAGGCCGGGGTTTCGTGCCTTCACGCCGTTCCCTTGCGGCCTGAGGTCCCGGCCTTCACCGGGATGATGACAAGGGTAAGTGCGGGAGGCGGATGTTAAGTCCGCTGCTTGACCGCTAAACTTGAACCGGTGGATTTGCTCGCAAGTCCACCAGCAACAGAGTGAGTGAAAATGGCCAAGAAGATTACGGGCTATATCAAGCTCCAGGTGCCCGCTGGAGCCGCCAACCCCTCGCCGCCGATCGGTCCGGCGCTGGGTCAGCGCGGTGTGAACATCATGGAATTCTGCAAGGCGTTCAACGCCTCGACGGAAAAGATGGAAAAGGGCACGCCGCTGCCGACCATCATCACCGTCTATGCGGACCGTTCGTTCAGCTTCGTGACGAAGCAGCCGCCCGCCACCTACCTCATCAAGAAGGCCGTCAATCTGAAGTCCGGCTCCAAGGAACCGGGCAAGGTCGTCGCCGGCAAGATCACCCGCGCCCAGCTCGCCGAAATCGCGCAGGCCAAGATGGTTGACCTGAACGCGAACGATATCGACGCGGCGACGAAGATCATCGAAGGCTCCGCCCGCGCGATGGGCCTCGAAGTGGTGGAGGGCTGAGATCATGGCAAAGCTGACGAAAAAGGCGAAGGTCCTGGCCGCTGCCGTTGACCGCGAAAAGCTGCACGGCGTCGACGAGGCGCTGGGCCTCATCAAGACCCACGCGACCGCCAAGTTCGACGAAAGCGTCGAAATCGCGATCAACCTGGGCGTCGATCCGCGTCACGCCGACCAGATGGTCCGCGGTGTCGTGACCCTGCCCGCCGGCACCGGCAAGGACGTGCGCGTCGCCGTGTTCGCCCGTGGCGACAAGGCTGAAGCCGCGACCGCCGCTGGCGCCGATATCGTGGGTGCAGAAGATCTGCTGGACTCGATCCAGGCCGGCAATATCGACTTCCAGCGCGTGATCGCCACTCCCGACATGATGGGTCTGGTCGGTCGCCTGGGTAAGGTTCTGGGTCCCAAGGGCCTGATGCCGAACCCGAAGCTGGGCACCGTCACCCCGAACGTCGCCGAAGCGGTCAAGGCTGCCAAGGGCGGCCAGATCGAATTCCGCGTCGAAAAGGCCGGCATCATCCAC
This sequence comes from Sphingobium sp. LMC3-1-1.1, assembly GCF_040676285.1. Classification (NCBI taxonomy): domain Bacteria; kingdom Pseudomonadati; phylum Pseudomonadota; class Alphaproteobacteria; order Sphingomonadales; family Sphingobiaceae; genus Sphingobium; species Sphingobium sp. LMC3-1-1.1. The sequence goes on along the minus strand of NZ_JBEGHQ010000006.1, from coordinate 50,446 downwards.
GCCGGCCTCGGCAAGGCCAGCTTCTCGGCCGAGGACCTGCGCAAGAATTTCGACGCCTTCGTCGACGCGATCGTCAAGGCGAAGCCGTCGGGTTCGAAGGGCAAATATGTCCGCAAGATCGCCCTGTCGTCCTCGATGGGCCCGGGCGTGAAGGTCGACGTGGCGGAAGTCGCTTCGGTCTGATCCCTCGCGGATGAGAGAAAAAGGGGCCGCCTTCCCTCTTTGCGGGGGAAGGCGGCCTTCTTATTTGGGCTATTCTCCCCTTGCGGGGAGGGCACCGTGACCTTCGGCGGAATCGCCAAGGGACGGTGTGAACTTCGGGGCGAGTGACCTTCCGCCCCGGCTTCCGCATCGGCTGAAGCGACAAACAGGTCATCATGTATCCGTCGGGAATGGCGGGTCGCTTTACCGATGGAAATAGAAATGTCTTTCGAACACCTCCCTGCCCTCCTGTCCGACGCGCTGACGCGGAAAGGCTATGAAAGCCTGACGCCCGTGCAGGCAGAGGTCACCCAGACCGAAGCCGAAGGCCGCGACCTCATCGTCTCGGCCCAGACCGGATCGGGCAAGACGGTCGCCTTCGGCCTTGCCATGGCAACCGAACTGCTGGGCGACCAGAACCGCCTGCCCGTCGCCGCCCGGCCGCTGGCGCTGGCGATCGCGCCGACCCGCGAACTGGCGCTTCAGGTCGCGCGCGAACTGGAATGGCTCTATGGCGAGGCCCGCGCCCGCATCACCACCTGCGTGGGCGGCATGGACGCCGCCAAGGAACGCCGCGCGCTTTCGCAAGGCGCGCATATCGTCGTCGGCACCCCGGGCCGCCTGCGCGATCATCTGGAACGCGGCGCGCTCGACCTGTCCGCCATCAAGACGGTGGTGCTCGACGAAGCGGACGAAATGCTCGACATGGGCTTCCGCGAGGATCTGGAGGAGATTCTCGACGGCGCGCCCGACAACCGCCGCACGCTCCTTTTCTCCGCCACCATGCCCAAGCCGATCGTGGCGCTGGCCAAGCGCTACCAGAAGGACGCACTGCGCATCTCCACGGTCAGCGATGAACGCGGCCATGGCGACATCAGCTACCAGGCGGTGACGGTCGCGCCCGCCGATATCGAAAATGCGGTGGTCAACCTGCTGCGCTATCATGAGGCGGAAACGGCGATCCTCTTCTGCGCCACCCGCGACAATGTCCGGCACCTGCACGCCAGCCTGACGGAACGCGGCTTCGCGGCGGTGGCGCTGTCGGGCGAGCACAGCCAGAATGAGCGCAACCACGCGCTCCAGGCGCTGCGCGACCGCCGGGCGCGGGTCTGCGTGGCCACCGACGTGGCCGCGCGCGGCATCGACCTCCCCAATCTCAGCCTCGTCGTCCATGTCGAAATCCCGCGCGACGCGGAAACGATGCAGCACCGCTCCGGCCGCACCGGCCGCGCCGGCAAGAAGGGCACGGCCGTGCTGATCGTCCCCTATCCGCGCCGCCGGAGGGTCGAATCCATGCTGCGCGGCGCGAAGATTCCCGTCGAATGGGGCACCCCGCCCGGCAAGGAAGCGATCCAGGAGCAGGACAATGCGCGCCTGCGCGAGAAGCTGATGGAGCGTGCCGAACTCGACGAGCAGGACTGGGCCCTGGGGGCAGAGCTGCTGGCCGAAAAATCGCCCAAGGAAATCGCCGCCATGCTGGTGAGGAGCGCCCGTGCCGCCCTCCCCGCCCCGGAGGAACTGCTGGACGCGAGCGAGGCACCCGCGCGACGCGACGGGCCGCGTCCGGGCTTTGAGGATACGGTCTGGTTCCGCATGGACATCGGCCGCAACCAGAATGCCGATCCGCGCTGGATATTGCCGCTGATCTGCCGCCGCGGCCATGTGTCGCGGCAGGAAATCGGCGCGATCCGCATCGCCGCCAATGAAACGATGTTCGAAATCCCCTCCGCCATCGCGGCGAAGTTCATCGGCGCGGTGAAACGCACCGGGCAGGCAAGCGACGAGGGGGCGGAAGTCGCGATCGAACAGATCGAGGGCAAGCCCCGCGAAATGGCGCGCGAGAACCGGCGCGACGGCGGCCCGCGTGGCAAAGGCCGCCCCAATGAAGGGCGCGGACCTCAGCCCGCTTATGGCGCGCGACCCTTCAAGGGCGGCCCGCGCAAGAGCGGCCCGCGCAAGCCGAGAGGCTGAAGAGATGAAGCTCGTCCGACACCTGCCCCACAGTGTCGACGAGCTTCAGATGCCGGTCCATGGAGCGATTTCCAGGCGATCGGCCTCTGGAGCGTTTCCATCATGAGTGGAAACGCTCTCGTCTTGACCCGCCTCGCTCTAGCCCGCACCGCAGAGCGACAGCATCCGCGCCGCGAGTTCCCTCTCCCCCATCACCACATGGGGTACGCCCAGCCCCTCCAGATGCTTGACCTCCGCATCGGAATGGGCGCGGGCGATGACCTGAAGATCGGGATTGAGATGACGCGCATGTTCGTGGATCGCGCCGCCCTCAAACCCTTCAGGCACGGCGATCAGCAAGCGCCGCGCCTCGATTATGCCCGCCGCCCGCAGGTGCCGGTCCTCCAGCGCGCTGCCGCGCACGACCGTGAGGCCCGCTTCCTCCGCCTCCTCCGCCCGGTCGGCATCTGCCTCGACCACCACGAAATGCGCGCCCTTCTCGGCCAGCCGATCCGCGATCAGCTTCCCCACCCGGCCATAGCCGACCAGGATGACATGGCCGATGCGTGGGCCGATGCTTGCCTTGGCCTTAGCCCTTTCCGCCTGCGCCTCTTCCTCGACCTCCTCCTGCTTGTGCCCGCGCACGATGAGCGAGAAGATCAGCGGATTGAGAAAGATCGACACGATCGCGCCGGCAAGGATCAGGTCGCGCGCCTCGGCCGGCAACACCCCCAGTCCCGTGCCCAATGATGCCAGGATGAAGGAGAATTCCCCGATCTGCGCCAGGCTTGCCGCGATGGTGAGCGCCGTGTCGCCCGGATGACCGAAGGCGCGGACGATAGCGAAGGCGGCGATCGACTTGCCGACGATGATGATCGCCACCGTGACCAACAACGGCAACGGCTGCTCGACCAGCACCGCCGGATTGAAGAGCATGCCGACGGAGACGAAGAAAAGCACGGCAAAGGCATCCCGCAGCGGCAGCGTCTCCTCGGTCGCACGGCGGCTGAGCGGCGTCTCGCCCAGGATCATGCCGGCGAAGAAGGCCCCGAGCGCAAAGGACACGTCGAAGGCGACCGCCGCGCCAAAGGCGACGCCCAGCGCGATCGCCAGGACGGCGAGGCGGAACAGCTCGCGCGATCCGCTATGGACGACCCAGTGCAGCGCCCAGGGAATGACGCGCCGGCCAACCACCAGCATCAGCGCGACGAAGCCCGCGACCTTCAGCAGCGTGCCCAGCAGCGGCGCCAGCAGGGCCGCCGCCCCGCCCGACGCATCGGCATTGTTCATGACGCCGGCAAGCGCAGGGAGCAGCACCAGCGCCAACACCATCACCAGATCCTCGACGATCAGCCATCCCACGGCGATCCGGCCCCTGCGGGTTTCCACCAGGTCCGCCCCCTGCAGGGCGCGCAGCAGGACGACCGTGCTCGCCACCGACAGCGCAAGGCCGAAGACCAGCCCGCCGAGCAGCGGCCAGCCCATGACATGCGCCAGGCCCATGCCCATCAGCGTCGCCACGGCGATCTGGCCAATCGCGCCGGGCACGGCGATGTTCTTCACCGACAGCAGGTCACGCAGGGAGAAATGCAGGCCGACGCCGAACATCAGCAGGATGACGCCGATTTCCGCCAGCTCATTGGCCAGGCTGGCATTGGCGACGAAGCCCGGCGTGAACGGCCCGACGATGATGCCGGCGACCAGATAGCCGACGAGCGGCGACAATTTCAGGCGATGGGCGATGGCGCCCATGACAAAGGCAACGACAAGGCCCGCGACGATCGTTCCGATCAGGGGCGTGTGATGGGGCATGGAGTGTCTTTCCCTGGCCGCCGACGGAGGGGCTTCCTCCATCGGCGGCATATCATATTCATTCAGCGATGGTCAGCATCGCCGCCGACAACAAGGCGCCGGCCGCGCCCAATCCCGCCATGACGGCGGGCATGAACCACCATGGCGGACGGCGGCGGGACGGCCTGGTGCCGCCGCGTCGCGATCTTCTGCGGGTCATGAAGAGGCTCCTTTTTCCTGACGGCGGCCGCAACGGTGGCCTGGAAACGATGCGTCAGGAAAGAACAGGAGGCGCCCGCGCCCGTTGGCGGGACAGCAGGCGCAAGGGCGGGAAGGAGAAGGAGGAACGCGGGAATCGGTTGCCGGCATATGGCAGGACGACAGCCAGCAGCATCGCCACGACCCCCGGCACGCCCACGGCGAACGTCGGCCACGACGCCCTTCCGTCGTCATCCGGCTCCATTGCCTGCATGGCAACGGGACTGGCATGGGCGCGGGCCTTCAACACCACGCTGGTGGTGGCCGGATTGAAGGCGGAGCCGGTGAACCGGCTGGACGGCGGCCCCAGGGGCGCGAGTGCGCTCAACAGGGCGACGCTCAGCGACAGCCACAATGTCAGGATGAACAACAACCGGCCCGCCAAGGCTTCATTCCTGTATGGCGCTGGCGTCATCCGTGATGCTATCCCTTCGCTGGCCGTCCGCTGGCCCTGCGCCGGGCGAAGATAGGGACGGACCAGGCCAAAAACCAGCCCCGAATGCCGCGCTTGCCGGTTGACATGGGCGAGTCATTCCAGTAGCGGGCCACATTCCCGCGCGGGTCCAACAGGGCATAGTCCCTCGACGATCTGCGTAAAGCAGATTTGAACGAGAAGAGAAGAGCCATGTTCGCAGTCGTGCGCACGGGCGGCAAGCAATATCGCGTCGCCGCCGGAGACAAGATCGTCGTCGAGAAGCTGGCCGGTGAGGCTGGCGACAAGGTGACGCTGGATGACGTCCTGTTCGCCGGCGAAGGCAGCGACGTGAAGGACGCAGCCAAGCTGACCGTCGCCGCCGAAATCATCGCGCAGGCGAAGGGCGAGAAGGTCATCGTTTTCAAGAAGCGCCGTCGGCACAACTACCGTCGTCGCAACGGCCATCGCCAGAATCACACGATCCTCAAGATCGTGTCGATCGCCTGAGCCGCAGCAAAGTCACGAGGAGTTTAAGTCATGGCACATAAGAAAGCTGGCGGTTCGTCGCGCAACGGTCGCGATTCGGAATCGAAGCGCCTTGGCGTGAAGAAGTTCGGCGGTCAGGAAGTGATCGGCGGCAACATCATCATTCGCCAGCGCGGCACCCGCGTCTATCCCGGCCGCAATGTCGGCATGGGCAAGGACCACACGCTGTTCGCGCTGGGTGAAGGCCGCGTGGTATTCCACACCGGCAAGCTCGGCCGCAAATATGTGTCGGTCGACGCCATGGCCGAAGCAGCCGAATAACGGACGATCGATGACGGATCGTCCCTCGCAATCGGGGCGATCCTCCTGACGGAACGGCTTTGGCCAGACCGCCAGTGTTCGAGGGAAACAAGGGGCGCCCCTTCCGGGAGCGTCCCTTTTTCGTATCAAAAGCCGTCTCCCCTGTATTTCCCTCAACTCTCTGGAACCGTGGCCTTTCTCGCGCGTCATGCGGGCGGGGCCCAGCCAGAGAAGACAGTCGTCAAGCCGTAACTTTTCACGGTCATTGGCGCGCCGGAGATTAGGAGACTTTCGATGTTCGCCCGTACCCCCCGCCTGTTGCTGCGGCCTGGCTGGATGGAAGATGCCCGCGCCCTTGCCGACGCAATCGGCGACCCGGCCGTCCTGCGCAACCTGGCCCGCGCGCCAGCCGCCTATGGCCTGGCCGATGCGGAGGCATTCCTGGCCCAGCCGCAGGACCTGCGCCTGCCCAGCCTGCTCGCCTTCACCCGTACCAAGGGCGCGCCGCGCCTGGTGGGCGGCTGCGGCCTCCACAGGGCGCAGGATGGCGCGGTCGAACTGGGCTATTGGATCGCCCGCCCCTATTGGGGGCTCGGCTTCGCGACCGAGGCAGCCAGCGCCGTCATGTGCATGGCCCGCGCCTCGGGCGTCCGCGACGCGCGCGCCGCCCATTTCGTGGACAATCCGGCGTCCGGCAACGTCCTGCGCAAGATCGGCTTCCACTACAGGGGAAAGACGGAAAGGCGCTTCAGCCTCGCTCGCGGCGCGGCGGCCGACTGCCTGATCTTCGAGCAGGGCGTCGCTGAGGAAGGGCGCGCAATCCCCATGATGACGGATTCGTCGATGGATCTTTACGGCGATTCGCTGCCCGCTCTGGCGGCCTGACCCCTTGCGGCCGGGAGGGCGGCTTTGCGCCGCCTTCCCCCCAGCCCGACAGTGTTTTGGAAGAAGCGGCCGCTTTTGCCGCGCCCCTGTTTAATTCCGCCGCATAAACCGCTATGGGCGCGCGATGCATTTTCTTGATCAAGCGAAGATTTACATCAAGTCCGGCTGGGGCGGTCCCGGCGCGGTCAGTTTCCGGCGCGAAAAATATGTCGAATATGGCGGTCCCGACGGCGGCAACGGCGGCAAGGGCGGCGACATCATCTTCGAGGCGGTAGCTGGGCTCAACACCCTGATCGACTTCCGGTACACCCAACATTTCAAGGCGCAGCGCGGCATGCCCGGTATGGGCAAGAACCGTTATGGCGCCGGCGGCGACGACCTCGTCATCAAGGTGCCGGTCGGCACGCAGATCCTGTCCGATCCCACGCCCATCGACGGCACCGAGGATGAGGACGGCACGATGGAATATGAGCAGGAACTGCTGGCCGACTTCACCGAAGTCGGCCAGCGCATCGTGCTGCTGCGCGGCGGCGATGGCGGACGCGGCAACCTGTCCTACAAGACCAGCACCAACCGCGCCCCGCGCCAGCATGGCACGGGCTGGCCGGGGCAGGAAATGTGGGTATGGCTGCGACTGAAGCTGCTGGCCGATGTCGGGCTGGTCGGCATGCCCAATGCGGGCAAGTCCACCTTCATCAACCAGGTCACCAACACCAAGGCGAAGGTCGGCGCCTACGCCTTCACCACTACCAAGCCGCAATTGGGCGTGGTGCTGCATCGCGACAGGGAATTCGTCCTGGCCGACATTCCCGGCCTGATCGAAGGCGCGGCCGAGGGGGCCGGCATCGGCGACCGCTTCCTGGGCCATGTCGAGCGTTGCCGGGTGCTGCTGCACCTGATCGACGCGACCGGCGACGACCCCATCGAACAATTCCGCATCGTCCAGGATGAACTCGCGGCCTATGGCGGCGGCCTGGACGAAAAGCCGCAGATCGTGGCGCTCAACAAGGGCGACCTGCTGGGGCCGGACCTGATGGAGGACATTGCCGGCCAGATCCGGGAAGAGGCAGGCGTGGAGGAGCTGTTCATCATCTCCGGCGCGACCGGCGAAGGCGTGCCGGCACTGCTGGACGCGGTATTGCCCTTGCTGGACCACCCCGGCGAAGAGGATGAGGATGAAGATGGGGTGGAAGAAGACGATAAGCCGTGGTCGCCCCTCTGATTCTCCCCTCCCTCAGGCCGATCGTACCGGGCAACGGCGCTGATCACCTCTCCCCGGACCCAAGGCCCGCTTCGCTCGCGTTCACCCCAACCCTTCCCGCCTGCGGGAGGGGAGGAAGACATAGATGACCCCCTCCCTCTCCGGCTTTCCCCCTCCGCAAATCCGTCGCCTCGTCATCAAGATCGGCTCGGCGCTGCTCGTCGATCCCCAGGGGGAAGTGCGCACCGCATGGCTGCGCACGCTGGTAGCCGACATCGCGGCCCGCAAGGCGGCGGGGCAGCAGATCATCATCGTCTCCTCCGGCGCGATCGCGCTTGGCGCGCGACGGCTGAAGCTGCCCAAAGGCGGGCGCGGCTCGCTGGAGGACGCGCAGGCGGCCGCCGCCACTGGCCAGATCGCACTGTCGCAATGCTGGGCCAGCCTGCTCCACGAAAACGGCATCACCGCGGCGCAGATGCTGGTGACGCTGGACGATCTGGAAAACCGCCGCCGCTATCTCAATGCGTCGGCCACGCTGGAACGGCTGATGGCGCTCGACGTCGTACCGGTCGTGAACGAGAATGACAGCGTCGCCACGGCGGAGATCCGCTTTGGCGACAATGACCGGCTGGCGGCGCGCATCGGACAGGCGGCACGGGCTGACGCAGTTGTGCTGCTGTCGGACGTCGACGGGCTTTACACGGCGAACCCGCATGTCGATGCGGACGCCATGCTGATAGAGACAATCGAGCGCATCGATGCGCGCATCGCCGGGATGGCGGACGGCGGTTCGGCGTCCGGAATGGGATCGGGCGGCATGACCTCCAAGATCGAAGCGGCGCGGATAGCGACCGGGGCCGGCGCGCATCTGGCGATCATCTCAGGCAAGGTGGATTCGCCGCTGTCGCACTGGGCGAATGGCGGCAAGGGGTCGATCTTCCTCGCGGCGCAGGCCAGGGGCGCGCGAAAGGGCTGGCTGGCCGGGCGCCTGACGGTGCGCGGGCGGATCGTGGTCGACGCCGGGGCAGAGGCGGCCCTGGGACGCGGCAACAGCCTGCTCCCAGCCGGCGTGACTCGGTGCGAGGGCGTTTTCGCCCGTGGCGACGTGGTCGACATATTGGCGCAGGATGGACGGGTGATCGCTCGCGGCCTCATCGAATATGACAGCGAGGAAGCCTCCCGCATCGCCGGCAAGCGCAGCGAGGATATCGCCGCGCTGCTGGGGCACCTGCCCCGATCCGTGCTGGTCCATCGCGATCATATGGCGATGGTCTGATCCATGTCCCTGCGCATTGCGATGACGGGCGCGACGGGTTTCGTCGGTGCCGAGACGCTGAATCAGGCGCTGGCGGCGGGGCATCATGTCAGCGCCATCACCCGCCGCGCACAGCCGCCCCGCGCCCATCTCAAATGGGTACCCGGTGCGCTGGAGGACCGGGCGGCGCTCAACACGCTGGTCCGCGACGCCGATGTGGTCATCCACATTGCCGGCGTCGTGAACGCGCCCGACCGCGAAGGCTTCGAAATGGGCAATGCCCGCGGCACCATGGCGGTGGTCGACGCGATGCGACAGCGCGGCGTCAGGCGGCTGATCCACGTGTCCTCGCTCTCGGCGCGGGAGCCTGGGCTCTCGGACTATGGCTGGTCGAAGGAACTGGCGGAGCGGCACGTGAAGGCAAGCGGCCTCGACTGGACCATCGTCCGCCCGCCCGCCATCTACGGTCCGGGCGACCGGGAAATGCTGGAACTGTTCCGCATGGCCCGGCGCGGGATCATGCTGCTGCCGCCTGGCGGACGCCTGTCGGTGATCGAGGTGAGCGACCTTGCACGCCTGTTCCTGACGCTGGCGGTCGAAAAGGACATGAAGAGCCTCACCCATGTCTATGAGGTCGATGACGGCACGCCCGGCGGCTGGGACCATATGGACTTCGCGCAGGCGATCGGCCGCGCGGTGGGACGGCCGGTGCGGGCCTTCGCGACGCCAGCCTGGCTGTTGGGCATGGGCGCGCGGCTTGACCGGCTGGTGCGCGGCAGGAACGCGAAGCTGACGCCCGACCGGGTCCATTATTTCTGCCACCCCGATTGGGTCGTGAAGAAGCGCAAGCAACCTCTCAGGAAGCTGTGGGTGCCCAAGGTGCCGACCGAAGAGGGATTGAAGGCGACGGCCCAGGCCTATCGCGCGAAGGGCTGGCTCTGACGATCGGAACGGCGCCCGCTCAAGGCAGCGCGCGGACGCCGTTCCAGAGCGATTTCCAAGCGATCGGAACCGATCGCTGGTCAAGAAATCGCAGAAAACAGAGAATCCAGAGCGGCGGTCTGGTTCGATCAGATCGAAACCCGTCCTAGACGGCGCTCAACCCCGCGTCCGCCAGGCCGCGCCAAAGGTGCAGCGCCTGCACGCTTTCCGCCACATCGTGCACCCGCACCATCTGCGCGCCCAGTTCGGCGGCGCGGAACGCCAGGGCCACCGAACCGCCCAGCCGCTCGGCCGCCGGCGCCTCGTTCGACAGGGCCCCGATCAGGCGCTTGCGGCTGCCCGCGAACAGCAACGGCACGCCCAGCCCCTGAAGGGTCCCCAGGCCATTCACCAGCGCCAGATTGTCGGCAAGCGACTTGCCAAAGCCCAGTCCGGGATCGACCATGATCTTCCCGCGCGGCACCCCGGCCGCCAGACAGGCCTCCACCCGCTCCTCCAGCATGTCGAACACATCGGCCACGACATCGCCATAGCCGCCCGCATTGTCATGCGGATCATCGCCGGCCGACGGCGCATGCATGAGGATGACCGGGCATCCCCCCGCGACCACCACGTCCATGGCGCGGGGATCATGCCGCAGCGCGCTCACATCGTTGACCACCGCCGCTCCCGCGGCCAGCGCGGCCTCCATCACCGCCGCCTTGCGCGTGTCGATGGACATGGGAATGCCGGCCGCTGCCAGCCTTTCGATCACCGGCACGACGCGGGCGATCTCATCCCCCTCCCACAAGCGCGGCGCCCTGGGCCGGGTGGACTCCCCGCCCACATCGATCAGCGCGGCCCCCGCCGCCGCCATGGCGAAGCCCGCATCGGCCGCTGCCTGCGGATCATCCATATGCTTGCCGCCGTCGGAAAAGCTGTCCGGCGTGATGTTGAGGATCGCCATCACCTGCGGCGCGTCGAAACGGATGGTGCGTTCCCCCAGCATCAGGGGCTGCCGCGGCGCCGAGATATTGGCCGCCAACAGCCGCGCCCGCTCCGCCACGGGCTCGGGCAGGCCCGCCACCACATCGTCGAACGTCGCGACCGGCACCGTCGCCCGCGCCACTTTCTGCCCGCCCTTTCGCGCGGTCAGCTCATAGCCCTGGAACCAGATCAGCCCATTGCCCATCCGCGCCGCCGATCCTTCGGCCAGGCCGACAGGCGACGACACGAACCATGTGGGACGCAGATAAAGCCGCGCATCGGCGGGAATTTGGGAAAGCATGTTCAAACCCCGCTCAGCCCGAACGGAAACATCCGATGATCCTCAGGGCTCGTTCGCCAACAAATAGGTCTGCCGCAGCGCGTCGATCGGCTTCAACACGCCCTCTATCTCGCAATGCCAGAAGGTCCAGCCGTTGCAGCTCGGCGCACCCTGCAACGTCGCACCCATCTTGTGGATCGACCCGGTATCCGCGCCCACGGACAGCGAACCGTCCGCCCGCACCACCGCCTGCCAGCGCCGCCGTGCGTCCACCAGCACCGCGCCGGGTTGCAGATAGCCGGTCTCGACCAGTGTGCCGAACGCCACCTTTGGCTGCTGCCGCGCGGTCTGCATGATGGTCAGCGCGCTTTCATCGAGCGGCAACGCCGCCTCGATCCGCTCCAGCGCGACCTCGATATAATCATCCTCGCGCTCGATGCCGATCCACCTGCGGCCCAGGCGCTTGGCGACCGCCCCCGTCGTCCCGGTGCCGAAAAAGGGATCAAGCACCACGTCGCCCGGTTTGGTGCAGGCCAGCATCACGCGATAGAGCAGCGCCTCGGGCTTCTGCGTCGGATGCGCCTTGGTGCCGTTGCGTTTCAGCCGCTCCTGCCCGCCGCAGATCGGCAGCACCCAGTCGGAACGCATCTGCAACTCGTCGTTCAGCGTCTTCATCGCCTTGTAGTTGAACGTATATTTGGCGTCCTCCCCCTGGCTCGCCCAGATCAGCGTCTCATGCGCGTTGGTGAAGCGGGTGCCCTTGAAATTGGGCATGGGGTTGGATTTACGCCAGATGATGTCGTTGAGGATCCAGAAGCCTTCATCCTGCAACGCGGTGCCGACGCGGAAGATATTGTGGTAGCTGCCGATCACCCAGATGGTGCCGTTGGGCTTCAATATGCGCCGCGCCTCGCGCAGCCATGCCTTGGTGAAACGGTCGTAAGAACCCAGCGTGTCGAACTTGTCCCAGTCATTGTCGACCGCGTCCACCCGGCTGCCCTCGGGCCGGAACAGGTCGCCGCCAAGCTGGAGATTATAGGGCGGATCCGCGAAGATCATGTCGATGCACGCGTCGGGCAGCTTCGCCATTTCAGCGATGCAGTCACCACGCAGCAGCCGGTCGGCCTCGACCTCTACGGGCGCAACCGCCTTTTTCCGCCGCGGCGCGACGCGTTCCATGACACCCATTTCGTGACCCCCGTTTCCTTCTGAGGCCCAGCGATGAGTCCTCCGGAGTCAGCCGTCAAGATCAGCAACTTAGGGTTCACGCCTGACAAAATGGTTAACGCAACGGCGAACGAACCGGGTAGCCACTAGATATTGAGTCGACAGCCGCCTCGCAGACTCAAGATCGGCTAGTGTGACGCAAAAGACTCAGATGGAAAGAGGCTCGAAGTTTTTTTGGTTAACGCCATCTGGAAGGGTAAAAACGACGTTCACCTTGACCAATTCATAACCCGACGAGTATGGATTGGCCATGACGGAACATGTTTTGAGGGGCGATCGGTCGGCCTCCTGCGACGAACTATTCAAGGCCCTGTCGGACGGCACGCGACGCGCCCTGCTCGAATATCTGGTGCGCGAAGGGGAACAGAGCGTTCACGCCCTCACCGCCATCTCCGGCGTATCGCAACCCATGGTGTCCCGCCACCTCGGCAAGCTGAAACGCGCCAGCCTCGTGACGGCCCGTCGGGCCGGGCGCGAAACCTATTATACGGCCAGGGCAAAGGGCCTCGCCCCGGTGGTGCAATGGATGGCGGTCTATGGCGCGCTATGGTCCCAGCGATTCACCGCGCTGGAGGATCTGGACGGCTATTAAGGAACATCCTGCTCCTGCGAAGGCAGGAGCACGGCAATTCCATGTAGCAGATCTATTTAGCCGACTGGGCCAGGATCGCCTCAATCAGCAGCACGTCATCCGGCTTGTCGGCATCGATGCAGGCCTCAGCCTTCTCCATCGCCACCAGCCGCGCGACCAGCCCGAACCGCCGCCCCACCCGCGCGATCCCGCCCCGCAGCGTGGAAATCCTGAACACCGCCCCCAGCAAGGCCAGCGGGCCAAAGGCAGACAATATCTTCCACCCCTTCTTCCGGTCCTGCTCGACCTCCTGCCACAAGGCGACCACTGGCCGCGCCTTGATGCTGCCGAACCAGAAGATGTTCGCCCCCGACCACCAGCCATCGCGGAATTTCAGCCATGTCCGCCGTGACCCGGGATAGCGCGCCAGCAGCGTGGCCCGCTCCACCATCGCCACGGCAATGTCCGCCCCGGACGCCTGCCCTGCCATCTGGTCGAGCATCGCCCCATCCAGCAGCACATGATCCGCCGTCGTCATCAGCAGTGGAAAGGGCAAATCCGCCCGATCCAGCAGGGCCATGATCGATGACGCGATCCCGCCCCCGCTCTTCTCGAACCGCACTTTGGGATGCTCCGCCAGCCAGGCGGTGGCGGGATCGGCGGCGAACAATTCCGGCGCCTGCGTCAGCACGACCAGCCGCCCGATCGCCGGATGCGCCAGCAGGGCACGGGCCGGGCGGTTGATCATCGGCTCCCCCGCCACGGGCACCAGCGGCTTGACCGCAACCCCGGCGGCCACCGCCAAAGGATCAGGGATCGGCCGCGACCCGGCCAGCAATATCGCGGTGATGTCGGAAGCCGCTGCGTTCATTCCCGCCCGTTAGCGGAGGGAGTCCGCCACGAAAAGCTATTTCCCGGTCGCCGCCGGCCCTGCGGTCTTCTGCGCCACCTGCACCGGCAGGCCGATGCGCAGGCTCTTCAACTGCGCCAGCCGCGTCCGGAAGGCCGCCAGTTCCCTGCCCGCCAGTTGCGACGTCGTGGTGAAGCGCACCGACAGCGGATTGATCGTCTGCCCGTTACGGTACAATTCATAATGCAGATGCGGTCCGGTCGACAGGCCCGACGACCCGACATAGCCGATCACCTGCCCCTGCCGCACCCGCTGCCCCGGCGATGCCGCGATGCGGCTCATATGCGCATAGCCGGTGGCAAGGCCGCCGCCATGCTCCAGCCGGACATAATTGCCATGCCCGCCATGCCGCCCGGCATAGGATACGACGCCGTCGGTCGCGGCATAGATGGGCGATCCATAGGCGGCGGCGAAGTCGATCCCCGCATGCATGCGGGTATAGCCCAATATGGGATGCCGCCGCATGCCGTAGCTGGACGACATGCGCCCCGCCACCGGCGCCGACAGCACGCCGCGCCGCTGGCCCACGCCAGATGCCTCGAACCATTGGGTCCGCCCGTCCTGCGTCCATTTCAGCATGTCGATGCCGCGCCCGCTCGCCCGGTGCAGCCCGGCGAACAGCAGGTCGCCCACCTCCACATCGCCGGTGTCGGCCCGCCGATATTCGGTGACGATGTCGTATCGGTCGCCGGCGGAGATCGAACCCAGATCGACCTGCTGCGCCACGACGCGCAGGAAGCTCTGGATCGCCTTGGGCGGCGCCCCCGCCGCCCTGGCCGAGCGATAGAGGCTCTCGCCCACCACGCCCTGGATGCGCAGCGGCGTCTCGTCCACATGGATCGCCGTCCGCTGCACCTGCAACACGCCGCCGACCCGCGCAATCTCGATCCCCAGGTCAAGCCGCGCCCGGAAAGCCAGCTTGTCCAGAGGCCGCGGCACGTCCTGACTCGCCCGCCGGCCCAGCACGATGTCCAGCGGTGTCCCCGGCTTCAATCCCGCGCCGATGTCGCCCGCCATCAGGCTGGTGACCGTCGCCGTGTCGCTGCTGCTCACGCCCGCTCGCGCCAGTGCCCGTGACAGCGAATCGCTGCCGCCGATCTGCGCGCGCAATTCGATCTGCGGCCGCTCCGGCGTCTCGCGCAGCGGTTGCACCGCGTCGGTCGGTCCCATGCGCCGCCCGCTGTCCGCGCCCAGGGCCAGGGGCATGATCATCTGGCTGCGCACTTCATCGAACTGCCTGGCCGCCATCAGCGGCTGCCGTTCGCCGGGCAAGGGATGAAAGCCCGGCGACAGATAGAGCGCCGCCGCGCACAAGCCGAAACAGGTCGCAAGGCCCCGGAACCAGGTGAAACTTCCCACCCGCTGGCCAAGGTCGGGGACCAGTTCGACATCCTCGGCCCAGTCGCGCAGCTTCTCGCGCCAGTCGCGCCGGTCCGGCCCCCCGTTGCGGATCGAGTCAGTCAGCCACAGGGACGCGGAGGCGCCACCCTGCTGGGCATTGATCTGACCATCATGAAACACGGTAAAACAGGCCCCCGGGGCAAATGTCGCCCGACCCCCGCCGCGCGCTCATCCGCAATTTTGTAAAAGGGCAAGGTTAAAGTCAAATAAACGCGCCTTTTTTAACCCTTTTTCCGCGACCGGCCGTGCCGCGCAAGGGGCCGGCAGACCAATCCCCCTTGCCCTTGCCCGATCCATGCCCGACATAGCGGGGACCATGGCCCAGTTCGCCCGATCGCCCCTCACCGCCGTCCTGGGCCCCACCAATACCGGCAAGACGCATCTGGCGGTCGAACGCATGTGCGGCCATTCCTCCGGCATGATGGGCTTTCCGCTGCGCCTGCTGGCGCGGGAAGTCTATGACCGGGTGGTCGGCATGAAGGGGCCGGCGCAGGTCGCCCTTGTCACCGGCGAGGAAAAGATCGTGCCGCCGGGCGCGCGCTACTTCCTCTGCACGGCGGAATCGATGCCGATCGGCACAGGCCGGCAGGCTGGAACGGCGCAGGACGGGCTCGGCGATTATGCCTTCGTCGCCCTGGACGAGGCCCAGCTCGGCGCCGATCCGGAACGGGGCCATGTCTTCACCGACCGCCTCCTCCGGGCAAGGGGGCGGGAGGAAACCATGATCCTGGGTTCAGCCAGCATCGGCCGCGTGGTGAAGGCGCTGGTCCCCGATGCGGAGATCATCGGCCGCCCCCGCTTCTCGACGCTCAGCTATGCCGGCGCGAAAAAGCTCTCCCGCCTGCCCAAACGCTCCGCCATCGTCGCCTTCTCCGCCGAGGAGGTCTATGCCGTGGCGGAAATGCTCCGCCGCTTCCGGGGTGGAGCGGCGGTGGTCATGGGCGCGCTCTCGCCCCGCACCCGCAATGCGCAGGTGCAGATGTTCCTGAACGGAGAAGTCGACTATCTGGTCGCCACCGACGCGATCGGCATGGGCCTCAACCTCGACGTGGCGCATGTCGCCTTCGCTTCGCTGCGCAAATATGACGGCCGCCGCACCCGCCGCCTGACGGTCGCGGAAATGGCGCAGATCGCGGGACGCGCCGGACGCCACCACCGGGACGGCACCTTCGGCAGCCTGGGCCATGAAGACGGCGACGCCGCCTTCACGCCGGAGGAGATAGAGGCGATAGAGGCCCACCGCTTCCCTCCGGTGGAACAGCTTTTCTGGCGCAACGGCACGCCCCGCACCGACAGGCTGGATCACCTCATTTCCGATCTGGAGCAGAAACCCGACCGCCCCGAACTGCGCGCCGCTCCCGAAGCGGTCGACCTTGCCGTGCTCAAGCGGCTCGCCGACGATCCGCTGGTCATCGATCGGGCACGCGGCAGGAAGCAGGTCGAACGCCTCTGGGCCGCGTGCAGCCTGCCCGATTTCCAGAAGCTGGGTGCTGAACATCATGCCCGCGCCGTCGGCCGCATCTGGCGCTTCCTGTCGGACGACGGCCTGGGTGCCGGGGGCCATATTCCCCGCGACTGGTTCGCCCAGCAAATTGCCCGACTCGATTCGGTGCAGGGCGACATCGACACCCTGTCCGGCCGGATCGCCGCCGCCCGAACCTGGTCCTATATCGCCCACCGGGCCGACTGGCTCGCCCATCCGGCGGAAATGGCGGAGCGGACGCGCGCCCTGGAGGAAAAGCTGTCCGACGCCCTCCACGCCGCGCTGACGCAGCGTTTCGTGGACCGGCGCACCACGGTTCTGCTAAGGGATATTGGCCAGAGCGCGGCCAATCTGCCGGTCGAAATCGAACCGGATGGGACAGTCTGCGTCGATGGCGAGACGATCGGGCGACTTGACGGATTTCGTTTCTCGGTCGATCCCGCTACCCGGCATCAGGACAGGAAGATGCTGCTGGCGGCCGCTGAACGGCGCCTTGGAAGGATATTGCGAGTGAAGGCTGACGAATTGCTGGGCGCACCCGATACTGATTTCGCGCTCATGGACGAAGCAGGACAGACCCCCGGCATAGGCTGGAAGGGGGATCCGGTGGCCACGCTGCACGGCGGCGCCACGCTGCTGACACCGGAAATTCGGCTGGATCGCGCGCTTCTGGCGCTGGGCCAGGATGTGCAGAAGCAGGTGGCGGCCCGCCTCGCCGCGTGGATGGACGCGCAAAAGGAAAAGCATCTGCTGCCGCTCACCAAGATGGTGGCCAGCGCCTCCGACCCGGAAGTCCCCGCCGTCGTCCGCGCCGTCTTTGCCCAGCTTGCCGATGCCGGCGGCGTCATCGCGCGCACCGACCTCGATTCGGCGCTCGGCCATCTCGACAAGGACCAGCGCCATCTGCTGCGCCGCGCGGGCATCGATATCGGCGTGCTCGACATCTATCATCCCGGCCTGCTGAAGCCCGGCGCCGCACGCTGGCGCGCTGTCCTGCTGGCGGCGCGCCTGGGCAAGCCGTGCCTGCCCCTGCCCGGCCCCGGCCTCACCCTGATCCCGGCTGGCGAGAAGCCCGAACAGATGGGCGCGCGCATCGCCGGCTTCCGCGGCTTTGGCGAACAGATGCTGCGCATCGACATGGCCGAACGCATGGCCCGCACCGCGCATGAGGCCATTGCAAAGAACGAGGCCTTCACCGCGCAAAGCCCGCAGATCGTCTCGCTCGGCCTGTCGGAGGATGCCTTCCAGCAACTGATGCGCCTGGCGGGCTTCCGCGCCGTGGAGGCGCCGGCCGAGGGCGGGCCCAACTGGGCCTTCCGCGGCCGGCAGAAGGCCCGCGCGCACCAACAGCACGCCAGCCGTGAAAAGCGCGGCGCACCGGCCCAGGGCAAGCCGCGCAACGACCGCGGGCCGCGCCCCGCCGCCTCGTCCGGCCCAGCCCCCACCGGCAACAACGCCTTTGCGGGCCTGGCCGAACTGCTCGGCCGCAATGGCTGACGCGGGCCTGGTTCCGGCCCACGGCCCCAGCCTGCGCATCGACAAGTTCCTCTGGTTCGCGCGCCTCGCAAAGAGCCGTTCCATCGCCCAGAAAATGGCGGAGGACGGTCACATCCGCCTCAATGGCCGCCGCATCGAACGCTCGCACGCGCCGGTGCGGGCGGGCGACCTCATCACCTTTCCCCACCCCAGCGGCGTCCGGGTCGTCCGCATCCTCCAGCTCCCCGGCCGCCGGGGCCCGGCGGCCGAAGCGCAATCCTGTTATGAGGAACTTACCGTGGGCGCCTGAGCCCCGATGATCCTTCCCGCCAAGCCCGGCTAACGCCCACCCAAAAATATCCTCATTGACCTTCGCCCCGGCCGCGCATAGCAGGCGCCGATTGTCTCAATTCCAAGAGTGTTGACCCATGACCTATGTGGTGACCGATAACTGCATCCGCTGCAAATATATGGATTGCGTCGAAGTTTGCCCCGTGGACTGTTTCTACGAGGGTGAGAACATGTTGGTCATCAATCCCAATGAGTGCATCGACTGCGGCGTGTGCGAACCGGAATGCCCGGCCGAAGCGATCTTGCCCGATACCGAGAACGGCCTGGAAAAATGGCTGGAGCTCAACACGAAATTCTCCGCCGAATGGCCGAACATCACGGTCAAGGGCGATGCGCCCGCGGACGCCGATGAAATGAAGGGCATCGAAAACAAGCTGGAGAAATTCTTCTCGGCGGAACCCGGCACCGGCAGCTGAGCGACCGGCCCCGGTCGGCCCAGGACTAGCTCTAGCGGTCAACTTGCGCGCCCACTCCCGGATTTTGTGTCCGGGGGTGGCAATTTTGTTACGAATCTGATAAATGGGAACCAACAGGTGGACATGGTCGCGTCCGCTACGGAGACAAATGCCTGATGTTATGATGGTGGCGCCGCGCTTCCCCTGGCTGGTGCGTCTTTTCGCACCTGCAACGCGAATGCCACCGTTCCCCCGAACACATGGAAAGGTTTCAAATGGCTGCCAAGGCGCTGTCCTTTGACGTAGGTGATTATGTTGTTTACCCCAAGCATGGCGTTGGCCG
This sequence comes from Sphingobium sp. LMC3-1-1.1, assembly GCF_040676285.1. Lineage (NCBI taxonomy): Bacteria > Pseudomonadati > Pseudomonadota > Alphaproteobacteria > Sphingomonadales > Sphingobiaceae > Sphingobium > Sphingobium sp. LMC3-1-1.1. Next base: position 31,359 of record NZ_JBEGHQ010000006.1, on the reverse strand, counting down.
CGTCATAGAGCTGCAAAAGGAGCAGATCGCAGGCATGGAGCTGGAGCTGTACGTGCTCCGCTTCGAGAAGGAGCGCATGACGCTCCGCGTTCCCACGAACAAGGCCGAAGGCGTCGGCATGCGCAAGCTGTCCTCCAACAAGACGCTGGAGGAGGCGGTCGAAACGCTGAAGGGCAAGCCCAAGGTAAAGCGGACCATGTGGTCGCGCCGCGCCCAGGAATATGAAGCGAAGATCAACTCGGGCGACCTGGTGTCGATCGCTGAAGTGACGCGTGACCTGTTCCGCGCCGACGATCAGCCGGAACAGAGCTATTCCGAACGGCAGATCTTCGAGGCAGCGTCCAGCCGCCTCGCCCGCGAACTCGCGGCGATGGAGGAAACGGACGAACCCAGCGCCCTCAAGAAGATCCTGCGCATCCTCAATGAGGCCGCACCCCGGCACGTGAAGGTCGAAGGCTGAAGAATTCGGGCTGAACCGACAACGGCAGGCCTGGAAAAGGGCGCCCCCGATCGGGGGCGCCCTTTTTGCATGTCAGCCACGCGGATGAAGCCGGACGGCCGGTTCCGCCGAGGGCTTCACTCGCCCTTGGCCGCGCCTGCCGCATCCTTGGCCGCGTCGCCGACGTCGCTCGCCGCCTGACCGACCTGCGAGGCGGCGCTTTCGACCGCGTTGTCCTTCCGGCTCTGGCTGCTGATCAGAAAGAAGGCGGCAATGGCCACAACCACGACCAGCAGGAGAACCGCTATCATGGTGCCGCCGCCGCCACGCTTTTCGATGATCGTGGTCGTTGCTGGACGCTCCTGATAATCCGCCATATTGATCCTCCTCATCTTCACGCCACCCGGCGGCATAAATGCGCAAGCACACAGACGGGTTCCTGGCGGGTTCCTGGGCCGCGACGGCCGCGCCAAGGCGCCTTTCCGGATAATCCCTCAGCGGCAATAGCCCTCCCGTCCCGGCAGGACGATCAGGCAGTCCTGCCGGCCAGCCAGATCCTTGAAGCCGGTCTCCGCCCCCGTTCCCGGACGGATGGTCAGATCCTTGCCGTCGCGCATGAAGCGGATCGTCTTTCCTTCGGCCACGCCGGCATAATCCGCCTGCCGGTCCAGATTGTCCTGGTTCGCGATCGCATAATGGCCGCGCCGGCCGTCCGGCGAAGGCTGAATGTCCAGGAATAGCCCCTCCGGCCCGTTCCACCGTCCGACCCATTCGTCGGTCGGCAGGTTCGCCGACTCGTTGACGGCTGATCCGACGGCGTCCGGCTCCGCGATCGCCTCAACCTCCGGGGCCTCGACATTATTTCCCTCGTTCCGGTCCACATTCTTCGTGCAGCCCGACGATAGCGCTCCCATTGCCATCAGCGGCAGGAGCAGGCCCAGATTGCGGCGTTTCATCCATCTTTCTCCTTGCAATTGACCCGATAAACCGCTGAACGCGAGGCTTCGATCCATTTTTTCCGGAAGGGACGGAGCCGCATGTCAGCGGCTGCGGCGGGAAAATCGGATCATGGGCGGGGAAGAGAGATGGAGAACAAGGTTGAGGTGCGCCCGGAACGGGCACGGTTCGTTCGCGAATCCGCTGATTTCCGGCGGCAGGCGCTGATAGAGGCGACGGCGCGCTGCCTTGCGGAAAAGGGCGTGGGCGGCACTTCCGTTCGTGCGATCTGCGCCTATGCCGGCGTCTCGGCGGGCTTGCTCACCCATTATTTCGATGGCGTCGACGCCTTGATCCTGGCCACCTATCGCGATGTCGGCGAAAAGGTCGCCGCCGCGATGGAACGCGCCGTGGCGGAGGCTGGACCCGATCCGCGTGACCGACTCTGGGCCTATCTGCGGTCGAACTTCCAGCCGCCCGTGCTGGACCCCAATCTGCTCGCGACCTGGATTTCCTTCTGGAGCCTCAACAAGACCAATCCGGCGATCGCCGCCACCCATGCCGAAACCTATGGCGGGGGACGCGAACGCATGGAGGTTCTGCTGCGTGAAGCAGCGCCGCAGATCCCGCGTCCCGACGCGCGCATCGCCGCGATCGGGCTGACCGCCATGATCGACGGCCTGTGGCTGGAACTGTGCCTCGACTCCTCGACCTTCACGATCGCCGAAGCGCTCGGCATGATAGAGGAAGCGATGAATTACGTGCTGGCGAAGCCCAGAAATGGCCAAGTCGATCAATGACGCGGGTAGTGATCGTTTTTATCAATCAAGCTGGCCAATAAAACCAATTTCACGCCACCCCGCGCATTCCCTACATGGGTCGGGCAACAGCAACCCCTGTAAAGGAACTGGAAAGCCCATGGCGCTTATCAATACGACCATCAAGCCGTTCACCGCCACCGCTTACAAGGAAGGCAAGTTCGTCGACGTGACCGACGCCGACGTGAAGGGCAAGTGGGCCGTCTTCTTCTTCTACCCCGCCGACTTCACCTTCGTCTGCCCGACGGAACTGGAGGATCTGGCCGACATCTACCCGACGCTGCAGAAGCTGAATGTCGAGGTGTACTCGGTGTCGACCGACACGCATTTCAGCCACAAGGCCTGGCATGACACCTCGCCGGCCATCGGCAAGATCAATTATTACATGCTGGGCGACCAGTCGGGCCAGATCACCAATAATTTCGACGTGATGCGTCCGGGCGTCGGCCTGGCCGACCGCGCGACCTTCCTGGTCGATCCCGAAGGCGTGATCCAGTTCATGGAAATCACCTCGGAAGGCGTCGGCCGCAACGCGACCGAACTGCTTCGCAAGGTCAAGGCTGCGCAATATGTCGCCGCCAATCCCGGCGAAGTCTGCCCGGCCAAGTGGGAAGAAGGCGAAGCAACCCTCGCTCCGTCGCTCGACCTCGTCGGCAAGATCTAAGAGCCTTGAGTCTCGTCGGGCTGGGTCGAGACACGCTCTCCCCTGCCCGGCGGACCATCCTGGAACCGCGTTTTCCTGCGAAGACAGGAACACGGTCCCCTTTCGTGCCGAATTCCCGCCTTCGCAGGAAAACGGAACGTCAATACCGCCAGATCATTGGCAAGAACGCCGGGCCTTCGGGTCGCACCATCCCGGCGAAGATATAGAGCATCGTGCGCAAAAGTGGGAACCGGTTTTGCGCAAAAACGATGCGACATCAAAAGCATAGCGCGCGCTGCATGACTCGGACTTGACGCAACGCGCTCTAGCCGCGCCCCGGATAGGCGCGCCCAACCCAAGGAGACCAGAAGATGTTGGACGCAAATCTCAAGGGCCAGCTCAAGGCCTATATGGCGAACATCACCCAGCCGATCGAACTGGTCGCGTCGCTGGACGACGGCGCGAAGAGCCGGGAACTGAAGACCCTGCTGGACGAGATCGCCGAACTGTCGGACAAGGTGACCATCGCCGCCGGTCATGACAGGCGCGTGCCCAGCTTCATGATCCGCCGCGCCGGCACGGACATCGGCGTCACCTTCGCCGGCCTGCCCATGGGCCATGAATTCACCTCGCTGGTGCTGGCACTGCTCCAGGTCGGCGGCCACCCTTCCAAGGCGGCGCAGGACCTGATCCAGCAGATCAAGGATCTGGACGGCGACTTCGCCTTCGAAACCTATTTCTCCCTCTCCTGCCAGAATTGCCCCGACGTGGTGCAGGCTCTCAATCTGATGAGCGTGCTCAACCCGCGCATCAGCCACGTCGCGATCGACGGCGGGCTGTTCAAGGAAGAGGTCGACGCCCGCAAGGTCATGGCCGTCCCCACCGTCTTCCTGAACGGCGAACCCTTCGCCAGCGGCCGCATGGAGCTGGAGCAGATCGTCGCCAGGATCGACAGCGGCGCGGCAGCCCGCGCGGCCGAGAAGATCGAGGCCCAGGACCCGTTCGAGGTGCTGGTGGTCGGCGGCGGCCCCGCCGGCGCGGCCGCCGCGATCTATGCGGCGCGCAAGGGCATACGCACCGGCGTCGCGGCGGAGCGTTTCGGCGGCCAGGTGCTCGACACCATGGATATCGAAAATTTCATCTCGGTCAGCCGTACCGAGGGCCCCAAGCTGGCGTCGGCGCTGGAAGCGCACGTCAAGGATTATGAAGTCGAGATCATGAACCTTCAGAAGGCTGCAAAGCTGATCCCCGCCAGGACCGAAGGCGGCTATCATGAGGTCGTGCTGGAAAATGGCGCGTCGCTCAAGGGCCGGACCGTCATCCTCTCCACTGGCGCCCGCTGGCGGCAGATGGGCGTGCCGGGCGAAGAGGAATATCGCAACAAGGGCGTCGCCTATTGCCCGCATTGCGACGGTCCGCTGTTCAAGGGCAAGCGCGTGGCGGTGATCGGCGGCGGCAATAGCGGCGTCGAAGCCGCGATCGACCTTGCCGGCATCGTCGCCCATGTGACGCTGATCGAATTCGACAGCCAGCTTCGTGCCGACGCCGTGCTTCAGCGCAAGCTCGCCAGCCTGCCCAATGTCAGGATCATCACCTCGGCCCTGACGACCAGGGTGGACGGCAATGGGGAGAAAGTGACCGGCCTCAGCTACAAGGACCGCAACAGCGGCACGGAGCATGATGTCGAGCTGGAGGGCATCTTCGTCCAGATCGGCCTTGTCCCGAACACCGAATGGCTGAAGGACGCGATCGCCCTTTCCCCACGCGGCGAGATCGAGATCGACGCGCGCGGCGAAACCAGCCAGCCGGGCATCTTCGCCGCAGGCGATTGCACCACCGTGCCCTACAAGCAGATCGTGATCGCCATGGGTGCCGGATCGACGGCGGCGCTGTCCGCCTTCGACTATCTCATCCGCCTCCCCGCGACGGAGGAAGCCGCCGAAGCGGCCTGATCACAAGGACGGCAATCAGGAAGGCGGCGGGGTTCACAGGAGCCTCGCCGCCTTTCTCACACCCTTTCGGGCCTAACGCCGCATCAACCTCAACCGGAATATTCCCGGATCCACCTCCAGCATCGGCGCGCCCTCCACCGGATCGTCCCGCTGCGCCAGCGCGACCGGCGCCTGCGGGGTGAAGGTGGCGACGGCGCTGCCCGGATCGCCCAGCACCAGCGCGTCCACCATCATCGTCGGGCTCAACCGCTCCGGCGTCACGCTGACCAGCGTTCCGACCTGCGTCATCCCGAACAGCTTGCGGGCGAAGGCATAGGGCAGGCGGATACAGCCATGGCTCGCCGGATAACCCGGATTGTGCCCGGCATGCAGCGCGATCCCGTCCCAGGTCAGCCGCTGCATGAAGGGCATGGGCGCGTTGGAATAGATGTTGGACCGATGCCATTCCCGCTTCTGCAGGACGGGAAACTCGCCGGTCGGCGTGCGATGCCCCTTCATCCCCGTCGACACGCTGGCGATGCCGACCAGCCGGTCACCGTCATAGACATGCACCCGCTGCCGCTCGATGCTGATGACCAGATAGAGCGGCCCGCCAAACGGCCCCTCCTCCAGCCAGCTATACCCCCCCGGGCCCAGCGATTCCTGCGCCCCCGCAGGCCGCGCAACCGCAAGGATCAGCAACAGCAGGAAGGTCGGAAAGGCGCGCATAAACACCTTCTTAACCATAAGACCGGCCGGCACCAGCCCCCGCATGTCGCTTCCCCGTATCGGAACGGGATGGGCCGCTGCAACGATCCCCTAGAGCAGGCTCAACTGCGCGACCGGCGCAAAGCTCCTGCGGTGCAGCGGCGTCGGCCCATGCTCGCGCAGCGCGGCCAGATGCCGGGCGCTGCCATAGCCCTTGTTGCTTTCCCAGCCATAATGCGGGTGCACCGCCGCCGCCTCTATCATCATCCGGTCGCGCGCCTCCTTCGCCAGGATGGAGGCGGCCGCGATCGACAGGCATTTGGCGTCGCCCTCGACCACTGCCGTCGAAGCCCATCGCCACTGCGGACAGCGATTGCCGTCGACCAGCACATGCGCGCAATCATGGGTCAGCGCCTCCACCGCCCGCGTCATCGCCAGCATGGTCGCCCACAGGATATTCAGGCTGTCGATCTCCTCGACCGACGCGACCCCCAGGCCCCAGCACAGCGCCCGCGCCTTGATCTGGCCCTCCAGCACGGCCCGCTTCGCCGCGCTGAGCTGCTTGCTGTCATTGAGCCCGTCGGGGCAATCCTCCTGCCGCAGGATCACCGCCGCCGCCACCACCGGCCCGGCCAGCGGCCCCCGCCCCGCTTCGTCCACCCCGGCGACCAGTCCGGGATGATGGCGCAGTTCATGGGCGAAATCAGGCATGGTCATGGAATCCGAAAGGCGCGCCCATCGGCCCATGTCCGCCGCCCAGCCCAGGCGCCAGCGCCAGCGCCTCCCGCACATATTTGCGCGCCCGTTCGATCGCGTCGATCATGTCCCATCCCTGGCCCAGCCCCGTCGCGATCGCGCTGGCCAGCGTGCAGCCGGTGCCATGGCTATGCCGCGTGTCGATCCGCGCATTGCTCCACGCCTTCACCACGCCGCGCGGCCCGATCAGCCGGTCGGTCAGCATCGGCCCCTCGCCATGGCCGCCCTTGGCGAGCACATGGGTGGCGAAGCGGATCGCGATCTCCTCCCCGCCCAGCGCCGCCAGTTCCGGGATATTGGGCGTCACCACCGTGGCCAGCGCCATCAGCCTCTCGAACGCCGCCACGGTCGCCTCATCGGCCAGCACCGAACCGCTGCTGGCGACCATGACCGGGTCGAAGACGATGGGCACGCCCTCCAGCATCGCCAGCCGCTCCGCCACCGCCGCGGCGGTCTGCGCCGATCCGATCATGCCGATCTTCACCGCGTCGACACCGATATCGCTGATGACGCTCTCCATCTGCCCGATCACCATGTCGGTCGGTACCGGGTGAACGCCCTGCACGCCCAGCGTGTTCTGCGCGGTGATCGCGGTGATCGCCGTCATGGCATGACCGCCCAGCAGCGTCACGGTGCGGATATCGGCCTGGATGCCGGCCCCGCCGCCGCTGTCGGACCCGGCGATGATCAGGACGCGCGCGACGGTCATGCCCTGAAACGCCGCTCCGCCGACGCCGGATGCCGCTTCAGCGCGTCGCCCGTCCGGGTCGGCCGGTCCATCAACTCCCCGCCGCAATTGGGGCAGCGGTCGTCCAGCGCCTCCGCACAGGACGCGCAATAGGTGCATTCGAAGGAACAGATGAACGCGCCCGGCTCATCGGCGGGCAGGTCCACGCCGCAGCGCTCGCAATCGGGCCGCATCTCAAGCATGATCCGCACCCGCCGCTCGTCCGTCCTCTCTTCGCCGGCGGGAACGACCGCAACGCGACGCCATCACGCCGCCGCCCTGGCCACCGCGTCGCAGATGCGCTCCACTACATCCCTGACCTGTTCCTCCCGGTCGCCTTCCGCCATCACCCGGATCACCGGCTCCGTACCGGAAGGACGGATGACCAGCCGCCCGCTGCCCTGCAGTTCCGCCTCGGCCTGGGCGATGACGCGCTTCACATCCTCATGCTCCAGCGGCCTGCCGCCCGAAAAGCGGACATTCTTCAGCAATTGCGGCACGGGATCGAACTGGTGCAGCACCTCGCTCGCCGGCTTGCCCGATCGCACCAGCGCCGCCAGCACCTGCAGCGCCGCGACCGTGCCGTCGCCGGTCGTCGCATAGTCCGACAGGATCATATGTCCCGACTGCTCGCCTCCCACATTGAAGCCGCCCTCGCGCATCCGTTCCAGCACATAGCGGTCGCCGACCTTGGTCCGCTCCAGCGCCATGCCCTGCCCCGCCAGGAAACGCTCCAGCCCCAGGTTCGACATCACCGTCGCCACCAGCCCGCCGCCGCGCAGCGTGCCCGCCTTCGCGAAATTGCCCGCGATCAGGGCCATGATCTGGTCGCCGTCGACGATCGTGCCATGCTCGTCCACCACGATCAGCCGGTCGGCGTCGCCGTCCAGCGCAATGCCGATGTCCGCGCCCGCCGACACCACGCTTTCCTGCAACAGCAGCGGCGCGGTCGATCCGCACTGGTCGTTGATGTTGATGCCGTTGGGCGTGACGCCGACCGCCACGACCTCCGCCCCCAGCTCCCACAGGGCGGAAGGCGCGACCTGATAGGCCGCGCCATTGGCGCAATCGACCACGATCTTGAGTCCGTCGAGCCGCAGTTCCGCCGGAAAGCTCGACTTCACCGCATGGATATAGCGGCCGCGCGCATCCTCCACGCGGCGGGCCCGGCCGATGTCCTGCGATGCGGCGAGCGGAATCTGCTGGTCCAGCATCGCCTCGATCTTCAGTTCATCCTCATCGGACAGCTTGTATCCGTCCGGACCGAACAGCTTGATGCCATTGTCGAAATAGGGATTATGACTGGCGGAGATCATCACGCCCAGGTCGGCGCGCATCGAATGGGCCAGCAACGCCACGGCGGGCGTCGGGATCGGCCCGAACTGCACGACGTCCATGCCGACCGCGGTGAACCCGGCGACCAGGGCATTTTCCACCATATAGCCCGACAGCCGCGTGTCCTTGCCGATCACCACGCGGTGGCGATGGGTGCCCCGCTGGAAATGCTTGCCCGCCGCCATGCCGACCTTCATCGCCAGCTCGGCCGTCATCGGCCACTGGTTCGTGCGCCCGCGAATGCCGTCCGTACCGAAATATTTCCTGCTCATCGTCCCTGCCCGCCCAGCGGTGAAGCTCTCACCCTCCCATAGCAATCTTTGTTCGACTTTCCAGCCGGGACCGGCCATCCCCTTGCGAATGGACGGATTCAATGCAGCGGTCGACGCCCTTTCCGGCGCGGTCTTCATGAAGGTGCCGGTGCTGGGCACGCAGATCGAACTGATCGTGCTCTACCTCGCGCTGCCGATGCTGTTCTTCACCATCTGGCTCGGCTTTCCCAACCTGACGGCCGTGGGCCGGGCGCTCCGCATCCTCAAGGTGCAGCCCCATGCGGGCGAGGCGAAGGGCGACGTCAGCCAATGGGGCGCGCTGTCGACGGCGCTGTCGGGCACCATCGGCCTCGGCAATATCGCCGGCGTCGCGGTCGCGCTGACAATGGGCGGGCCGGGCGCGATCCTCTGGATGTTCATCATCGGCTGGTTCGCCATGACGGTGAAGATGGCGGAAGTAACGCTGGGCCTCAAATATCGCGTCTTCGACGCGCAGGGCCATGTGCATGGCGGGCCGATGTATGTGCTGAAGGCGGTCGGCGCCGCGCGCGGCTGGCCCAGGGCCGGGCTGATCCTGGGCGGCCTCTACGCTTTTTTCGCGCTGTTCGGGGCGATCCCCATGGTTCAGGTCAACCAGAGCTTCGCGCAGGTGAAGGTAGTGACGGGCTTCGGCAATGGCTGGGCCTATGGCACGATGCTGGCGGGCGCGGTGGCGCTGGTGACGCTGGGCGGCGCGGCCTGGCTGGGCGAAGTGGCGAAACGTCTGACCCCGCTCAAGGTCGCGGTCTATCTGGTCGGCGTGGCGACCGTGCTGATCCTTCATGCCGCCGCCATTCCGGGCGCGCTGGCGGACATCTGGCACGGCGCATGGAACGGGCAGGCCGCGACCGGCGGCGCGGTCGGCGCCTTCGTCGCCGGCATGCGGCGCGCCGTGTTCGCCAGCGAGGCGGGCGTGGGATCGGCGGTGATGGCGCACAGCCTGGCGCGCGTGCGGCATCCGGTGTCGGAGGGGCTGGTCGCCCTGCTAGAACCGCTGCTCGGCACGATGGTCGTCTGCGCCCTGGGCGGGCTGGCGCTGGTCGTGGCCGGCACATGGAAGGGCGGGCTGGAGGGGATTGCCATCACCTCCGCCGCCTTCGCGCAGGTGTCGCCCTCCTTCCCCTGGCTGCTCGCGGTGGTGGTGGTGCTGTTCGCCTATTCGACGCTGGTCGCCTGGGGCTTTTACGGCCTTCAGGCCTGGGGCTATCTGTTCGGCAACGGCCCCAGGGCGCAATGGACCTACAAGATCCTCTATATCGTCGCCCTGCCCCCCGCCGCCGCGATCGACCTCGGCCGGGTGGTCGGCATCGTCGACAGCAGCTTCTTCCTGATGGCGGTCCCCAATGTCATCGCCCTCTACCTCTGCGCCGGGGAGCTGCGACGCGATGTGCGGGACTATCTGGCAACCCCCGAAGAGGATTAGGCCCCCAGGCTTTCAGCAAGCCGTGCTCCTGCGAAGGCAGGAGCCCAGTCCCGCCGCCTGAACGGCTCGCATCCCCCTGATCACCGAATGACGGCAGGGCAGGAACACCGTGCCCTTGTTGAGGCAGCCTATCGCGCCATCGCCGCCTCGATCTCCGCAATGCTGCGCGGCACGCCTTCGCTCAACCGCTGCGATCCGGTCGGCGTGATCAGGTACAGATCCTCGATCCGGATGCCGTAATTGGCGGACTGGACATACAGCCCCGGCTCCACGGTGATGACCGCGCCGGCGGGCAGCGGCTTCGACATGTCGCCCACATCATGGACGTCGAGCCCGACCAGATGCCCCAGCCCATGGGTGAAATCGTCCACCCGCCCCGCTTTCCGGAACACGTCCTTCGCCGCCTCGACCAGATCCTCATAATAGACCCCGGCCTTCAGCCTGGCGACGGCGGCGGCCTGCGCGGCGAGGACCAGTTCATAGGATGCGCGCTGTTCGTCGGTGAACCTGCCGCTGGCGGGGAAGGTGCGCGTCACGTCGCAGGCATAACCCCCGACGGAGGCGGCCGCGTCGATCAGGATCAGGTCCTTCTCGCCGATCACGCCGCTGCCGCCCGTATAGTGCAGCGACGCCGCGTTGCGCCCGGTCGCGACGATGCTGTCATAGGCCAGCCCCTCGCCGCCTCCGGCGCGGAAGCCCTCCTCCAATATCGCCTTCAACTGCCGTTCGGTCATGCCGGGACGCACCTGCTTCATCGCGGCGATGTGACCCCGCGCCGTCGCTGCCATCGCCTTGCGCATCAACTCCAGTTCGCGCGCTTCCTTGACGATGCGCAGCGAAGGCAGAAGCGCGCTGTCATCCTTCATCGAAACGCCCGGCACGCGCTGCATCACCCTGCCATAGAGCTCCAGCGCCTTGGGCACGGGCGCCGATGCGCTGACGATCGGCCCCAGGAAATGCAGCGTCTTGGACCGCTCGGCCAGGGTGGTGACCAGGCTCCCCAGGCCGCCGGTGCGCGAAACCCTGGCAAAGCCCGTGCGCCGCTCCAGTTCCGTGCCCAGCGGCAAGCGCTCGACCTCCCAGCGCTCCGACTCCACATCGCGCGACGGCAGCAGCAGCCATTCCCTGATTGTGCGTTCGGCGGGCGCCATGACAAGGACGGCATCCGGCTCGTCGACAATGCCAGTCAGCCAGGCAAAATCGCCATCCTGCACGAAGGGCGGCGCCACCGCCGCGCTGCTTTCCACCGGCCCCGCGCCATGGACGACGGCGACCCCGTCCTTCAATGCCTCCATCACCCGGCGACGGCGTTCGCGGAACACCTCGGGCGCGAAGGGGACCGTTCCCGACGGCGTGGCAAAACCCTGCGGCGGCAGGACCTGCGCGCGCAATCCAGTCGCGCACAGGAGCGAAGCCGTCCCGCCCGCGATTATCGACCGTCGATCCAACATGTCCCTGAACTCCCTTGCCCACCAAGTGAAGCAGCAAGAGGTGTATGATGTCAATAATACAGTAAAAGGCCCCGCCAAAAAGGCGAGGCCATTCTATGTAACATTCATGGACTTTGGTTCAGATCTTGTCGCCAAGAGCGCCCTTGACGGAACCCTTGATGTCCTGCGCCGTGCCCTTGACCTTCTGGGCTTGCCCCTCCGCGACCAGGTCAGGATCGCGCTGGTTGCGGCCGACAGCTTCCTTGATCGCACCAGCGGCCTTGTTGCCCGCGGCCTTCACCTTGTCGGTCATCTCGCCCATCGGAAATCTCCTTGCGTTGCTGTTACCCGATGAACGGATGAGCAGAACCGAAAGTTTCCACCAATACGCAGGCGGAACGGACAGCATTGCGAAACGGGCGTCACGGCGGCGCGCGTTCAGACCGCCTAGTCCGAAGCGGATGGCTTGCGCGCCCGATGCTCCACCACGAATTCGCTGATCGCCTGACCGCTGGCATTGAGCAACGGATATGTCCGGGCATCCGACAGCCAGTCGGGGCGTCGCGCGCCGCTGCCGTAAAAAGTGTCATAAACCAGGCTGAACGCCAGAAACACCAGCGTCGCGCCGATCAGGCCTTTGACCGCGCCGAAGCCCGCGCCCAGAACCCGATCGACAGGTCCCAGAATCGACTGCCGCGTGCGCCGGCCAATCGCGTGCGCCAGCATCTTGCCAGCGCCGAACGTGATGCCGAAGACCAGAACGAAGGCCAGCACAGCCGCCCCACTCACACTGCCGACGAAGGGCGCCACCAGTTCCGTGGCCGAGGCATGGAAGAGCCGGATCGCAAAGATCGCCAGCACCCACGCGATCAGCGACAGGGTTTCCTGCACGAAACCACGCATCAGCCCGAAAATGGCACAGCCGCCGATCAGCAGCAGGACGAGTATGTCGATCGCGTTCATCGCGCTGTTGGCTATCCGCGGCCGAGCATCTGGTCAACAAGTTGCGCAAGGGCGCGATAACCGCTCACGGAAATGCCCTTGACGCCGTCAGCCACGGCGGCGGGAACAAAGGCACGATTGAAGCCGAGCTTGGCCGCCTCGCGCAATCGGAGCGGAGCATGGGCCACCGGCCGGATTTCGCCAGACAGAGCAATTTCCCCGAAGAGGACCACATCGGCGGGCACCGGACGCTCCGACAGGGCCGACATCAGCGCCGCCGCAACCGCCAGGTCGGCCGCAGGGTCCGACAGGCGATAGCCGCCCGCGACGTTCAGATAGACTTCGCAGGTAGAGAAGCTGAGGCCGCAGCGCGCCTCCAGCACGGCCAGCACCATGGCGAGCCGCCCGCTGTCCCATCCCACCACGGCGCGACGGGGCGTGGCGCCGCTGGAAAGACGGACGACCAGCGCCTGAATCTCGACCAGCACCGGGCGCGTTCCCTCCAGCGCCGGGAATACGGTCGCGCCGGTCACATTCTCGTCGCGATGGGTGAGGAACAGGGCGGAGGGATTGGCAACCTCCTCCAGCCCCTCCGCCACCATGGCGAAGACGCCGATCTCGTCCGTGCCGCCGAATCGGTTCTTGATCGCGCGCAGGATGCGATATTGATGGCTCCGCTCACCCTCGAAGCTCAACACGGTGTCGACCATATGCTCCAGCACGCGCGGACCGGCGATGCTGCCGTCCTTGGTGACATGGCCGACAAGGATCAGGGCCGTGCCGCGCTGCTTGGCAAAGCGGATCAGCTCCTGCGAGGAGGCGCGAACCTGGCTCACCGTGCCGGGCGCGCCCTCGATAAGGTCGCTGTGCATCGTCTGGATCGAATCGATGATCAGCAGCGCCGGTGGTGCACCTTCGCCCAGGGTCGTCAAAATGTCGCGCACGGAAGTGGCGCTGGCAAGCTGCACGGGCGCGTTGCCCAGCCCCAGCCGCTGCGCGCGCAGGCGCACCTGGTCCGATGCCTCCTCCCCGCTGATATAGGCGACGCTGTGCCCCGCAGATGCAATGCGGGCGGCGGCCTGCAGCAGCAGCGTCGACTTCCCGATGCCGGGATCGCCGCCGATCAGCGTGGCCGAACCGGAGACGATGCCGCCTCCCAGTGCCCGGTCGAACTCCGCTATGCCGGTGGTGGTGCGCGGCGGCAGTTCCACCTTGTCGTCCAGCCCCACCAGCATCAGCGCCCTGCCCCCGCTATGCAGGTCATGACGGGCGGAAAAGACGGTTTCCGCAGCTTCCTCGACAATGCTGTTCCATTCGCCGCAATCGTCGCACTGCCCCTGCCACCGGCCCGAAACGGTGCCGCATTGCTGACAGACGAATTTGCGCTTTGCCTTGGCCATTGCGCACGCATAACAGAACATATGCGGAACACAAATCCTCTTTGCATCTTCCCGTGGAAACCGGGCGCGGAGTGGCGCATTGTTTCGTCATGAAGACCGTCCGCCTCGCAAGCTACAACATCCGCAAGGCCATAGGCACCGACCGCCGCCGGGTTCCCGAACGAGTGATCGACGTTCTGAACGAACTGGATGCGGACATCATAGCCCTGCAAGAGGCCGACCGGCGCTTCGGTGTCCGGTCGGCCGCGCTGCCGCACTGGCTGGTTGAGAGCATCAGCCCCTATAAGCCCGTGCCGCTCAACGTGCAGGTCGATTCGATGGGCTGGCACGGCAACGCCATATTGGTGCGCAAGGAGGCAGAGGTGGGCGCGCACGACGTGCTGCACCTGCCCTGCCTGGAACCGCGCGGCGCCACCATGGCGGAGGTGACGCTGGGCCAGGCGTCCTTGCGCATCTTCGGCATGCATCTCGATCTGTCGGGACTATGGCGGCGCAAGCAGGCCGCCGCCGTGATCCATGCCGCGCATCTGGGCGATCCGATGCCGACGGTCCTGATGGGCGATCTCAACGAATGGAGCGCGGAGCGCGGCTGCCTCGCCGACTTCGCGCGGCATTACAGCTTCGCGCCCTGCGGTCGGTCCTTCCACGCGCGGCGCCCTGTAGCAAGGCTCGACCGGATCATGCATTGCGAGCGGCTGAAGCTGGTCGACTGTGGCGTGCACGAAAGCGCTTCAGCGCGCAAGGCGTCGGACCATCTGCCGATCTGGGCGGAATTCAACCTGGGGTGACGAACCTGTTGGGCAAAGGCGCCTCACCACCTACACCCCCTCGACAAGCCGCCCTTGCTCTGCAACTCTCCGCCCCATGAAAGAGCGGGAACTCAGGCTCGCACTGGTCTGCTATGGCGGGATCAGCCTGGCCGTCTACATGCACGGCATCACCAAGGAAATCTGGCACCTGGCCCGCGCCAGCCGGGCTTTTCATGACGGCGTCCCCTCCGGCAACAGCAGCGAGGCAGTCTATCGTCAGTTGCTGGAGGATCTGGAAAAGACCTGCGGCATCAAATTGCGGGTGATGCCCGATATCATCGCCGGGGCCAGCGCCGGCGGCATCAACGGCATCTTCCTGGCGCAGGCGATTGAGACGGGCCAGTCGCTGGACCCGCTGACCGACATGTGGCTCGACAATGCGGATGTGGAAAAGCTGCTCGATCCCGATGCCCGACCGGCGCGGCGGATCACCAAATTCTGGGCGACGCCGCTCGTCTGGATGGCGGCGCGGCATCCGGGCGACACGGTCGAACGCACCGTCGCGCCTGACACGCGGGAGGAGGTTCGACACAAGCTGTCGCACTTCATCCGCTCCCGGTGGTTCGAGCCTCCCTTCGGCGGGGAAATCTTCACCGCCATGATCCTGGATGCCTTCGACGCGATGGAGGCGACCGGGCGCGGTCCACCCTTGTTGCCCGCCGGCCATCCTTTGGACCTGTTCGTCACTGTCACGGATTTCGAAGGCCATCCCCAGAGCCTGAACCTCAACAGCCCGCCACAGGTGGTGGAGACGGAGCATCGGCTCTCCATCGGCTTTCGCGCCCACGGTCGGGACGGACGCAATCTTGCCGACCCGGCCGAACTGGTCTTCGCCGCCCGAGCCACTGCCAGCTTCCCCGGCGCCTTTCCGCCCTTCACTGTGCGTGAGCTGGATCGGGTGCTGAAACGCCGCCATCGCGCCTGGCCGACGCGCGACGCCTTTCTGGCGCGTGCCCTTCCCCGTCATGCGGCGCGCGGCCGTGCCGAGGACGCGGTGTTGATCGACGGCTCGGTGCTGGCCAACGCTCCCTTCGCGCAGGCCATCGGCGCGCTCAGGAACCGGCCGTCGCGTCGCGAGGTCGATCGGCGCTTCGTCTATATCGATCCCAAGCCCGGTCATCGCTCGATCCAGCTCAACCGACACGGCGAGGCGGAGGAAGCATCGGGCCAGGATGCGCCGCTGCCCGGCTTCTTCCGCACGATCTTCGGCGCCCTGAGCGATATTCCCCGCGAACAGCCGATCCGGGACAATCTGGAGGCGATCGACCGCCACAGTGCCCGTATCCGTCGCATGGTGCGCATTTTGAACGCGCTGCGACCAGGGATCGAGGCGGAGGTGGAAAGCGCCATCGGCGGTATGCTCTTCCTCGACCGGCCGACGCCGGCACGGCTTTCCGCCTGGCGCAACAAGGCGCAGCAGCGGGCGGCCAGTTCCGCCGGTTTCGCCTTTCCCGCTTATGGCCATCTCAAGCTGTCCGGCATCGTCGAGGATCTGGCCGACCTGCTGTTCCGCCTGAGCGGGGAGGAAAGCGCCCTGATGCGCGAAAGCTATCGCCAGGCCCTGTGGAGCCATGTGCGTGCCATGGGCGCTGACCAGTTGACGGAGGATGTCGGCCCCGCCTCTGCGCCGGTCGACTTCTTCCGCCTGCACGACCTGTCCTTCCGCATCCGGCGCCTGCGCTTCCTCGCCCGGCGGCTGGCCGAGACGCTGGAGGTGGAGGTGGAGGCGGCCGCCGCCGACCCCGCCATCCAGAAGATGCACGACGCCATCTATGCCGCCCTGTCGCACTATACCGAATGCGAGGGCACCGACTTCTACAATGGGGAGATCAAGGCGGCGGCCGGCCAGGTGCCCAGCGATGCTGGCGCGGCGCTGGAGGCGGTGGCGAAACTCCGCGGCCTCCGCGAACGGGACGAAGCGGCGGACATGATATTGGCCGAAGCCCTGGCCGCACTGCCCAAGGCAGCGCGGCGGACGATGCTGCTCGCCTATCTTGGCTTCCCCTTTTACGACATTGCCACCCTGCCGCTGCTGCAGGGCCATGGGATGGATGAATATGATCCGGTCAAGGTCGACCGCATTTCGCCGGAGGATTGCAGCGCCATCCGCCCTGGCGGCGCAGAAGCAACGCTCAAGGGCATAGAGTTCAATAATTTCGGCGCTTTTTTCAGCCGCACCTATCGGGAAAACGACTATCTCTGGGGACGTCTGCACGGGGTCGAGCGGCTGCTGGATATCGTGATTTCAGCATGTCCTGCGGCAAACCGTCTTTCCCGGGAAGCAGTGGATCAATATAGGCGAACCGCTTTCATGGCGATTCTCGACGAAGAGGAAGAGCGGCTGGACCATGTCGCCGATCTGATCGCCAGCTTGAGAGAGGAGATCGGGTGAACGCAGGCAAGGTGCTGTTTCCGATGATGATGCTGGCCCTGCTTGCCGGTTGTTCTCCCGACCCTGAGGGACGGGCAAACGCGAAAGCCGGACCACCATCCGCGCCAGGTCTCGCAGCCGGCCCCCTTCTCACCGGGGACAGCCCTCCACAGCGCGAACAGGATCCGGCCGCCCTGCCCGCATCGCCCGAGCTCGACCCCGCGCCTTCGCGCCATGGTGAAATGGACAGTGGACCGCGGAAGGAAATCGCGGCCGCCGGCGCATCAACCCTGCGCCCGCTGCCGATGAAGCCGTCCGTGGTCAACATCCCGCCGCCGCCCTATGTGCCCGACCTGCCGCCATCGGACGGCACGGCGGATCCCACGCCCTTTCCGGACGAGGTAACGCGATTCATGGTCGACCGCGACAGTTGCGACCATTTTCGCGGTGAGGAGGCCTATGACGCGGAACGGCTTGCCTATTTGCAGGACAATATCGCGGCGCTCTGCACCGGCACCGATGCGCGACTGTCGCTCCTGCGTCACCGCTATGCCGATGATCCGGCGGTCATGTCGGCCCTCAGCGGCTATGACGACCGGATCGAGGGCAATGCCTCCCAATAGAGTCTATAAGAGGGCATCGATCCGGGCGGCGAGGTCTATGTCCCGGCGTGACAGACCGCCCGCGTCATGGGTGGTCAGCAGGATCTCGACGCGATTGTAGACGTTCGACCATTCGGGATGGTGATCCGCCATTTCCGCCAGCAACGCCACGCGCGTCATGAAGCCGAACGCCGCGGAGAAGTCCCTGAAGGTGAAAAGGCGGCGAATGCCGTCCGGATCCTGCACCGGCGTCCAATCCGGCAGGTTCCGTAGCGCCAGCGCGCGTTCCTCTCCGTCCAATTTCGCAATCATCCATTCATCCCCTGCCTCGCCGTTCCATTTTCCGGCGGCATTAACCCATTTTCCGGTGCGTCGGCGGTTTGCAGACGATTCGGAACATGCTTTATGTCTCCCTTATGGACGATGCCGGTCAACAGCCCCGATTTGCGCCGACGCGCGAGGATATTGAAAGCCTGGCGCTGGGGGCTCTCTCCCGATTGCCTGAGCCGTTCCGCTCGCACCTTTCCAATGTCCTGCTGTTCGTGGAGGAGTTTGCCGATCCCAAGCTGCTCAAGGAGATGGAGATCGATGATCCCTTCGGCCTGACCGGCCTTTATACCGGGCGCCCGGTCGGAGAAAGGGCACAGACCGGCGACCTGCCGCCGACCATCCACCTGTTCCGTCGCCCATTGTTGGACGAATGGGTCGAAACCGGCGTGCCGCTCGACATGCTGATCACCCATGTCGTCGTACACGAGATCGGCCATCATTTCGGCCTGTCTGACCTCGACATGCACGTGCTGGAGGATATGGTCACGCTATGAGCCCGGCGGGATTGCACCTGTCGGGCGTCGCGTGCGCGCGGGGCGGGCGGCGGCTGTTCCGCGACGTCGACCTCAGCTTGGAGCCGGGCGGCAGTGCGTTGCTGAAGGGGCCGAACGGCATCGGCAAGTCCAGCCTGATGCGCATCTGCGCCGGCCTGCTGGCTGCGACCGCCGGGACAGTCGAACGCCAGGGCCGGGTAGCCCTTACAGACGAAAGGCTGGCCCTGGACACGGAGCAGCCACTTGGAACGGCGCTCCGTTTCTGGGCGCGGCTGGATGCAACAGCGCCGGAGGCCCTGGATGCAGCATTGGCGGCAATGGCGCTGGAACCTCTCAGCCAGGTGCCGGTGCGCCTGCTGTCGACGGGACAAAGGAAACGGGCGGCGCTGGCGCGCGTGATCGCGAGCGGCGCACCCATCTGGCTGCTCGACGAGCCGGGCAACGGACTTGACGAGGCGGCGCTTGACCTGCTGGGAAAAGCGGTGACCCGACATCTGGCCGATGGCGGGATCGTCGTGGCCGCATCGCACCAACCCTTGCCGCTGGCCAGCCCCGCCATGGTGAAGATGCAGGACCATGTCTGGGCGATGGAGGAGGAGGCATGACCATCCTCCTGACCCTGGCGGCGCGGGATTTGCGGCAATCCTGGCAATCCGCCGGACTGTGGCTGCCGGTCGCCTTTCTGCTGCTGGTGGCCAGCCTCTATCCCTTTGCCGTGGGTCCGGACGCGGCATTGTTGCGGCGGAGCGGCGGCGGCATGCTGTGGATTGCGGCGTTGCTCGCCAGTCTGCTGCCAGTGGACCGGCTGGTGGCGCCGGATCGCGACGCCGGCGTGCTTGACCAGTTGGCGCTGCGCGGCATCGGGGAAGAGACGGTCGTGCTTGCCAGGCTGATTGCCCACTGGCTGGGATTTGGACCGGCGCTGATGGTCGCGACCTTGCCCGCGGCTGCGCTGTTGAAGCTCGACGGAACGACCATCGGGTTGCTCGAAGCGGGACTGCTGATCGGCACGCCCGCGCTGGCGGCATTGGGATTGCTGGTCGCGACGCTGACGGCAGGATTGCGCTCCAGCGGCGCGCTGTCGGGGCTGCTGGCCTTGCCGCTTGCCGTGCCGCTTCTGATCTTCGGCGCAGGGACGCTGGGCGATGGCAGCGGTGCGGCGCTCAAATTCCTGGGCGCCACGTCATTGCTGCTGGTAGCGATCACCCCCTTTGCCGGAGGCGCCGCCATTCGCGCGGGGCGGGAGTGAAAAAGGATCCGGCACGGTTCCCGCCCACTCTTCATGCATAGCCGGGCGGACGGCTGAGGACCGCTCTTCCAGCCCAAAGCCGGCTGCATCCGACAAAAAAGGCGCCGCCCTCAGGCAGCGCCTTTCCGAATATAGAGGTGGGATCAAGCGCCAGCAGGCGATGGATCGCCGAAAGGCCCCTTGCGACGGCGCGTTTTCGGGATCGAAGATCCCGCCGCCGGGATCACCGACGGCTTGATCGTCGTGCCGTCGTCGCGGGTGATCTCACCCTTTTCGAGTAACGTCTTGATCTCGTCGCCCGAGAGCGTCTCATATTCCAGCATCGCATTGGCAAGCAGGTGAAGCTGATCCTCGTGTCCGCTCAGCACTTCCTGCGCCCGGGCATAGCCCTGCTCGACCAGCCCCCGAATTTCCTTGTCGATCAGCTTCGCCGTCTCGTCCGACATATGGACGCGCTGACTCTGCGAATAGCCGAGGAAAGTCTCGCCCTGCTGCTCCTCATATTGGAGCGGCCCAAGCTTGTCGGACATGCCCCATTGCGTAACCATGTCGCGCGCCAATTTGGTGGCATATTGGATGTCGCCCGACGCACCCGAAGACACCTTGTCATAGCCGAAGATGATCTCCTCGGCCACGCGGCCACCCATGGCGACGGCCATGTTCGCGTGCATCTTGTCGCGGTGGTAGCTGTAGCTGTCCCGCTCCGGCAGGCGCATCACCATGCCCAGCGCACGGCCGCGCGGGATGATCGTCGCCTTGTGGATCGGGTCGGACGCCGGCTCATGGACCGCGACGATGGCATGGCCCGCCTCATGATAGGCGGTCATCTTCTTTTCATCGTCGGTCATGACCATGGAGCGGCGCTCGCTGCCCATCATGACCTTGTCCTTCGCCGCCTCGAACTCGTCCATGGCGACGAGGCGCTTGCCGCGACGAGCCGCCATCAGCGCGGCTTCATTGACGAGGTTGGCGAGGTCCGCGCCGGAGAAACCCGGCGTGCCCCGCGCGATGGTCCGCGGATTGACGTCCGGCGCCAGCGGCACCTTCTTCATGTGAACAGCCAGGATCTTCTCGCGGCCCTCGATGTCGGGACGGGGCACCACGACCTGCCGGTCGAAGCGGCCCGGACGAAGCAGCGCGGGGTCCAGCACGTCGGGGCGGTTCGTCGCCGCGACGATGATGATGCCCTCATTCGCCTCAAAGCCGTCCATCTCGACCAGAAGCTGGTTCAGCGTCTGCTCGCGTTCGTCATTGCCGTTGCCCAGACCAGCGCCGCGATGGCGGCCGACCGCGTCGATTTCGTCGATGAAGACGATGCAGGGCGCATTCTTCTTTGCCTGCTCGAACATGTCGCGCACGCGGCTGGCGCCGACGCCGACGAACATCTCGACAAAGTCCGAACCCGAAATGGTGAAGAAGGGCACGCCCGCCTCACCCGCGATCGCGCGGGCCAGCAGCGTCTTGCCGGTGCCAGGCGAACCGACCAGCAGCGCGCCCTTGGGAATCTTGCCGCCCAGCCGCGCGAACTTGGTCGGGTCCTTCAGGAACTCGACGATTTCCTGAAGCTCCTCGCGCGCTTCGTCGATACCGGCGACGTCATCGAACGTCACCTTGCCGTGCTTCTCCGTCAGCAGCTTGGCCTTCGATTTGCCGAAGCCCATCGCGCCGCCCGCACCGCCGCCCTTCTGCATCTGGCGCAGCACGAAGAAGGCAATGCCCAGGATCAACAGGAATGGCAGCGACTGGTAGATGAGGATCATCCAGAAGCTCGGCTGTTCCTCCGCCTGTCCGGAATATTTTACATTATAGTCGTCCAGAAGGCCGGTAAGCCCCGGATCGTTGACCGGGACGGTGCTGAATTTCTGGCCGCTGCTCAGTGTGCCGGAAATCCGGTCGGTGGCGATGGCGACGTCCTTGACCTGGCCTTCCTGCACCTTGGCACGGAATTCGGAATAGGCGATGCCCGTGCCGGCGGTCGACGCCGTGCGGCTGTCGAACATGGAGACGAACAGCAGCAGGGCGACAATTACCCCCGCCCAAATCATCGCGCTCTTGATCCAGGGATTACCCTGCGGGTCCTTCTCGTCGTTCATTCACCACTCTCTTTCACCCGGCAAGATAGGATGCCGCAGCAAAATCGCAAGCGCGCGACCTCTCCGGTCAGCCGCCGACAAATTGCGACAAGGCGATATAGGCCAGGATCACCGCGACCCCTGCGGAAAGACCGCAGAGCATATACCCTGTATAGAGCAACATTGGCGGATGGGGCCGTTCCATCCGGTGATTGCGCTGTGCTGCCGAAAGAATGACGCTGGCCAGCAGGCCATAGGTCACCGCTGCAAATTCAAACATGAATCGAAAAATCCCACGCTCAACTGGCCTCATTAACCAGCATAGGCGTTAAGGAAAGGTCATTTTGCGCGGACAAATCGACAGATGGTTCGCCGGACGCGCCAAGCGGTGGAACCTTTCCGTAACGATCCTCTATTGCTATTGCCATCGCCGCTGCGGCGCGACGGTTAGCGTCCATCGGGATCCGCCCTTCAACACCAGGCGCCCAACACTCATTTTTCGTCCTTGGCGCGCTGCTTCGATCAGGCGATCGACGGCGTCCCCTCGGGGCGGCGAGGCGTCAGGCTGCAATCGCTTCACCATCCGCAGAAGCAATCGTCGCAGCAATTCGCGCGGCAGATCGGTGCGATCCAGCGCCAGCCCTTCTCCTTCGGCCGACAGGTGACGCGCAGCGAGATCATCCACCATCCATTCCAATGCTTCCTCGGCCTCCGCCAGAGCCGCAGCACTGCGGCCCGCCGCCTCGGCATCTATCCATTCGACCCCCGCCAGCTCCGCTCGCAAGGCCGCCCGGTCAAAGCGCGGATCGCTGTTCGACGGATCATCGACATAAGGCAGCCCGCGCACACGCGCATAGGCCAACAATGCCGCCTTGCGCATCCCCAGCAGCGGTCGCAGAACCACACCCTGCCGCGCCCGCACGCCCGCCAGCCCGCTGACGCCGGATCCCCGGTTGAGGCGCATCAGCAGTGTTTCGAGTTGGTCATCGGCGTGATGCGCGGTCAGCAGCCAGTCCAGGCCTCGTGCCACCCGCCAGCCCTCCAGCAGCGCATAACGCTGTGCCCGCGCCCAGCCCTGCACATTGCCCCGAACCGCGCCGTCAGGATGCAGCGTGGTATGGACGATCCCCGCCCGCGCGCACCAGTCCGCCACCATCGCGGCCTCGGCGGCGGATGCTTCGCGCAAACCGTGATCGACCGTCGCGGCCTCGACCCGCCCGGCAAAGGCCCTTCCCGCCATGTCGAGCAGCGCCATGCTGTCCGGACCGCCCGACACCGCCACGCCGAAGCGGGCGGCGCCGTCTTCCCCGATCAGCGAAGCAATCGCCCGGATCAGCTCGTCGACGGGATCGCCCTCACTCATCCGCGCTTCAGGCGGTACACTTGGCCCTGGTCCGGCCCTTGTCCATCATGCCGCGCAGACCGGTCGACAGGGTCGCACCATAGACCTGCTCCAGTTCCGCATAGACCTTGCATGCGTCAGCCGGTTTCTTGAGCTGGATCAGCGCTTCGCCCAGATAGGCCAGGCTGTCGGGCGCGCGGTCGCCCTTGGGACGCTTTTGATAATTTTCATAGAAGGCGACCGACGCGAGCGCCGGCTTGCCATCGTCCAGATAAGCGCGGCCCAGCAGGTTCGCCGCCTTGCTGGCGATCGGGCTGCTGCCATATTTGTCGACCGTCGCCTTCAGCTGCGCCTGCGCCTCCGGATAGAATTTCGCGTCCCATAGGCGGAAACCGTAGCTATAGGCATCGTCCGCCTCATTGCCGCTGGAAGGCCGCTCGATCGCGGCAACAGCGGTCTTGCGCTCCTCGCTTGCGCCGCTGGGGGCGGGGCGAGGCGCGGGGTGGCTGGATGCCGCAGCAGGCGCAACAGAAGCCGAGGGTGCGGAGACCGGGGGTACGACAACGGGCGCGGCGCGGCTTTCCTGCTCCGCCTTGTAGCGGTTGAACGCCTCCTCCAACTGCTTCAGCTTGAAACTGTTTTCCTCGACCTGACCGGTGACAGAGGCAAGTTGCGATTCCAGCGCGCTCACCCGCGCCGTCAGGTCGGCCACCGGCGTTGAGGAAGGCGATCCGGGCATGATGGCGGGCGTCGCCGGGCGGGTGATTTCCGCCTCCAGCGGCGCGCCGGCGGGAAACACCTTGCGCTGCACGGCGCGCATTTCCTTCTCCAGCCGGTCAACCCGCACATCGACGCTGACATTCTGGGCCGCGACGGGCGCGGCCAGCACCAGTACAGAGGTCGCGAAAAAGGCGTTACGCATGATGATCCCCGACTTGAACTTCTTCAATGCAATACGGCGCATCCCGGCCGCTCTCCATCCGTAACCATAAGGCGTTATCCCGCCCGGTAAAGCGAGACTTTGCCTAAAGCCGTTGGCGTAAAGTCGACGCCTTAATCCTCAGGAGCGGTCTGGGCGGGAGCAGTCTCGGCTGGAGCCATGCCGGGCGATGCCGATGCGGCTGGCGCCGCCGGAGCCGTGGGCGACACAGCGGGAACCGCATGCCCGGCGCCCGTCCGGGTGGAAGGCGCCGGTGCCAGTGCCGGCGTCGTCGCCCCGCCAGTCGGCGCCGCACGCGCGAGCAGCGCCTCGGCATTGACCGGCACGTCGGCAATGGTCCGGTCCGGCGGCCCCAGCGGCGCGATCTGCTTCCCTCCGACCGTCACGGTGAGCGCCTGCGGCCGGCCGGTCAATATCATCGGATTGCGCGCATTGGCCGGCAGCGTGAAGGTCTCGCCCTTCTTCATAAGGCCGTCCTTCAGCCGCTCGCCAGCCTCGTCATAGATGCGCAGCCACACATCGTCATTGGCAGTGAACAGCACGGTCTGCGACACCGGCGCAGCCTGGGGCGCGCCAGCGGCAGGATGGGCGGCGGTCGGTGCCGGCGCCTGCTGCGCCGCGATTTCCTCGCCCGTCGGCGGGGTCATGACCTGCATGCGCCACACCGCAAAGCCCGCCATCAGAATCACGACGATGGCGGCGGCCGTCCAAGCCAGCGCGCGGGACGGAACACGCGCCGGATCAGCCGGCTCGAACGCTTCGTAACGGACGCTGCCCATATCCGAATTATGCACGGCGCTGCGCACGTCGGCGGCAATCGCGACCTCATCCACGTCGATGGCGCGGGCATAGGCGCGGGCGAAGCCGACCGCATAGGGTATGCCGGGCAAGGCGGCATAATCGTCCCGCTCGATCGCCTCCAGTTGCCGTTGCGCTATGCGGGTGCGGGTGGCGACGTCCTGGATCGACAGCCCTTGCGCCTCTCGCGCCGCACGCAGTCGCGCCCCCGGGGTGCCTAGCCGTTCCGGCGTCGCGACGCCGGCTTCCTGTTCAGCTTCTTCTGACATGCTGCTCCGCGATCCTTGAAGGCCGGCCTTGTCTCATTGCGGGACGGGGATTGTCAACGCCGCACCGGCCCGATGTGTCGCCACAATCCTCTCAATTCAATTCAATAGCATGTTCCCCGGCCCAGTCGACCAGCGCCGAGCGAACATCCGTCACACCCTCGTCGAGCAACTTGCGCATCACCGTCCGCAGCTTCGCCGCGTCGAGGGAGCGGATCATCGCCTTGACGGGACCGACCGAGGCCGGCGTGATCGACAGGCGCCGCACGCCCAGCCCGACCAGCGCCATCGCCTCCAGCGTGCGCCCACCCATTTCACCACAGACGCCTACCGGCACCTCTTGCGCCTCGCAGGCACGAACCACCCTGTCGAGAAACCGCAAGATCGCTATGCTGAGCCAGTCATAGCGTTCCGCCAGGCGCGGATGCGCACGGTCGGCGGCAAAGAGGAACTGGGTGAGGTCGTTCGTGCCGATGGAGAGGAAGTCGACCCGGGGCAGGAGCAGGTCCAGCACCTCTGCCAGCGCGGGCACCTCCAGCATGGCGCCATAGCGCACCGATACCGGCAGCTTCTTCTTCTGGGCCATCAGCCATTCGCGCTGATGCTCGACCAGCGCGCGAGCCTGCTCATATTCCCAGGGTTCCGACACCATCGGGAACATGACGTGCAATGTCTTGCCTGCCGCCGCCTCCAGCAACGCGCGGGCCTGCGCCTTCATCAGCCCGTCCCGGTCCAGCGCCAGCCGCAGCGCGCGCCAGCCCATGGCCGGATTGTCCTCCAGTTCCTCCTCGCCGTCCCGCGCCATGTAGGGCAGC
This sequence comes from Sphingobium sp. LMC3-1-1.1, assembly GCF_040676285.1. Classification (NCBI taxonomy): domain Bacteria; kingdom Pseudomonadati; phylum Pseudomonadota; class Alphaproteobacteria; order Sphingomonadales; family Sphingobiaceae; genus Sphingobium; species Sphingobium sp. LMC3-1-1.1. The sequence continues at coordinate 5,472 of NZ_JBEGHQ010000006.1, read as the reverse complement.
GCCTTGTCGCCGCCGATGTCGACAGTGCGAAAGATAACCGGACGATCCCCCGCCGCGTCCAGCACGTCGCGATAAAGGCGCTGCTGCTTTTCGCGCTGGGGCAAGGTCGCGGAAACCAGGAACTGGAATTCCGTGCGGAAAAGGCCGATGCCGTCCGCGCCGACAATGTCCAGCGCCTGCGCATCCTCCCGCAACCCGGCATTGACCATCAACTCGATCCGCTGTCCGTCCGCCGTGACCGACGGCAGGTCGCGCATCGCGGCAAATTCCGCCCGCCGCTTCTGCGTCACGTGCAACTTGTTCTCGAACGCCTCCTCCATGTCGGGCGTCGGCCGGATCAGCAAGTTGTTGTCCGCGACGTCCATCAGGATCAGGTCACCCTCATTGACCTGATGGCGGATGTCACGCACGCGGCCCAGCACCGGCACGCCCATGGCGCGCGCGACGATGGTGACATGGGCGGTGAGCGATCCTTCCTCCAGGATGACGCCCTTCAGCCGCCGCCGGTCATATTCCAGCAGTTCCGCCGGCCCCAGGTTGCGCGCGATGAGGATGGCATCCTGCCTGAGGCCCAGCTGCGCCGCAGTCCCCAATTGCCCCGAAACGATGCGCAGCAACCGGTTCGCCATGTCCTCCAGATCGTGCATCCGGTCCTGCAACAGCGGATCGTCGATCTGGCGCATGCGCATGCGCGTGCGTTGCTGCACTCTCTCGATCGCGGCTTCGGCGGTCAGGCCGCTGTCGATCGCTTCGTTGATCCGCCTGATCCACCCCTCGTCATAGGCGAACATCTTGTAGGTTTCGAGCACCTCCTGATGCTCGCCCTCCGTACCGAACTCGGCCGTGCCGGTCATCCGGTCGATCTGCTCGCGCATTTTGGTGAAGGCGGAAATGACGCGCTGCCGCTCCGCCTCCGTATCTTCGGCGACGGTATGTTCGATATGCACGCGCGGCTGATGAAACACCGCATGGCCGCGCGCCATGCCCATCACCAGCTGCAACCCGTGCAGCACGGACGGACCCGTGTCCTGAACCCTGCTGTCCAGTGGCCCGTCATCGGCCAGTTCCGCATTGGCGATCAGCTCCGACAGCACCATGGCCACCGTCTGCAGCGCCTCTATCTCGATTTCCTCATAGCGGCGCGGCTCGACATGCTGGACGCAAAGCACGCCGATGGCGCGCTCCCGCCGCACGATCGGCACGCCGGCGAAACTGTGGAACAGTTCCTCCCCCGTTTCCGGCCGATAGCTGTAATCGGGGTGCGAGGCCGCCTCGTCCAGGTTCAGCGTCTCGACATTGGTGGCGATCATGCCGACCAGCCCCTCGCCCATCGCCATGCGGGTGACGTGGACGGCCTCCTGCTTGAGACCCCGGGTCGCGAACAGCTCCAGCAGCCCCTCGCGCACCAGATAGATGGAGCAGACCTCGCTCGACAGCGATTCCCCGATGATCTCCACCACCTTGTTCAGCTTCGCCTGCGCACTGGTGCGCGCGGCCATGACTTCCTGCAGGCGGACGAGGATCTGGCGGGCGGCGGCGGCGGGCGTGCTGAGCATATACCAAGCGCTAACAGATCGTACGTCCGCTTTCCAAGGCGAATATGCGCGGTTCCATCCAATTTCCTTCCCCGCCCATGGCGGAAAGAGGAAGCGAATTCGTTTACGGTCGTAAAATCTTGGTTGGTCAGCGAGTCAGGGAGACGAGCATATGGCAGAAATCGACACGAAGGCGTTCGAACAGGATCTGATCGACCGCGGCTATTCCCGCCGCCAGATGGGCAAGGTCGCCGCCCTGCTGAGTGCAGGCGCGGCAGCCCTGCGCGTCACCGGTGCCATGGCGCAACAGGCCGCAAAGCCGGTCGAGGGTGCCGTGCGCATCGGCGCCAATGAATGCTGGACCGGCCCCTTCCCTGTCGCCGCCGAAGCCGCGTTCAAGCTGGTACGGGAAGGCAATCGATACGAACCGGATGATGAGCATGCCAAGCTGTTCGCTGCGGTCGCCACCGTGGAGGGCATCCCCGCAGAGCATATCACCGCCTGGCCGGGCTCCAGCGATCCGTTGAGCCGCGTCGCCGTCGCCTATGCCTCCCCCACCCGCGGCATCGTCACCGGCAACCCTGCCTATGAAGCCATCTGGCGCACTGGCGACTGGCTGGGCGCAAAGGTGACGAAGGTGCCGCTTACCAAGGACTATGCCCATGACGTGAAGGCGATGCTGGCCGCCGATCCCAATGCGGGCGTCTATTATATCTGTTCGCCCAATAATCCCACGGGCACGATGACACCCTTGGCGGACATCCAGTGGCTGGCCGACAACAAGCCCAAGGACGCGATCCTCGTCGTCGACGAGGCCTATATCCACTGGTTCGACGGTCCCAATGCCGCCAAACTGGCCGCAACCCGCGACGATGTGCTGATCCTGCGGACCTTTTCCAAGCTGTTCGGCATGGCGGGCATGCGCCTGGGACTGACCTTCGCCAGCCCGGCGATCATGCAAAAGATGATGCGCTATGACGGCGGGCAGGTGACAGCGATGCTGCCGATGACGGCCGTCGCCTGCGGCACGGTGTCGGTGGCGCAGGCCGACCTTATCAAGGCCCGCCGCGCCGAAATGGTCGCCAACCGGGAAATGGCCATCGCGCATCTGAAAAAGAAGGGGATCAAGGTCATTCCGGGCAGCCAGGCCAACATGTTCATGGTCGACTGGGGCAAGCCGGCGAAGGAAATGCAGGCCGCGATCCTTGCGCAAAAGGTGCAGATCGGGCGCAACTGGCCGATCTGGCCAAACGTGTCGCGCGTCTCGGTCGGCTCGACCGAGGAGATGAAGGCCTTTTGCGACGCCGTCGACAAGGTCTGGAAAGCCTGATCAAGCACAGCGGCTCATTATTTCCCCGAAAACGGAGGCGGCGCATTGCGGAAATGCGCCGCCTCCTTCGTTTCCCCCGGTTGAATATACGCAGTCGTGCAAAACTAGGGGACAGACATGACCATGATGTTGGAAAAGGACGCCCGCGAAGACCTGCTCGAACGGGGCTATTCCCGTCGCACCATTGGCAAGATTTCCGCTTTGATGGCTGCCGGCGCGGCTGCCGGCAACATGTTGGTCCAGCCCGCCTTCGCGCAGCAGCAGGCCGCGCGCGGAGTGAAGGGCGCGGTGCGCATCGGCGCCAACGAATGCTGGACCGGCCCGTTCGAACCGGGGGTGCAGGCCGCCGCCAGGGCCGCGGCCGTCGGCAACTGGTACGATCCGGATAACTACAAGGGCGACCTGATCGCTACCGTCGCCAAGGTGGAAGGCATTCCGGAATCACACATCATGCTGTGGCCCGGCTCCGGTGGCCCGCTGGTCAGCACGGTAGCGGCTTTCTGCTCTCCCACCAGGGGCCTTGTCACCGCCGATCCGACCTTCGAATCCGCCTGGCGCACGGCCGATTACCTGAAGGCCCCCATTGCCAAGGCGCCCCAGGCCGTCGGCAAGGGCCATGACGTGAAGGCGATGCTGGCCGCCAATCCCAATGCCGGGCTCTATTATATCTGCTCGCCCAACAACCCGACCGGCACCGTGACCCCGCTGGCCGACATCGAATGGCTGCTCGCCAACAAGCCCAAGGATTCGATCCTGCTGGTCGACGAAGCCTATATCCACTTCTCCGAAGCGCCCAGCGCGGTGAAGCTGGTGGCGGGCCGCAAGGACCTGATCGTCATGCGGACCTTTTCCAAGCTGTTCGGCATGGCGGGCGTGCGCCTGGGACTGACCTTCGCGGACCCGGAAATCCAGAAACGCATCAGCCTCTTCGGCCCCACGGCCGGCGGCCTGTCGATCACCGCCATGGCCTGCGGCAATGCAGTCTACCCCGAAGCTGGCCTCATCAAGGCGCGGCGTCAGGAAATGATCGCGAACCGGGAGGAAACCATCGCCTGGCTCACCAGCAACGGCATAGAGGTGCAGCCTGGCAGCCAGGCCAACATGTTCATGGTGGACTGGAAGACCAAGCCGGCCAAGGACATGCAGGCCGCACTGATCGCCACACCGGAAAAGGTCCAGATCGGGCGCAACTGGGCGATCTGGCCCACCGTCTCACGCGTCACCGTCGGTTCGACAGACGACATGGCGAAGTTCCGCGCAGCAGTGGGCAAGGTTTACAAGGCCTGACCCTTAAAAAGCCGAAGAAGGGCGCCCGGTGCGGTCCGGGCGCCCTTTTCTGTGCATCGACAGGTTGGCTGCGCATTTCGACCAAAACTCGCCGCCCGCTCGGCTTGAATTGCAACGCTAAAGCGGACATAAATTGCCCATGCTGAAAGTGCACAGCTTGATAGGCCGTTTTCCAAAAGTGGCCTTTATTGGTGGACTCCTTTTGTTCGTTGGTAGCTGCGTCGCCGCTTTCTATTCTATCTTGGCGGTAGGGGTGAGCGACGGTCCGGGCCTGATCACGGCACGCCTGATGCTCGGAGGCTGCATAGTTTTTCTCAGCAGTGCTCTGTATCTATTGTGGCGATCGACTACGACGCTGCTTCACCGCATTTAGCGCATGGCTGAGATCGACCATTTGTGGACGCTCAATGCCCATCGACGTGATCTCCGTTGCAGACATTGGCGGGATCGCGGATAATTGGAATATGACAGATCCAACCTCCTCGCCGCCGTCGCGGAATTGGTTCAGATTAAGCTGGTTGATTTATCTGGCCCTGCTAATTCCGGCCTCGCTTCTAGCTTATATAGGCTTCCTATGGGTCGATGCTTCTGCGCGAGGTTGGCAGACCCAAATCGCTGCCGCCGCATTGATCGCCGCATGGTTCCCCGTGGCACTGGGAGCATTTCACACACGACCCAGTTCCGTAGAAGTCGGGCCGAGCCGTCTATCAACAGCAGGCTATTTTTTCGCCGCCCTCTTTTTCTATGCCGTTGCTTTTTCATGGGGCGGACGGATGCTGATATAGTCGGCTAACGACCATTGTCGGTCGCTAAACAGGGCAATAAGCCTTCTCAATAGCGGACTATTGGAGACAAGCACGAACATCGCTTGTTCGAGAATATACTACCCCTCCCCCATCAGCGGCAATTTCGATGCGCCCAGCATATTCACCGGGATGCCTTACCCGATCTCTGTTCTTTCCGGGGGTGGGCAGCAACGGCCAAAAATAGCCGTCGCCTCGCGTAGGAGAGAATTCATAGCGCCCGGTCGGTTCACGTGTCAGCAGCAATGCAGGTCGCACATTTAACTGATAGCTCGTCTTGGAAGGTTCGGCGATATAGCTAAATGTGCGACGGGCAGGCTCGATAATGTAAATCGTATCCCTGCGAATATCGAGGGGTGGGGAACCGTCGGCAACATAGCATCCCCACACTAGGCGATGTTGACAAAAGAGGTTTTCATTTGGGCTGAGTTCTGATTCAAGGCTGCTTTTTTGGGGCAGCGATGTTTCGGGGCGATTTGTCGGATGAAGAGTGGGCGGTGATCGGCGGACTTCTGCC